>CAJTYD010000024.1 GCA_910583775.1 uncultured Muribaculaceae bacterium | reverse complement strand
GCATAAGCCAGCAGATTTACAGTCTGCCCCATTTGGCCACTCTGGTATTCGCCCTTTTTCTGAGCCTCTTGTCGGATTCGAACCAACGACCCCGAGATTACAAATCACGTGCTCTGGCCAACTGAGCTAAAGAGGCTTTTCTACCGCTTGACAGGGCTTATTTCTCCCCGCTTAGCGAATTCGACTGCAAAGTTATAACAATTTTCATCTCGCTCCAAATTTTTTTGATAAAAAAATCATTATTTTTCTTTGCTTCTTTTAAAATGTCTCCACTTTACAAGTTTTATCTACTGACTGAAATCAGAAGATCGAAAGCTTTGCCGGCATCCTTTCCCCGGGCATTCCGGGGAAAAGTCCGGTATTATTCCACTGTGACCGACTTGGCGAGATTTCGAGGCATGTCGACATTCTTCCCTTTATTGATGGCTATATAATAGGAAAGAAGCTGCAACGGAATCGTGCTGATGATCGGCGTCAGACATTCGGGCATCTCAGGGATGTCGAGGACATGATCGGCTATATTACGGATCACGCTGTCGCCTTCCGTGACGATGGCAATGATGCTTCCCCCGCGTGCCTTTACCTGCTGCACGTTGCTGACGATCTTCTCGTAAAGATGGTCGCGCGGAGCGATTATCACCGACGGCATCTCGGCGTCGATAAGCGCAATGGGACCGTGTTTCATCTCTGCCGCAGGATAGCCCTCGGCATGAATATACGATATCTCCTTGAGCTTCAGGGCTCCCTCGAGGGCAACCGGATAACTGTAGCCTCTTCCAAGATAGAGGAAGTTGTGGGCATACGTATATATTAAGGAGAGACGTTCTATCCTGTTGTTCAGTTTGAGCACGCGCTCAACCAATGTCGGGATCTTAAGGATATGTTTTCCGATCTCGGCTATTTTTTCGTGTTCAAGCGTTCCCTTCAGCTGGGCAACTGCCAGAGAGAGAAGTGTGAGCACCATCACCTGGCCTGTGAACGCCTTGGTAGATGCGACACCGATCTCGGGTCCGACATGAATGTAACAGCCGCTGTCGGTCTCGCGCGGTATCGAGGAGCCTACCGCATTGCTGATACCGAAAACGAAAGCGCCCATGCTTCTGGCGATCTTCACGGCAGCGAGGGTATCGGCCGTTTCGCCGCTCTGCGAAATAGCTATCACTATGTCATCCTTGTCGAGCACAGGATCGGAATAGCGGAACTCACTCGCATACTCAACCTCCACAGGGATACGGCACATGCTCTGTATCAGATACTTTCCGATCAGTCCGGCATGCCATGACGTGCCGCATGCCACTATCACGATACGCTTGGCGTTTAGGAAACGCTCCTTGTTGTCGTTGACACCTGTGATGTTGATTTTTCTTCCTCCTTCCACGACACGCCCGCGGATGCAGTCGCGCAACGTGGACGGCTGCTCGAAAATCTCCTTAAGCATGAAATGGGGATATCCTCCCTTTTCGAGCTGGGATATCGACATCTCCAGAGTCTTGACATCAATCTTGCTCTCGCTGTTGTCAAGATTAAAAAGCTTCAAGGGCTCTCCCCTCTTGATCACCGCGATCTCGCCGTCCTTCAGATAAACTGCATCCTTGGTATATTCTACAAAAGGAGTGGCATCGGATGCAAGGAAAGTCTCGTCCTCGCCGATACCGATCACAAGCGGACTGCTCTGACGGGCTGCGATTATCGTGTCGGGGTTATTCTTCTCTATCACGGCGATGGCGTATGCGCCTACCACCTGCTTCAGCGCCTCCATGACCGCATCGACAAGCTCGCAGTCGTTTTTAAGCTTGATGAATTCAATAAGCTGCACAAGCACCTCGGTGTCGGTCTCGGAATGAAAAGTACAGCCGTGCTCCATAAGCGCATCCTTCAACACCTTATAATTCTCGATAGTTCCGTTATGAACCAGCGCCAGATTCCCGTCTTCACTGAAATGGGGATGAGCGTTCACATCCGACGGCTCGCCGTGAGTGGCCCATCTGGTATGGGCGATTCCGACACTTGCCTCGAGATTCTTGTCGGCACAGAAGCTCTCAAGATTCTCCACCTTGCCCTTAGCCTTGAAAACATTTAATTTTCCCGAGGGAGATACAAGCGCGATTCCGGCACTGTCATAGCCTCTGTATTCAAGGCGATGAAGACCCTTGATCAATATCTCATAAACATTCCCGGAACCGATATATCCTACAATTCCACACATAAGCAGTTGGTAAATAAAAAAAATTTACAGTCTCAGCCCCAACTCCCGGCACTTTCTTGGCGAACGCCGGAAAAAATAAAAGTCGGCAATCAAAAATTTGAAAATGAAATTATCTGTTGCGGCTGCGACCGGAGATAATTTATAAAAACGATTGCAAAATTACTCATTTACACCCTAAAAAGCAAATTACGCACCAATTTACATCATTCACTCACCGACTGTTAACATTTTTTGTATTGAACCGTATCGTGCTCTACAATTTCTGGCATAAAAAACCGGAGGAACCATCGCCTCCGGATTTCTTTATTTCGCAATTCCGTAATTTGTATTATTTAAATATCGCAAGTAAACTTAAATTGGTTTATAGTTTGAGTTTAAGGTTTAGATAATACCGGTTGTCCTGTTATCTCAGTGAGACGGTAACCTCTAAACCTAATCCTTAAACCTTAAACCTCAAGTTTTCAAGTTCATTGGAACTTGCGAAACTTGAATTGTATTATTTTTTTGCCAGCGAATCAACAGCCTCTCCGATTCCAGCCGCGATCACTGCCGACGAATCAGCCGGCATCTCCTCGATCGCGCCTACCACTCCGGGTTGCTGCAGATTCGGGCCTGACCCGGCTGGCAACGGGAACGCCTGATATTTCTCGAATTCCTTTACCTTAGCGGTATTCTTCTCTCCTATCTCGCTGTCGCTTGCCGAATAAATGGCCGTTCGGAACATATCTATGTACGGATTCTCGGAGGCAAGAGCCGCAAGATCCTGAGCCGCTCTTGAATATTCGGCAGTGCTGTCGTTAGGCTGGGCGTTGATGAGATCGAAATACTTCTGAGCCTTTTTCGCATAATCTCCGCAATAGTCGATCATGGTTGTATAATCAGCCTCGCTCAATGTCTCTTTGGCGTCAATTTTCCGGGCAACATCCTCCGGTGTCGGAGCCGACTGGGAGCATGAAATGAAGGCGATCGTAAGAAGCGCCATGCATAATGTCTTTAGTGTCTTCATAACCTGAATTTAAATTAAGTGTTTTATTTAAAGTATTTTTCTATTTATCTCTTTAGAGCCCGTTAAATCTTTAGAGCCCGTTCAATAAGAATGATTCAAAAATCATCCCCAAGCATATTAACGGCCGGCTCCCGGAGGCGATAGAGCAGCTTCCGCTTCAGTGCCGGATCCTCCCCGACGATATGAGAGAGTTCCCAGTGCTGTCCGGCCTCTTCGCGAAGTAAGGGAGAGGTCGCGTCGACGTCGGTAAGATTCCACGTCAGCAATACGGTCTTGATCTTCAACGCCTTCAGCTTCCTTACAAGCATCTCATGGTCGGCGTCTCCGGTTATAAGCACCACATAGTCGAACTTGCGGAAAGTGGCGAGTTCGTATGCCTCGAGAGCGAACCAGACATCGATTCCCTTCTCCACAACTTCTGTCTGACCGTCACGCTCCACCTCGCGCAAATGCTTATAATGAAAGATGACGTCGTTCTCGATGAGCGTATCCTCAAACTTCCGCTCGTTGTAGAGCAGATGTTTGTCGTAGGCCTCCTTGACGCGAAACCTTCCGCGGAAATAATGTGCCTCCGTAATCTGGCAATCCGACATAAGCACCTCTTCGTCGCGCGCTATCGTCGAACTTATGAAATCAAAAAGCGAACGCACGCGGACTATGGAGTGCTCCTGCGCCTTGAGCGCGCGATTAACCTTGGCGTAATAACCGCCGTCAATAAAAACGCCTATGGAAAGATAGCCCAACATATAAGAGTATTAAAATTATATATTAAAAGAGCAATTCCCCTTGCGGAAAGATAACTTGCAATAAAAAACCGAGGAGCAGTCTGCCCGCTCCTCAGTTATAACATATTTTTAAAGACCAAAGTTCTAAGTTCAAGAAATTGCCTCTTTTCAGGAATTTGCGACACGGCGAAGGATCTCGCTGAGAAGTTTCCAGAATTCAGCCACCGACTTGATGTTCGCTTTCTCGTTGGGCGAATGGATATCCTTCAGAGTGGGGCCGAAGCTGACCATGTCAAGGCCGGGCATCTTCTCGAGGAAGAGACCGGTCTCAAGGCCGGCGTGAAGAGCCTCTACCCTCGGTTTAGCGCCAAAGAGCGACTCATAGCTTTCCTCGGCAATCCGGAGGATCTTCGAGTCCGGATTGGGAGCCCATCCGACATACGAGTCGTCGAATGTTACATCGGCACCGATCATGCTGAAGAGAGCCTTCACTCTGTCGGCTATCTCATCGCGGCGGGAATCAACCGACGAACGCTGATGAACAGTGACCTCGATCCTGTCGTCGCTTACCATTTTCACTGAAGCGAGATTGCATGAGGTCTCGACAAGACCCGGAATGGCGAGCGACATTCCCTGGACTCCGTTGGGGCATGCGAACACCGCATGGACGAGGTCTCTTGCGGCATGGTCGTCGATAACCGTCTCAGGGACAGCCACTGCTTCTGCCACGAATGAGAAGTCCTTACCCTCGGCGAAAAGGAATTCCTCATGAATGAGTTTGTCGAATTCGGCTGCGAAAGCGGTGAAGGCAGCTTCGTCGGCCGGAGAGACTCCGACAACCGCGTGTGCGTCGCGGGGAATGGCATTGGCGAGGTTGCCGCCGTCGATCTCGGCGAGCACGAGCGGAGTCCTGGCGTTTGCCTCATAAAGGAATCGGCAAAGCTGCTGGTTGGCATTCGCTCTTCCTAAAGCGATCTCCATGCCGGAATGACCTCCTTTGAGATTGCTAAGCGACACCTTATAATACAGGAGTTCGGCAGGAGCCTCTTTCTTATAATAAGGAATAGAACTTATGGTGACCTTACCTCCTGCACAGCCGATAACGAGCTGTCCCATTTCCTCCGAATCAAGATTGAGCAGGATATCGCCGGTCACGAATCCCTTCTCAAGGCCGTTGGCTCCGATAAGACCCTGCTCCTCATCAACCGTGAAGAGACATTCGATCGGGCCATGCTCGAGATTCTTGTCGAGGAGCACTGCCATGGCTGCGGCGCATCCCATACCGTTGTCGGCACCGAGCGTCGTTCCGTCGGCACGGACCCATTCTCCGTCAACCACCGTTTTGATCGGATCGTTGAGAAAATCATGCTCCACGCCGGGGCGTTTCTCGGCAACCATATCCTGATGCCCCTGAAGGATGACAACAGGCGCGTTTTCGTGGCCCGGAGTGGCACCCTTGCGCATCATTACGTTTCCCACCTTGTCGGTGTGAACCTCTATATCATGACGTTTCGCCCAGTCAACAAGAAATTTCTCCATCTTTTCGAGATGGTGTGTCGGACGCGGCACTTTCGTAATCTCATCGAAGCATTCCCAAATGAGCTTCGGCTCCAAATCTGTGATTTTCATTGTTTTTTAAATTTATTATAGGCATTTGCCATCTTTGTATGATAGCCTCTGCGGGCATAGCTTGCCCCGTTATACTTGCGGGCGAAAGCCGCCCAGTTCTTATTTTTCAAATCATTAAGCATTCCGGCATTGGTGATGAACGTGGCGAAAAGCTCGAGTTGCTCAAGTTCGGAATAAGACATGAGCCTCACCATTTCATCGACGCTCTCGCAGCCGCAAAGCTTATAATTGAAACCTCCGATCTGGAACATTCCCCAGAATGTTCCCATATTGGCACCCTGCGCGTTCGTGCGCCGCGCGTTTATAAGCTGGGTCCACTCCTGCAGGGCGTATCCGGTGAGCCCGGCAGGCACTTTCTCTCCTTTGGCTCCGCTTTTATCCTTGGCGCTGTGACGGAAACGGTTATACATCACGCGGTCGAAGTTTATCACAGGAACCCCCGGTGCCCAGAAACCCTTCATGTTCGCACCCGCCTCTATCGACACCACCGCCTTGATAGCGGCGATCTCCACGTCAAGCTCCTCGGCGACAATCCTGAAGTCTTCGTCGGTAAGTCTGGTATATCTTGTGGCCTCGTCGGTCCGAGGCACGGAATCCTGTCTCACCTTAAGACTGTCGTCGGGCTTGTTCCTCGTCGAGTGGCCGCCGCATGCCACGCCTATGGCAACGGCGGTCACAAGCGCCGCGGAGAGAAAGCCCAGCTTCATAATGCCGCAACTTTTTCAAGCACCCTGCAGAGATGCTTCCAGAATTTCTCTACCGTCGGGATGTTGAGACGTTCATCGGGCGAATGCACGCCGGTCATCGTAGGACCGAAGCTTACCATATCGAGTTTAGGATACTTCGAGAGGAAAAGACCGCACTCCAGTCCGGCATGAATGGCCTTGATGGCGGGTTTCACTCCGAAGAGCTCCTCGTATGCGTCGGCCGAAATCTTCATTATCGTCGAATTCAGGTTCGGTTTCCAGCCCGGATAACCGTCTGTATGCTCTATATCGGCCCCGGCAAGCTGGAAATGAGCCTCCACCTGGCCGGCCATATCCATCTTACGGCTTTCAACCGACGAGCGCTGCGCAGTGGTAATGACTACTGTGTCATCTCCCACCATCTTCACGCTTGCAAGATTTGTCGATGTCTCGACAAGGCCTTCAAGATCCCGGCTCATGGAGTAAACGCCGTGGGGAGCGGAATAAATCGCCCTTATAAGAGTGATTGACGTTTCCGAATCCATGCAGAATTCAGGACGGTCGCAGCCCTTGATATCAAGTTTCATAGATGGCTCCACGCCCTCATATTCACTTCGGATATTATTGGCATATTTGTTAAGGGCACGCATCAGCTCCTCGTGGTGATCGCTGTGGATGCCGAAAACGGCGCAGGCCTCGCGCGGGATGGCGTTTCTCAGGTTGCCTCCGTCGAAGGAGCAGACCGTGATATCCCAGCGCTGCGAGCATTCCCAGATGAAGCGAGCGATGATCTTGTTGGCGTTGGCACGGCCCAGATGAATGTCACCTCCGCTGTGACCTCCGAGAAGGCCGCTCACGGAAATCCGCATATATTCGAAATTCTCCGGAGTGAAGCTTCTCTTATAATGGAATGTGGCGATCGTGTCGATACCTCCGGCACATCCTACAAAGATTTCTCCATCGTCTTCGGAATCGAGATTTATCAGCATCGAGCCCGTTATCATGTCCTTGCCTACGTTCTGGGCGCCTTCGAGGCCGCTCTCCTCGTTCATGGTGAAGAGAGCCTCGACAGGTCCGTGAACGAGATCCTTGTCGATCATCACGGCAAGAGCAGCAGCGACTCCGATACCGTTATCGGCGCCGAGAGTGGTTCCGCGGGCCTTGACCCAGTCGCCGTCGATATAGGTTTCGATCGGGTCCTTAAAGAAGTCATGTTTCACATCGCCGTTCTTCTCGCAAACCATATCCATGTGGGCCTGAAGAATAACTGTCGGTGCATTCTCGTGGCCCGGGGTGGCGGGTTTGGTCATAACGACATTGCCGATTTTGTCAGTCTTGACATTGACATCATGCTTCTCGGCAAATTTCAGAAGATATTCCCTGATCTGTTCTTCATGGCACGACGGACGCGGCACTTTTGTGATCTCATCAAAACATTTCCAGATTAACTCCGGTTTAAGGTCTTTAATTTCCATAAATATGATTTTTGTCAAATTTTTTAGGTTTTGTCGGAGATATTCCCTCTCCACTCTCCAAAGTTAGCAAAATAATCGCAGAAAAAGATTCTTTTCTCATTTTTTTAGTTAAATTTGCACTCGGATTCAGATAAATCATTAAAAAAAGTGAAATTAACCCTTCTTATTGTCGTTTTATTAGGATTATCGTTACTTTTGTTGTCGTTTCGCTTCAAAGGAGCGAAATCCTCCGGATGTCACGGCGGCCATCACGCATCCCGCCCTGCAAACCGGCATAATGACAGAAAGAAAAAGAATCAAATTAAAACAGAATAACAACATTTCAAATAAAAATGAAAAAAATCCACTTTTCTCTGGCAGTTGTAATGGCTGTCCTTTCTTTATTCGCCACAGCCTGCGGTTCGTCCGACGGTAAAGAAGATACTGCCGCCAAAAAGGCAAAAACGGCCCAGAACAGCGCTGACCTTCCTAATTACCGTTATGTCGACCTTGATTCGGTTTTGAGCAAATACAATCTTGCAAAGGATTACAACGAGGAGATGATCCGCATGCAGACCAACATGGAGAGCGCCGCCAAGCGCCACGAAAGCAAGATCCAGAATTTCGCCTCTTCCATGCAGAACAAGATGCAGAACAACGGCTACCTCTCAGAAGCTTCCTACAAACAGGATCAGCAGACAATCGCAAGCATGCAGAACGAGGCTCAGCGCAATATGGCTTCCCTTCAGTCGAGTTACGAGACCGCAGCCATCCAGGCTCAGAAATCTGTGATCGATTCCATTACAGCCTTCATCAAGGATTACAACAAGAAACGCGGTTATGACGCTATCTTCCAGAAAGCGTCTACTCTTTATATCAATCCGGCCCTCGATATCACCGACGAAGTAGTTGAAGGTCTAAACGCAAGATATAATAAAGTCAAGAAATAATATTTTTATTTCATAACCGACACGTTTAAGAAAATTAAAAACCTGATTTTTCATCCCGGGCCGGAATCGCATGGCGATTTTGGCCCGTCGTTTGTTCTATATAGAAGAAATATCTATATTTGTAGCCGGAAACGGAAATTACCAATGAACCATCTGAAGTTGTTTAACTTATTTTTATGGTAAGATTTATTAATATTTTGGAGCAGGTTTGTTCGGTTGAAGAGGGATCAACCTCAAGGTGGATCCCGATGAAAACGGACAAAGATGCCCAAAAGATTAATGAAGATTGCCATAAAGTTTAAACTTCTTCAGAATTATACAACGAAAATAAGTTAAAACAACTTCAATGATTGAAGACAATATAATCAACAAAGAGGCTAACGAAAAAGCCGTGCTTGTCGCACTTGCCACAAAATTACAAAGCGAGACTAAAGCGAACGAATATCTCGACGAACTCGATTTTCTGGCACAGACCGCCGGAGCGGAGCCTCAGAAACGGTTTGTTCAGAAACTTGACTATCCGAACCCCAGAACATACGTCGGCACCGGAAAGCTCGACGAGATACGCCAGTATGTCGAAGACAACGAGATCGGCCTCGTGATTTTCGACGACGACCTTTCGCCGAAACAGGTTGCAAACATCGAGAAGGAGCTGAAGGTGAAGATTCTCGACCGCACCAGCCTCATCCTCGATATTTTCGCAAAAAGGGCGCAGACGGCCACGGCGCGCACTCAGGTTGAGCTCGCCCAATACCAATACCTCCTCCCCCGACTCACAAGAATGTGGACTCACCTCGAACGGCAGCGCGGCGGTATCGGAATGAGAGGCCCCGGAGAGACCCAGATCGAGACCGACAGGCGAATCATCCTCGACAAGATCGCACGACTCAAGGAAGAGCTCAGGAAAATCGACAGCCAGAAAAGCATTCAGCGTAAAAACCGCGGCAAACTCACCCGCGTCGCCCTCGTGGGATATACCAACGTCGGCAAGTCGACTCTTATGAACCTGCTGAGCAAGAGCGATGTCTTTGCCGAGAACAAACTCTTCGCAACCCTCGACACCACCGTCCGGAAAGTGATAATCGACAATCTGCCCTTCCTCCTCTCCGACACCGTCGGATTCATCCGAAAGCTGCCGACCCATCTTGTCGACTCGTTCAAATCCACCCTCGACGAGGTCAGGGAGGCTGACATTCTCGTCCATGTCGTCGACGTGAGCCATCCGCAGTTCGAAGAGCAGATAGAAGTGGTCAACAAGACTCTCGCGGAAGTATGCGGAGCGGCCGAGAAGCCTATGATTCTCGTCTTTAACAAAATAGACGCATTCTCATACGTGCCCAAAGATCCCGACGACCTCACGCCTCGCACGCGCGAGAACATTCCTCTCGAGGAGTTCGAGAAAACATGGATGTCGAAAATGGACAACAACTGCGTTTTCATCTCCGCAAAGAAAAAGATAAACATCGACGCGCTCAAGGACATGCTTTACCAGAAGGCGAAGGAGATCCATACGGAGCGCTTCCCATATAACGATTTTCTGTTTCAGAAATATGACGATCTGGAACAGGCCGACGACAATCAGGATAATTCAAATGACTGATAAATACAGGAATCTCAAACCCGAGGAGATAATCCGGCTTGAAAGGCAGGGCTGCCGCAGCAGCGACTGGAGCCGCGTCATGATCACGGATCGCACCGACCTTGGCGTTCCCCTGAACGTGACGTTCGAAAGCGACATCCGTATCGGCGCCCTCGAGGCCGACAAGGGAGCCATGCTCGAAGAGGTGAAGCTTGTCAACGTGACGCTCGGCGACAACGTAGCCATCGAGCGGACGAGCCTGATCGAGTTCGAGCCCGGAGCCCGTTGCGGCGTCGGAACCGAAGTCGGCGTCCTCGACGAGACCGGGAGCCGTGCAGTAAGGATTTTCCCGGGACTTTCGGCACAGCTCGCCACCTTGATGGCTCGTGAGCCGGAATGGAGAGACGCCGTGCTCAAAGAGGATCTCGACCGTCACATCGATTCTTTCGCTCCCCTCCACGAGATAGGGGCACGCTCGGAAATCAGACATTGCGGCACAATCGTCAACGTCAGTATAGGCGAGAATATCTCCGTCAGAGGAGCCGCCAGCCTCAGGAACGGACTCGTGATCAACAACGCCGCTCCGGATAAGGGTCTGGCGCAGATCGGAGCCGGCGTGGATGCCGAAAACTTCATCCTCGAGGACGGCGCGGTCAATTCAGGAGCCATCGTAAGAAACTGCTACATAGGGCAGGGAGCGGCACTCGAGAAAGGATTCACCGCCCACGACTCCCTCTTCTTCGCCAACTGCAGCCTTGAAAACGGCGAGGCCTGCGCCCTTTTCGCCGGCCCTTACACCGTAAGCATGCACAAATCCACGCTTCTTATCGGATGCCAGACGTCGTTCATGAACGCAGGTAGCGGAACGAACCAGAGCAACCACATGTACAAGGTCGGACCGGTTCACTGCGGAATCATGGAACGGGGTGTGAAGACATCTTCAGGCTCATACCTCATGCTCGGAGCCAAGGTCGGAGCCTTCTCCCTGCTTATGGGCCAGCACAAGACCCATCCCGACACCTCCGTCTTCCCATTCTCCTACCTTTTCGGCGACGAACGAGGCGCCACGGTCGTCACTCCAGGAGCCATGCTCCGCAGCTGCGGCCTGATCCGCGATGAAAAGAAATGGCCTTCACGCGACAGAAGGAAAGGAAAGAATATTCCAATGAACGACCGCATCATCTATCCGGTTCTCAACCCCGTTACGGTAAACGCCATGGTGCGTGCCCTCGACGTGATCAGGAGTCTACAGGACAAGCCTCTCGACGTCGACCGATTCGTGAGATACAAAGGATTGAAATTCATGCGCAGCTCTCTCGACAAGGCCATACACCTTTACGAAATAGCTATCTTCAAGTATATATCCTGTCATCTTCCCTTCGACAAAGCCGAATGCGCATCGGATGCCGCGGAACCGTTCGAATGGGTGGATCTCGCGGGGTTGCTTATGCCGAGGTTCATGCTTAAGAGAATCATGGAGACCGATACAGTAGCAGGTATCGAAGCTTTGCTTGACGAAGCCTTCCGTCGCTATCCCGAATTTGAAAACGAATGGATCAAGCTGAAATTCAAGGACTATCTCTGTCTTGAACCTGACACCATCGCAGAAAGATCGAAGGAATACGACCGGATGATCGACGAAGACCACAACAAGACCGTGCGCGAGCTTAAAGCTGAATCCGACATGATGCGACTTTAGAGCTTATTTCTAAAAGATATCTTAGAAACTGTTTAAATTTCTTTCGAAAATACTATTATAAGAATTCTTTCAAGGCTTTTAAGAATCTTTTTGGCTGTTTACGCCAAGTTTCGGCAGTCGAAACCGAAAGGTTTCTCCTTTCTCAACTTGCGAAATCGCCAAAAATGAGAGCAGAGACCAATTCTTGGGCTATGCCGAATGCAAGGCGATTGCCTGTAAGGAAAACATCTCAATAATCTTCTCAAAATCCTTTGAAAATAAATTTAAACAGTTTCTTAAGGATTTTTATTAACTTTGCAGTCTGAAAGGTCTGATATCTGCCTTCTTAGGGAGAAACATGACCTGCCGTCCTGCCCCGAGGGCCGGAGAACCGTTTAACATACCCTTTAAACAGATAACTACATGAATGAGTTAGCATCCAAATACAATCCTTCCGAAGTGGAAGACAAATGGTATGCATATTGGATGGAACACCGTCTGTTCCACTCTGAGCCAGATGAACGCGAACCATACACCATCGTGATTCCGCCGCCGAACGTGACCGGAGTGCTTCACATGGGCCACATGCTCAACAACACTATCCAGGACATCCTGACGCGCCGCGCACGCATGATGGGAAAGAACGCGCTGTGGGTTCCCGGAACAGACCATGCCGCTATTTCCACCGAGGCCAAGGTGGTTGCCAAACTGGCCTCAGAGGGAATTAAGAAAAGTGACATCTCGCGCGAGGAATTCCTTCACCACGCCTGGGACTGGACCGACAAATACGGCGGCATCATTCTCTCGCAGCTCCGCAAGCTCGGCGCGTCGTGCGACTGGGAGCGCACTGCCTTCACCATGGACGAGAAACGATCGAAGAGCGTGATCCGCGTTTTCAACCATCTTTACGACAAAGGTCTGATCTATCGCGGAGTCCGTATGGTGAACTGGGATCCGCAGGCACTCACCGCCCTCTCCGATGAAGAGGTGATCTACAAGGAGGAACAGAGCCATCTTTTCCACCTTCGCTATAAGGTGGAGGGAGAAGGCGATAAATATATCGTCGTAGCCACTACCCGCCCCGAAACAATCCTGGGCGACACCGCAGTCTGCGTCAACCCCAACGACGAACGCTACACCTGGCTGAAAGGCAAGCGCGTCATCGTTCCTCTCGTCGGCCGCTCGGTGCCGATCATCATGGATGACTACGTCGAAATGGATTTCGGAACCGGCTGCCTCAAGGTCACTCCGGCTCACGATGTCAACGACTATATGCTCGGCGACAAATACAACCTTCCGTCGATCGATATCTTCAACGACAACGGGACGATCTCCCAGGCCGGCGGCATGTATGTCGGCATGGACCGCTTCGATGTCCGCAGGCAGATCATGAAGGATCTCGCCGAGGCAGGACTCGTCGAGAAGGTGGAGGATTACGTAAACAAGGTAGGCCATTCCGAGCGCACCGATGCCGTGATCGAGCCGAAGCTCTCCATGCAGTGGTTCGTGAAGATGGACAAGATCGTGTCTCCCGCGCTCGAGGCCGTGATGAACGACAGCATCAAGTTCGTTCCCTCTAAATTCAAGAACACCTACCGCCACTGGATGACCAACATCAAGGACTGGTGCATCTCGCGCCAGCTATGGTGGGGACATCAGATTCCGGCATGGTTCCTCCCCGGAGGAGGATATGTCGTTGCCGAAAACGAGGAGGAGGCTCTCCTCAAGGCTATCGAGAAGACAGGAAATTCCGGCCTTACGCTTGCCGACCTTACCCGCGATCCCGACTGCCTCGACACCTGGTTCTCGTCATGGCTCTGGCCAATATCGCTTTTCGACGGAATCCTCGATCCCGACAACAAGGAATTCAAATACTATTATCCCACCACCGATCTCGTCACCGCTCCCGACATCATCTTCTTCTGGGTTGCGCGCATGATTGTGTCCGGATATGAGTTCACAGGAGAAAAGCCTTTCAAAAACGTATATTTCACAGGCATCGTCCGCGACAAGCTTGGCCGCAAGATGTCGAAGTCGCTCGGCAATTCTCCCGATCCGCTGGAGCTCATCGACCGTTTCGGCGCCGACGGCGTCCGCATGGGTCTGATGCTCGCCGCTCCCGCCGGCCACGACATCATGTATGACGACTCTCTGTGCGAACAGGGCCGCAATTTCTGCAACAAGATCTGGAATGCCTTCCGTCTGGTTAAAGGCTGGCAGGTCGACGGGAACGTCTCGCAGCCCGAAAGCGCAAAGCTTGCCGTCGAATGGTTTGAGGCCGTGCTCGACAACACCACCGCCGAGGTCGACGACCTGATGTCTAAATTCAGAATCTCCGAGGCCCTTATGGCCATCTACAAACTCTTCTGGGATGAGTATTCATCATGGTATCTCGAGGTCGTGAAACCGGCATACGGCTCTCCTATCGACGCGAACACTTACGAGGCAACGCTCCGCTTCCTCGACGCCCTGCTCAAGCTCCTGCATCCCTTCATGCCGTTCATCACCGAGGAACTCTGGCAACACCTCGCCGAACGCAAACCAGGAGAGAGTATCATGTACGCGCGTCTGCCCGAATGCAAGGAATACAACGGCTCGATCATCTCCGAATTCGAGACGCTCAAGCAGATCGTCGCCGGCATCCGCACCATCCGCAAGCAGAAACAGATTCCCCAGAAAGAGCCGCTTCAGCTTCACATAAAGGGAAGCCACATTTCCGGCCTCGATCCTATTCTCACCAAGATGGGAAATCTTTCGATGATCGATCTTGTCGAGGAGAAGAATCCGACATCACCGTCATTCATCGTCGGCGCCACTGAATACAGCATCCCTCTCGAAGACAAGATCAACGTAGAGGAGGAACTTGCAAAACTCAACAAGGATCTTGAATACTACACCAAATTCCTTGCCGGGGTGGAGAAAAAACTCGCCAACGAAAAATTCGTGGCCAACGCTCCCGAAGCAGTCGTCGCCGTAGAAAAGAAAAAGAAAAGCGACGCCGAAGAGAAGCTCGCCACGATTCGCGCGGCTATCGAAGCATTGAATAAATAAAAGAATTTCACAATCAGGAGAAAGAATGGGCTGCGATCCGGTTGATCGCAGCCCATTCCGGTTATCAGATGCCGGGCATTCTGTCGTTAGATGCCGAGCATTCCGGGATGGCGGTCGAGAAAGAGGGCAAGCCTTTCAAGAGCCTGCTCGCTGTATTCTCTCTTCCGGTCGGTCTCTCCGCATGAGGTTCCCGCTATGATCGGACGGTGATTCAACGCTTTCGTCACCTTCTCCCCATCGTCGAGAATCCGGTTATCTTCTTCAGATATGAACTCCTCCCTGAACTTGCTCCATATATATTCCACAGCGGTGTCGGAGGGATGCAGCATATCGGAGGCATAGAAGCGATAGTCGCGCAGATCATCGTTCATTATTTCGAAAGATGGGAAATATACCGCATCGTCAGCACGACAGATGTCAGCGCAGGCGAGCATAAGGGCCGCTTTTGAAACAGAATTCCCCTCGAATCCGTCTCGGAGATGCCTGATCGGGCTCACCGTAAAGATAAAGCGCTTCCTGCCGCAACATTCGTTTATCATCCCGATTGTCTGCCTCCATCTTTCTGAAATCTCCTCCGGCGAGAGGCGCCGTCTGACAAATCTCTTTTCCGGGAATTTATGGCAGTTGGCAACGACACAGCCCGTTGAATCCGCAAGTTCATAGATCCATGACGTTCCAAAAGTTATGATCACGGAGGAGCACTCGGCAAGGCATCTTTTCAAGTCAGAAAAACGCTCTGTCAGCATAGCGACGCATTCTTCGGGCGACGAGCCGCTCACTTTTGAATCCGTAAGCCACGACACCCATCTCCCCTCCCGCTCCACGACCGATTCGGCAAACACACTCTCAGGATTCTCCGAAAGCGCTGTCTCCAGAACCATCGCTATCGACATCGGATTGTAAAGCACGCCGCAGGGATTGGGATAGGCACGCCATCTGCCTGCCCGCATACGCTCTCCTATCGATGTGGTGAAGCAGGATCCGAGCAATACCACGGGACGCGAGACATCAAGAGGCTCCGATACCCTCCTGCCGTTGTATTCAGTTCTAAAATTCATTCTCTTGAATCTGCCATTATTGTTACAGGACCGTCGTTTTCGAGCGACACAAGCATATCGGCGCCAAACCGTCCGGTTCCGACTCTCTTCCCGAGCAATTCCGAGACTTTAGCGCAGAAATATTCATAGAGAGGTATGGCAAGCTCATGCCGGGCGGCCTTGATGTAACTCGGCCGGTTTCCTTTTTTGACGCAGGCGGCGAGAGTGAACTGCGAGACAACGATTATGTCGCCGTCCACATCGCGTACGCTTCTGTTCATCACCCCATCGTCGTCATTGAAAATACGCATGTTGACGCACTTGGCGGCAAGCCAGTCGGCGTCTGCCTCCGTGTCGTCGGTCATGACTCCGAGAAGTATAAGCAGACCGGGACCGATCTCCGAAAGCAGTTCCCTCGACTCTCCTTCCTCGCCTCCGACAGAGACGGAAGCTCTCTTTACACGTTGTATCAGTGCCTTCATTATTCAAATCAATTTTCGTTCAGGCAAAGATAATAAAAATAAGGGACATGGAATAATAATACCCATGTCCCTGTTGTTTTCGGTTGAACCGTTAGACTATCAGTCAAGATTCAGGGGAGTGTAAGGGAGGTCGAAAGCCTCGGCCACAGCCTTGAAGGTGATCTTGCCGTCTGTAATGTTCACGCCGTCTGCAAGGCCAGGATCTTTCCTGCAGGCCTCTTTCCAGCCTAATGTGGCGAGACGGATGGCATAAGGCAGAGTAGCGTTCGTGAGGGCAAGCGTCGAGGTGTATGGAACAGCACCCGGAATGTTGGCCACGGCATACTGTACGACGCCGTCAACCACGTAGGTAGGCTCCGAGTGAGTGGTGGGATGCGTTGTCTCGAAGCAGCCGCCCTGATCCACGGCCACATCAACCATCACCGAACCGGGACGGAGTAGTTTCAACATATCCTTGGTTACGAGATGCGGAGCCTTCGCTCCGGGCACAAGGACGGAACCGATCACGAGATCGGTAGTCGGGAGCTCCTGCTCGATGTTATGACGCGATGAGAAAAGGGTCTTCACGTTGCGGGGCATAACCTCTGCGCAATGGCGGAGCGTCGGCAGCGATATGTCGGTGATAGTGACGTCAGCTCCGAGGCCGGCTGCCATCAGGGCTGCGTTTCTGCCGACGACGCCTGCGCCGAGCACGAGCACTTTGGCGGGTTTGACTCCGGGAACGCCTCCGAGGAGCACGCCGCGGCCGCCCTGAGGTTTCTCAAGGAATCGGGCACCTTCCTGAATCGACATTCTTCCGGCAACCTCGCTCATAGGAATGAGAAGCGGAAGACGGTGGTCGCGGTCTGTCACTGTCTCATAAGCGATGCAGGTAGCGCCACTCTCAAGCATTGCGTCGGTGAGCTCGCGGTCGCATGCGAAATGGAAATAGGTGAAAAGCAGCTGACCCTTGCGGATAAGCTTATATTCGGGAGCGATCGGCTCCTTAACCTTGATGATCATGTCGGCTGTCGCATATACGTCTTCTATTGTCGGCAAAATCGTTGCGCCGGCAGCCACATATTCGTCGTCACTGAAACCGCTTCCATCGCCGGCAGTGTGTTGCACATAGACTTCGTGTCCATGACCTTTCAATTCTTTTACTCCCGCCGGTGTAGCGCCCACGCGGCTCTCATTGTTCTTGATCTCTTTTGGAATTCCTATCTTCATAAACTTAAGATTATATAGCCTGCCGCCTGAGTATAAATGCGTTTCGGGCACATCGTGCTTTTACCGACAGGTTGTGTTTTGTAGGTTTTTATTCTCGCCGTAAAAATAGAAATTTTCATTTTTTTATCCTACAAAAATTTTTATGTTTTTCGACACAAAAATTCACAAAAATGCCGAAAGCTTCTTCCGATAGTCGTTCTTTTCCTCTATCAGCATCGAATATTCAGCCTCAAGATATTTCACCTCCTCGGCGGTCCATATCGGATTCGAGATCCTGTGTCTGAGGATCAGAGGGAACAGCAGACTTTTCTCCTCTATTTCGGCATGCAGCCCCGCGATGCCGTCCTTGATGCGGGCGGCGTCGCTCTCCGAACACCCCGGATGGCAGGCAAGACTTAGGCTTCGGGACTCTCCGAGGAGTCGCTCAAGGAGGGCTCGGTCTCGCTGCTCGTAGGCTGCTCCGGCTCTGACAAGGATGTCGTGGGCCTGCGAAGAAAAGTCGGTCTGGGCGTAGAAAATAGGGTGAGCCAGACTCGTGATTTGCTTGAGAAGTTCTGTGAGGACATTGATTTCTTCATTATCCGGATTCGACGACGACATCGTCACAAGAAGATCGCTCGAATTCCTGTCTATTAATTTTTTCAAACTCTTTAATCTGTCGGAGACCTCGGTTTCGATCGCCTTTATGTCGGGAGTCTCACCCCGCGATCTCCTCTTCATGATCTCGCGATATCTGAGACGCAACTCCATAACCTCTACTGAAAGAATGAAAATCCGCAGATTGATGTAACCGATCTTCTCCATATACTCCTTATATAAAGAGTTACGGTCAAACACCATCATCTCTTTCAGCATGGCATAGACTGCAGAAAATTCTTCCCGCAGTGAATTCATATCGGAGGGAGAGCCTCCATGCCGGCTTACTTTGCAAGATGACATTTAAGTTCTTAATTTCGGTTATAAGAAAGACGATTCTTTCGGAAAAAACATCAGAGCAATAAACTGCCCTTTTCTCGCTTACAAATATAACATCCATCTTTTCAAAAGTCAAAATTTTAACGAAATTTCCCTTAATTTTTAGCAAATTTTTAATGAAAACGTTTACAATTCTCGCCTCTCTTAAGACCTATTATTTTCTTCTTTTTCTCCACTTTTTCAGGCCTTAGAGCAAGCCGGCTTTACGATAGCGTCAACTCCTCCCCCCTGCCGCGAGGCTTCCGCAACAATCCCTGTGAAAACGTATTAAACTCAGTTTCTCGAAAAAATATTTATAAGCAATCAAAATTTTTTGTATCTTTGTCATTAATAAGCTTATCTGCATACGAGACTGCCCTCCCCGTCGCAGTCCTTATAACCCTCTTACCTGATGGAAGAATACAGCAAAGAAATCGACAAAAGAGCCGGCCATGTTTTCGAGGTCATGAAAAACAGAGTGTCGCCCGAAGAACTCACAAAAATCAAAGAGGCTTTCGAGCTCGCCAAGGTAGCGCACGCGCCGCAGAAAAGAAAAACCGGCGAGCCATATATCTTTCATCCTATCGCCGTGGCGACTATCGCCGCGGAAGAACTGATGCTCGATGTCCCGACAGTGATGGCCGCTTTTCTCCACGACGTGGTGGAAGACACCCCATATACCCTCCAGGATATTCGCGAGCGATTCGGGGATGAGGTGGCCTTTCTGGTCGATGTAGTCACAAAAAAGGAAAAAGTGAAATACGACTCCTCCCGTCAGGTCGATAATTTCAAGCAGATGCTCAATTCGCTCCAGCAGGATGTCAGACCTCTTCTCATAAAGCTCGCCGACCGTCTTCACAATATGCGCACCCTCTCCTCGATGCCGCCTCACAAGCAGATGAAAATCGCCGGCGAGACCGACTATTTCTATGCTCCGCTCGCAAACCGTCTCGGCTTCTATAACGTAAAGACAGAACTTGAGAACCTCAGCTTCCGGTTCCGCACGCCGCATGAATATGAGGAGATCTCGGCACTGGTGGCGCGCGACCAGCGCGACCAGAACGAGCGACTCAGCAAGTTCTGCGACCAGATCCGCGAAACGCTCGAAGCCGCCGCCATCAAGGCCCGCATCTTCATCGAATACCGCAGGCCTTACAGCATCTGGCGCAAGATGCATAAATACGGCGATGATTTCAACCACCTAAAATACCGCCATTTCACCGAAATTATTTTCGACACGCCAGAGGGAATGTCGGAAAAGGAAATGGCCTTGAAAATATACGCTGTCCTCACCGACCGTTTCAAGGAGAAACCGGGCGGCATCTCGAATTATATCGATTCGCCCAAGGAGAACGGCTATCAGAGCTTCCATGTGAAGCTTCTCCCGGCCTTCGGAAGATGGCAGGAGGTCCACATCAGTAGCGAGAGGATGGTAAGGGATTCCCAGTTAGGCTGCGTCGCCGAGCAGGGAGAGGGAAACATCGGCCGGTGGATCGAGAAATTCCGCTCCAACCTCCGCGAGATTTCGGAGGATCCGGCAAACAAAGACAGTTTCATCGACAACGTGGTCAGCTCCTTCTATAACGACGATATAATGACTTTCACCCATTCGGGACGGGAAGTTATTCTCCCGCAGAGAGCCACCGTGCTTGATTTTGCCTACGAGGTGGACCCCGCAATGGCGGAAAAGGCCCAATATGCCCGCATCAACGGATTCCTCGCCTCTATAAAGGCTCCCCTGCGGAGAGGGGACGTAGTCGAGGTCTTCACCTCCGAAGGCAGCCGCCCGCAGGCCGACTGGCTCCGACATGCCGTAAGCTACAAGGCCAAGACCGCCATCCGCCATTATCTCGATTCGGTTCCGAAACCGGAATATCAGAGGTGTCCCCACTGCAAGCCGATCCCGGGAGAGGAAGTAGTAGGATTCAAGCTGGATTCAGGTGAGATTGTGCTCCATAAACGCGACTGTCCCGACTCGATAAGCCTTGCCTCGCGTCTGGGCGACAGAATAGTCGCCGTCGATTTCAAGGCCGACAAGACGCTTTATCCGGTAACGATAGTGATCCATGCCGTCGACAGACCCCACCTCTTCGTCGACCTTGTCGACAATATAAGCAATCATCTTAACCTATCGATCGACAGTGTCCACACCGATACAGTCGATGCCATCGTGACAGCGAAGATCTCGTTTTCTGTCCATTCTTACTACGAACTGCAGTCGATAATGAAGCATATAAAGTCGATAAAGGGAGTGGACGACGTCAACGTGATGAGCTCGAAAGAGCTCTCGTTCCGAAGCGGCAGTCTGGAGTCGGTGATCTAATAGCCGAACCAGCGGCGACGGCTATAGGCGCGGAGGTCGCCGCGACGCATCACTGCGTCAAACCGTTCTTTTGCCCTCTCGAGGCGGATTCCGAAGAAAGGCTCGAGCTTATATGCCGCGATATATTCTTCGGCCGTGTCGCGGAAACGACCGGCTTTCTCCTGATGCGACATCACCTTGCGGCGGCTCTCAAGCCATTGAACGTATGTCTCGAAAGCATAGAGAAGGACATCGGCCGTTTTGTCGGCTTCGAAACAGAGAGTCCTGAAATCGGCGATCACTCTCTTTACGTCGGCCATCGCCGGCGACTTTCTCGGCGTCTTCTCCGAAATAAAGAAAAGCTTGAGAAGTTTTTTCTTTACCGTCTCCACAAGTTTTTCAGGCTGCGGATCGAGCCAGTATTCAAAATATTCCTTAGCCTCCTTTCTGGCGTCATAGATCTCGCAGATCACCTCCACGAGCTCCTCCTGGCTCATGTCCTTCAGTGTTTTCTTAAGTCTTGCTTTCGACATAACTTTGAATTCGTTTTAAGGGGAGACACTTCGGGCAATGCGGAAGGGATCTCAGGTGAAGAAGAAATACGCCACGATAACGGCGGCCACGGCTCCCGTGATGTCGGCAAGCAGGGCATAACCGGCGGCATATCTCGTTTTCGAGACTCCGACAGAACCGAAGTAGACGGCAAGGATATAGAATGTCGTGTCGGTCGATCCCCTCACTGCCGCGGCAAGCTTGCTCACGAAAGCATCGGCCCCGTTGGCCTTCATAACATCAAGCATCATCGCGCAGCTTCCGCTTCCGCTCAGAGGCTTCATCAGCATCGTCGGCAGAGCTCCTACCCATTGGGTATCGAACCCGAGCCAGCCGACGAAAGCCTCCACCCATCCGGTGAAGATATCGAGGGCGCCAGATGCCCTGAACATTCCGATGGCCACAAGTATCGCCACCAGATACGGAATTATCATCACCGCTGTCTTGAATCCCTCTTTGGCCCCTTCTATAAAAACATCGTAGACACGCAGTTTTCTTTTTATCCCGGCGCAGATAAAGGCTATTATAACACTGAAGAGTATCAGATTGGCGCCGAACGTGCTGTATATCTGAACCTTGTCGGCCGGAAGGCTCGAGAAGAACCAGGTCACGCCTCCCACTGCCAGGATTATTCCGCCGAGCCACGCGCATATCACCCTGTCGATCCTTATCCTTTGTTTAAGGCACAGCGCGCCGATCCCGACGAGCGTGGCTATCGAGGTGGCAATCAGAATGGGAATGAAGATGTCGGTGGGATTGGCGGCGCCGCCCTGCGCCCTGTACATCATGATGCTGATCGGAATCAGGCATAGCCCGGAGCTGTTGAGCACCAGAAACATGATCATAGCGTCGGTGGCGGTGTCTTTCTTCGGGTTGAGGCTCTGCATCTCCTGCATGGCCTTCAGGCCCATCGGCGTGGCGGCGTTGTCGAGGCCGAGCATATTGGCCGAGATGTTCATGAAGATGGCTCCCATGGCGGGATGGCCATTGGGAATACCGGGGAAAAGACGCGAAAAGAACGGGCTGATGAGCCGTCCGAAAAACTCGACGGCTCCGGCCCGTTCTCCTATTTTCATTATTCCCAGCCAGAGAGTAAGCACCCCGGTCAGGCCGAGGGAGATCTCGAAAGCGAAAGCCGCCTGGTCGAACGATGAATTCATCACGTCGCTCCAGACCTGCAGGTCTCCTTCGAAAATGCTTCTTCCGGCCGCCATCAGGAAAGCGATGGCGAAGAATGCGATCCAGATCCAGTTAAGAACCACGGAATCAGAATTTCTTGATTCCCATAATCTCGCGTACGTCGGCAAGCGTGCGAGCCGCATACTCGCGTGTGCGCTCGGCGCCCTCTCTTACAACCCTCGAGAGATATTCGTCGTTGTTGCGGATGTCGAGGATTCTCTCGCGGATCGGGAGAGTTACTTTCAGGATATCCTCGGCAAGCTGCTTCTTGAGGTCACCGTAGCGGATCGAGCAGTCGGCGTAGGCGTCGCGATAGTGTTTCACTACATCTGGCTCCGAAACGAGTTCCATCAGCGTGAAGAGATTGTTGACGGGCTCGCTCACCGGCGAATTCGGCTCCTTCGGACCCTCGTCGGTAACGGCGCGCATCACCTTCTTGCGAAGCGTCTTCTCGTCGTCGATCAGATAGATGCAGTTGCCTTCGCTCTTGCCCATCTTGCCCGAGCCGTCGAGACCGGGAACCTTGATGGCATGGTCGCCGAAGTTGAAGTTGACCGGCTCGCCGAAATATTCAGTCTTATAGAAGGAATTGAAGCGGCGCGCGAAACGGCGTGTCAGCTCGAGATGCTGCTCCTGGTCCTTGCCCACGGGCACGAAGTCGGCATGATGGATAAGGATGTCGACGGCCATGAGGGTCGGGTATGTGAGCAGACCGGCGTTGACGCGCTGGTTGGTCTGGTTGCCGATGATCTCCTTCTCGATCTCGTCGCTGTCGGAATGGATGCCCAGCGCCTTTCTGGCCTTGTCCTTGAAGGAGGCCGTGCGCATGAGCTCGCCGATGCCGACGTGCATGTTCATAAGCAGATACATCTCCGAGATCTCAGGGATATCGCTCTGAACGTATATGATGTTTTTCTCGGGGTCAAGCCCGGCTGCAAGATACTCTGCAAGAATGTCTTTTACGTTCTCATGGAGTTTGGTGGGATCGGGATGCGTGGTCAGGGCGTGAAGATCGGCTACGAAATAACGGCAGTCGTAGTCGTTCTGCATCTTCACGAATTTCTGAAGCGCTCCGAAATAGTTGCCCAAATGTAGATTCCCTGTGGCGCGGATGCCACTAAGAACGATCTTTTTCTCTTTTTCCATAAATTCTTATTATTTTTGCAAAATTAATCAAAAAACTTAAGTTGGAAGTTGTTTATACTTATTTTTATGGTGAGATTTATTAAGATTTTGGAGTGGATTTGGCCGGACGAAGAGAGAGCAACCTATAGGTTGGTCTCGATAAGAACGACCAAAGACGCCCGAAAGATTAATAAAGATCGCCGTAAAGCTAACACTTAAAATAATTTTCGTTACGTAAATAGGTAGAAACAACTTCCCATGTATTATTGTTATTACAAAAGAGCAAGAAACTGTTTAATTTTGTAATTTCGGATTCAATAATCAAAAGAACAAATTATGACAAAAGGCAAAATCGGTCGCGCTTTATTCTATATCATTTGCTCCATCGTTATTCTCCAGAGCGCTATTTTCATCGGGGCATCCTCCCCCGACGAGCGACACCCGGCTAAAAAGGTTCTGTTCATCGGCGACTCAATGACAGGCTGGCTTGCGGAAAGGCTTAACGCTTACGGAAAAGAGAACGGCTTCGATGTCTCTACAATTGTATGGGACGGCTCGACGATCGCCAAATGGGCCTCGTCGCCGAAACTTCCCGACATTATCGAGCAGCAGAACCCGGACGCCGTCTTCATCAGCTTAGGCATGAACGAGCTTTTCGAGGCCAATCCAGGGAAAAGGCTTAAGACTCCGGTCGACAAGATAAAGACAGCCATCGGTGACCGCCCGTTTCTATGGATCGGACCTCCGTCATGGCCCGGACATTCACAGGGCGAGATTCTTAACGAATGGCTCGAGAATGAACTTGGCAGTGAGGAGTTTTTCCGAAGCTTCGACCTTAAGCTCTCGCGCCAGAGTGCCAAAAATCCTCATCCCACAAGAGCAGGAATGATCGAATGGATGGATTCGGTGGTTAACTGGATACCCGACAACGCGAAGGTTGCCCTCCCCGGAATCAAGAAGCCCGAAGGCGTCGAGATGTCGAGGGGAAAATCATTCATATATAAAAGAATGAAGGAAACTTTATAGAATCTTGGTCAAAAAAGAATATTAAACAGAATACTATGGAATTCAGAGAAATGGATGTCAAGGATTATCCGGCGTTCCTCAAGCTTTACAACGAGAGTTTTCCCGAAAACGAGAGAAGGCTCTATAAAAGTGCCGAGCATGTAGCCAACTTTATAAAGGAAAAGGGAGGAAAGTTCCACGCTTTCGCAATCGATGACGGCGGAGACTATTTCCTGGGATTCCTCTCCTACTGGATCTTTAAAGGCTACGTCTATATCGAGCATTTCGCCGTGCAGCCCGAACACCGCGGCAAGAACATCGGCCGGAAGATGCTCTCGCATCTTTTTGAGACCGTAAGCCCGGACGTACTCATCGAGGTCGAGAAACCGGAGACCGACGAAGCACGCCGCCGCATATCCTTCTATGAAAGATGCGGCTTCCGGCTCCGCAGCGACATCAACTATGTCCAGCCCCCCTATAGCGCCGAGCAGAGCGGAGTGGAGATGATGCTGATGACCCACGGCGACGTCAGGCTCAACGACACGCGCGACCTTCGCGAAATGCTCACGGAGGTCTATAACGTGGAACACGGCGTCTGATCCGGCCCTCCCGGCTGAGTCAGACAGCGATAGACGCAAAAAGAGGCGCGACTTTTTCGGTCGCGCCTCTTTTTGCGTCCTTATGTCTTAGAAATCATATCCCACGGTGAAGACCCATGCCTTGGTGCAGCCGCCGAGCGAATATTTCACATTGCCGACCTTATGGTCTTTCCAGCCGTCGACAAGGCCGGCCATATAATGGACACCGACATAATAGTGGTCGAGAATCCGCAGACCTGTGCCGAATTTCAGTCCGAAATCGGTCGACTTCGGCTTCATGTCCATCTCGGCTCGGTTCTGCCCTGCATCGGAGGGATCTTCGGCAAAGATCACGAGCTTGTCGTCGATCTTAGAGCCCATCACGAACGACACATACGGGCCTGCCTCCACATCCCAGCGGATGTCGTCGGTGATGTTGAAATGCACGGATGCGAGCACCGGAATAGTCAGGTTGTAGGTGCGGCGGTCGCCGTTCTGCACCACGTATGAGTCGGTGCCGTAGATGTTGGCGATGGAGTAGTTGCCGTTACGCGTCTCGAAAAATACGCCCGGCTGGATCGTAAGATAATTCCTGAAATTGATGTTGGCGAGAAACCCGACGTCGAAGCCGGTGCCCCAGTTCTGCCGGTTGTATTCCATCATAGACTGCTTGTCCATGGTGCGGTTTGAGGTGTTGATGCCGATGCGGGCGCCGAAGGTAAAGGTCTTCTCCACAGGATCCGTCGAGAAAAAGTCTTCTGCCGAGGCCGTGACAGAGCCTAGAGCCAGCAGCGCCATCAAGGAACAGATTATTCTTTTCATGTTATAATTATATTATATTCAACCTATTAAATAAACCTCTCCGTGCTGTTTACACAAATTTGACAGCGGAGTCATGCAAAATTATAAAAAAACAGATTATTATTGAAAAATATTAGTAAATTTGCACAATGAAACGGTGGAATCCTCCATCTTCACGCCCCGTACGGAAGAGAGGTTCTTCAAAACTCGAATCTAACCATAAAAAACCGAATGGCTCAGTTTAAATACAACCAGTTCATGAACAATGCCAAAGACTACGTGATGATCATCCTGGGTCTCATGTGTTACGCAATGGCATTCAACGCTTTTATCCTTCCCCATGAAATCGTGATCGGAGGAGTTGCCGGTATCGGCACGCTCGTCTATTTCGGCACCGGGGGCCTTATCCCCGTGGCCGTCACATCCTACGCCTGCAACCTCGCCCTTCTCTGCATGGCCTACCGCATCGTGGGCAAGACGTTCGTGGTCCGCACCGTTTTCGGAGCAACCGTTATCGCTATCGGCCTGGCCATCTTCCAGGCTATCTTCATGAATATCCCCCATCCTCTGGTGCCCGACCGGGTGATCAGTATCGTGCTCGGGGCAATCGGATGCGGCGTCGGAATCGGAACATGCTTCATCCATAACGGTTCCTCGGGCGGCACGGATATCGTGGCGGCGATGGTGGCCAAAAAGAGCAATGTAACCATCGGACGAACCATGATCTTCGTCGACATGACGATCGTCTCTCTCTCCATCCTTCTTCCCTTCAACGGAACATGGCCCGAGCGCATCGAGGCGCGCGTCCCGACCATCGTCTACGGTTTCATGGTCACCTTCATCGCCTCGTACGTTGCCGACATGATCATTAACTCAAACCGCCAGGCTACCCAGTTCATCATCTTCTCCAACAAATGGAAGGAGATAGCCGATAAGATCAACAAGGAGGCTCACCGTGGCGTCACCGTCCTTGACGGTCAGGGATGGTATTCGAAACATGAGGTGAAGATCCTGATGGTATGGTGCCGCAAGATCGAGTCGGTGACAATCTTCCGTATCATCAAGAGCATCGACGAGGATGCCTTCGTTACACAGGGAGCCGTGAACGGCGTCTACGGAAAGGGCTTCGACAAGGTCAAGATCAAGATGAAGAAGCACAAAGAACTTGCTCCGCAAGATTCGCCGAACGGATATCAAGCCGAATGATTCCGGCGTCGCGCTTGAACCAGGTGAGCTGCTTCTTGGCGTAGACACGGGTGTTCTTCTTTATCCTCTCGATGGCCGTGCGACGGTCCATCTCTCCGTCGAACCAGGCGAACATCTCCTTCAGTCCTACTGTATTCAACGAATTCAGACCTTTCAGCGGATATACGCGGCGGGCTTCTTCTTCGAGGCCTGCCGCGATCATTTTGTCTACGCGCGTGTTTATCCTTTCAAAAAGAAGCTCTCTCGGCCCGTCAAGACATATCTTTACGATTCTGAAATCACGCTCGCGCCGTTCTCCGGTGATCAGTGAAGAATAAGGGGTTCCCGCCGTCATCGAGATCTCAACGGCATGGAATACTCTCTTCATATTACGGAGATCAACCTTCCGGCTGTAATCGGGGTCGAGACGGAGCAGCTCCCCGCGGAGCCAGTCGTCGCCGCGCTCGCGCCAGAGCGCCGTGAGCCCGTCGCGGATTTCAGCAGGCACCGTAGGCAGCAGATCGATGCCGTGGCAGAGCGCGTCGACATACATCATCGACCCTCCGCACACCACCGCCGTGCCGTTGCGCTCCATCAGATCCCGGCCGATCCGCAGAGCGTCTTCCTCGAACATCGAGGCGCTGTAGTAGCCGTCGAGCGGGAGCATGTCGATCAGATGATGGCGGACGGTGACGCGTTCCTCGTCGGTAGGCATGGCCGTGACGATAGGGATTCCCTGGAACACCTGCCGGCTGTCGGCCGAGATGATCCCGGTGCCTAAGCGCAGGGCCACCTCCACAGCGAGGGCCGACTTCCCGGAGGCAGTCGGCCCTGTGATGACTATCATGGTCGGAACGGAGGCCATGATCATTTGCTTACGTTTCCGACGATGCGGCAGATGTTCACGATCACGTCGCGGGCTTTCTCCATCGAACGGATGGGCACGTATTCGTAACGGCCGTGGAAGTTCTCGCCGCCGGCGAAGATGTTGGGGCAGGGAAGTCCCTTGAACGAAAGCTGGGCGCCGTCCGTGCCGCCGCGGATGGGCTGCACCTTGGGCTCGAGTCCGGCCTCGCGCATGGCCTGCTCCACATATCCGATGATCTCGATCACCGGTTCGATCTTCTCGCGCATGTTGTAGTACTGGTCGCGGATCTCGACTGTGCAGCAGCCGGGATATTCCATATTGGTCTTGCGCACGAGATGCTCTATCTCTTTCTTGCGGCTCTCAAAGCGGGCGCGGTCATGGTCGCGGATGATGTAGGTGAGCACGGTCTGCTCTACCGTTCCCTCGATTCCTACAAGATGGTAGAAGCCTTCGTAGCCCTCGGTGTGCTCGGGGGTCTCCCAGCGGGGAAGCATGGCGATGAAGTTATTGGCCACGCGGATCGAATTGATCATCTTGTGCTTGGCATATCCGGGATGAACGTTTCTGCCCTTGATGGTGACTTTGGCTGAAGCGGCGTTGAAGTTTTCGTATTCGAGCTCGCCGATAGCGCCGCCGTCCATGGTATAAGCGAAGTCGCATCCGAATTTCTCGACATTGAATTTATGTGCGCCTAAGCCGATCTCCTCATCTGGATTGAAGCCGATGCGGATCTTGCCGTGTTTCACCTCTGGATG
The DNA here is from genome assembly GCA_910583775.1 of uncultured Muribaculaceae bacterium. GTDB lineage: Bacteria > Bacteroidota > Bacteroidia > Bacteroidales > Muribaculaceae > Lepagella. Next base: position 3,049 of record CAJTYD010000024.1, on the reverse strand, counting down.
GTTCTGCAGCCACGCCACTGCGTCGATGATCTCTGCGATACCGGCCTTGTCGTCGGCACCGAGAAGCGTGGTGCCGTCGGTAACGATCAGGTCTTCGCCGATATAGTTGAGCAGCTCAGGAAAATCGTCCGGACTGAGCGTAATGCCCTCCTTCTCGTTGAGGACGATGGACTTGCCGTCATAATTGCCGACGATGCGGGGATTCACGTGGCGTCCCGACATATCGGGCGACGTGTCCATGTGGGCGATAAAGCCAATCACCGGAGCGTTCTCCACTCCGTTGGCCGGCAGCGTGGCGAAGAGATAGCCGTTGTCGTCAAGCTCGACATCCTCGAGGCCCATCTTCTCAAGCTCGTCTCTGAGATATTTGGCAAACACCATCTGCCCGGGGGTAGACGGCGTCATGTTGGTCAGTTCGTCGCTCTGGGTGTCGAATTTCACAAATTCGAGAAATCTTTCAATCAATGTCATGGTATAGTTGTTTTTACGAAGCTGCCTGAGCGGCTTCATCGTTGTTTCAATCAAAAGGATTCCGAGATAAAGGATTTTCTCTCCCTTTCTCTCTGCAAATTTAAGAAATAGAAGTTGTTTAAACTAATTTTCTCATCTTTTTTGACTATTTTTGTGGTATCATTTTGCATCATAGAGATTGCATCTTCCGTAGGGACATGCCTCCGGCATGTTTCAAACGATATAAAATATGAAATTAAATCTAAAAAAAATATTCTCACATCGCGGGCGCTCGCGTATACGCCTGGCAATCGCCATTGCCGTGGGTATCTACGTGATCGGCCAGGGCATATATTCGAGCATCGCCTCTTCCGGAGCCGAGGCCGCGGAGACTTCCGGCAAGCTTTCACGCAACCATTACGACGATCTCGAAAATGTTGTTATGCCCAAGGGCATCCCCTCGCATATAAAGGATTACGAGGGATTCCGCGTCTCTTTCAACAAAGATAACCGGACACCTAACTGGGTGGCCTGGGAGTTGCTCGGTTCCGAAACAGAGGGCGAGAAGAAACGCACCAACAAATTCTGGCAGGACGAGGAACTCGAGGGATGCCCTACAACCTACGACTATTCCTATTCCGGCTACGACCGCGGTCATCTCTGCCCCGCCGCCGACCAGAAATGGAGCCGGCGCGCGATGGAAGACTGTTTCGTGATGGCCAATATCTGTCCGCAGAACCATTCTCTGAATTCCGGAGCCTGGAATTCGCTGGAGAACAAGGAGAGATTCTGGGCCAAGAGGGATTCTGCCCTTGTGATCGTGGCCGGTCCTATTTATGAAAAGACCGACACGCTGCGTATCGGCGACGCCGGCGTGAGGGTGCCGGGCGCTTTCTTCAAGGTTATCGCCGCCCCCTATCTCGACCAGCCGAGAGGAATAGCATTCATATACCCCAACATGACCTCTCCCGGCAATATGCAGAACTATGTCGTGACGATTGACGATGTGGAGAAGCTCACCGGCTTCGACTTCTTCTCCTCGCTGCCCGATGCGATTGAGAACGAGATTGAGTCGAACGCCAATTTCAAGGAATGGAACCGACAGAAATGAACAACGACACAATTGTAGCTATCTCCACGCCGCGCGGTGTAGGAGGAATAGCAGTGATACGGCTTTCGGGCGCAGAGGCGCTCGCCATCGCCGATTCAGCATGGAAAGGGAAATGCCTTGCCTCCTCCGCGTCGCATACCGCCCATCTCGGCAGCATTGTCGATGCCGGCGGCAACACAATAGACCGGGTGGTGGCCACGGTCTTCAAGGGGCCAAACTCTTTCACGGGCGAGGACGTTGTGGAAATCTCCTGCCATGGATCCCTCTGGATTCAGCGTGAGATAGTGAACGAGATGGTGCGCCGCGGCGCCCGGCCGGCCGATCCTGGAGAATTCACCCAAAGGGCATATCTCAACGGACGTCTCGACCTTGCGCAGGCCGAAGGCGTGGCCGACCTCATAGCCGCGTCATCAAGAGCATCCCATCGCCTTGCCCTTCAGCAGGCATCGGGGCAATTTTCCGCACATCTCAACAATCTTCGTGACCAGTTAGTGGAATACGCCTCCCTTCTCGAGCTCGAACTCGACTTCTCGGAAGAGGAAGTCGAATTTGCCGACAGAGAGAAACTCCGACAGCTTGCCGACAGGATCATCGAGGTCTTAAGGAAACTCGCCGACTCCTACGCCGCCGGGAAAGCCTACAAGGAGGGCATTCCAGTGGTGATCGCCGGCATTCCGAACGCCGGCAAGTCTTCCCTACTCAACCTCCTTCTCGAAGACGACAAAGCAATAGTAAGCAACGTACCGGGAACCACCCGCGACATCATCGAGGACACGCACGAGATCGACGGCATACTTTTCCGCTTCATCGACACCGCCGGACTGCGTGAGACCGACGACGAGGTAGAGCGCATCGGCATCGAGCGTGCCGAACAGCGACTCGAAAAAGCCTCGATCATCCTCTGGCTCATCGACTCGACCACCGACATCCGCCGCCAGCTCGACGACATCGCCGCCAAAGCCGCCGCTCTCCCCCACTCCCGCCACATGCTCCTCTACAACAAATCCGACCTGTCGGAGTGCTCCGAGTTCTCTGAGTTCTCCGAGTCCTACGATAGCTCCGATAACCCCGATAACTCCGACAACCCCGATACCCCCGATTACCCCGATAACCCCGACAACTCCGATCCCGCAGCTTTCACAGCCCTGAGCATTTCCGCGAAAACCGGCGCCGGCATTGAAGAATTAAAGCGACTGATGGCCGAAGACGCCCGCAAGACCGCCAACCCCGACTCCGACATCATAGTGACCAACGCCCGCCATTACGCATTGCTCGTCAAAGGCCTCGAAGCCATCGAGCGATCGCGAGCCGCATTAGAGAGCAACCTCTCCGCCGACTTCATCGCCCAGGACGTCCGCGAAGCGCTCCACCACCTCGGCGCCCTCACCGGCTCCATCACCACCCCCGACCTCCTCGCCTCCATCTTCACGCGCTTCTGCATCGGAAAATAATTAATTGATTACCAATGCATTATATTGATAGTAATTG
>CAJTYD010000023.1 GCA_910583775.1 uncultured Muribaculaceae bacterium | reverse complement strand
ACGTGATTTGTAATCTCGGGGTCGTTGGTTCGAATCCGACAAGAGGCTCAGGAATCATGTTTTTCATAATTTTGTTTTGGCGGTGTGTTTAGCAATAAGCGCGCCGTTTTTTTATTAAGGAAACTTTAAGGGCTTTAAGGTTTTTAAGGTCTTTAAGGGCTTTAAGGCAGATGGTAAACCGGAAAGATAAGCGATATGTATATTTACAACACAACTTTCATGATATTGCCCGGAAAGGAGAAGGCTCTGTTGGAGCTTCTCGCTCCGGCGGTGGCCCTCTGTCAGGACAGAGGGTTGAATCCACGGGTGTCGGTCATGCGGGAGGCTGCAGGGAAGCCTGCTCCTTCGGATGAGCCCTCGAGCATTGCCTTCCAGATGGAATTCCATTCGCTTGAATCCCTCCATAAATGGGAGGGCCTGGAAGGAGCGGAGCTTTCGGAACGCTTTATCCGGACATTCACACCCGAAGCGATGGTCTTCAGCTCAGTCTTCGAGACATTGGATATATGAAGGCGGACGCACGAGCCGTGCGTCCCTACATCGCGGATAATAGGACGGGGAGGGGGTACTAAATTTTAAGGAACAAGCTCTAAAACGGAGGAGTCATGAACATTGGGGAGGAGAAAGACGTAAGGAATTATGAGAGGGTGATCATGGGGATCGACCCGGGCACGAACGTGATGGGTTATGGCGTTCTCGGCATCAACGGCAAGCACCCGGAGGTTGTTGTGATGGGAGTGATACAGCTTAGCAAGTTCGAGAGCCATTACAAGCGTCTTCACCGCATCTTTGAGCGTGTGAGTGGGCTGGTGGAGCAATATCTTCCCGACGAATTAGCCATCGAGGCTCCCTTCTTCGGGAAGAACGTGCAGTCGATGCTCAAGCTCGGCAGGGCACAGGGCGTGGCGATGGCGGCGGCCCTCAGCCGCGACATTCCCATCGCCGAATACGCGCCGCTCTCGATCAAGCAGTCGGTGACGGGCAGCGGCTCCGCGTCGAAGGAGCGCGTCGCGGAGATGCTCAAACGCCTTCTGCATATCCCTCCCGAGAATATGCCGCATCTTCTCGACGCCACCGATGCCCTCGCGGCCGCCCTAACCCATTTCTACGAGACCGGAAAGCCTCAGCTGCCGAAAGGTCCCAGGAGCTGGGCTGACTTTATCTCCAAAAATCCCGAACGGCTCGCGCCCCGCCGCAGCAAACCGGCGGAGAGACAGGAAAAAGGAACGGGTAGAGACTCCGACAGCCTCCGATAATCAATTAGTGTGTAACCCTATTGACAAGAATAAGAATCAAAACAAGAATATTATGGACAGATATCAGAAAGCATTGAACGAGAGCCTCATCCTGAAGGATGACGCCGCCGTGCGCGCCGAAGTGGAGAAAATCGTCGCAGAGGCTGAAAAATATGACACTCCGGAGGTGAACCAGTTTCTCTTCAGCTCCATCGACCTCACTACGCTGAGCACCGAAGACAGCGTTCGCAGTGTGTCGGCCTTCACCCAGCGAGTGAACGACTTCGACAGCGACTATCCGCAGTTTAAGAACGTCGCCGCCATTTGTGTCTACAGCAATTTCGCCGAGGTGGTAAAGACAAACCTTGATGTTGAGGGTGTCGATATCGCGGTGGTGGCCGGAGGATTCCCCTCGAGCCAGACTTTCGACGCGGTTAAGATCGCCGACGTCGCCCTTGCTGTGGAAGGAGGAGCCAACGAAGTCGACATAGTGATGAACGTAGGCCGTTTCCTCGACGAGAACTACGAGGATCTCTGCGACGAGATCATCGAGCTCAAGCATACCGCCCGCGACGCCCGTCTGAAAGTGATTCTCGAGACCGGATGCCTGAAGACCGCGGAGAATATCTCGAAGGCATCGGTATTGGCGATGTATAGCGGCGCCGACTTCATCAAGACATCGACCGGCAAGATCTATCCGGGCGCCTCGCTTGAGGCTGCCTACGTGATGTGCCGCTGCATCAAGGATTATTTCGACAGGACAGGCCGCAAGGTAGGCTTCAAGGCCGCCGGAGGCATCCGCACCGCCGAAGACGCGCTTAAATATTACGCCGTCGTCAAGGAGGTGCTGGGCGACGAATGGCTCAGCCGGGATCTTTTCCGCATAGGCGCGAGCAGTCTGGCCAACAGCCTTCTCTCGAAGATGCTCGGCGAGGAAGTGAAATACTTCTAAGGAGGTCTCATCCCTTGAAAACTGAACATCAATAACATCAATGACAAGACTCTATCTCTTTCTTTTCGCTCTCACCTCCTTCCTCGCCGCCGAGGCGCAATACCGGGAGGGTTATTACGACCTTATGGACGGCAGGTCGGGAAGCGACCTGAAGCGGGCCGCCAAGGAATGCGTGAAGGAACATACCGTGATTTCCTATTCCCAGCTGCCCGACCACTGGGTCTATACCGATGTATGGCCGGAGCTCTACGGCGGCAGGAAAAGATGGTGGGATATGTATTCCGACGCCGTCTATCTGATCGAGGATAACCAGAGCGGCCGTCAGAGCTTTTCGGCCAACAAGATGCAGCGGGAGCACTGTGTTCCCAAATCCTGGTGGAAGAAAGGCAATGACGTTGAATATACGCCCGCATATTCCGATATGTGGAATCTCTATCCCTCCGACGGCAAAGCCAACGGCGCCAAGAGCAATTATCCGTTAGGCATAGTCCTTACGGCCTCGTTTTCCAACGGCGTCTCCAAGGTCGGAGAGCCCGTGGAGGGACATGGCGGTGGCGCATCAAAGGTTTTCGAACCCTCCGACGAATACAAGGGCGACTTCGCCCGCGCCTATATGTATGTGGCGACTGTCTACGACGACATCAACTGGACTGTCGAATACATGTATGAGCCCACGGCCTATCCCACGATGAAGGACTGGGCGATCGGAATGCTTCTCGAATGGTCGCGCAAGGATCCGGTGAGCCGCAAGGAGATCGACCGCAACAATGCCGTGGAGAAGCAGCAGGGCAACCGGAATCCCTTTGTCGATTTCCCCGCTCTTGCCGAATATATATGGGGAGAAAGAAAAGCTGAGGTTTTCCGCATCGACGAGCAGGGGAAATATGAGCCGGCCGATCCTTCGGGCATCACGCCTGAATATTCCCTTCCCCCGGAGAATGGTCCTGTGATCCTTCTTCAGAAGGGAGGATTCATCGTGAAATGCAGGCCTGGCGCAACCGCGATGCATGTATACGACATTTCGGGCTCGCTGCTGATCTCGGAGGGCGCGGTGAGAGACGGCGATGCGTTCAGCCTTCCCGCCGGCATATATCTCGTGGGCTTCGGCGCGGGGAAATCGTATAAGATCGTCATAAACTAATGAGAGGGGTAGCGGTTTAGACAGCTTTAAATTCTTATTAAAGAAAAATTTCTGTAAAAAAGTTGTTTAAGTGAATTTTATAATGTTATTTTGCACAATATTTAGGAAATGAGCCCCTCAGTATTATCCAGACTGAAGAGCGACAGCCTGAATTCCTGACGTCATCGAGACATTGTTAACCCGAGATAAATAATAAATGAAGGCGGCGGAAATCTGCCGTCTGAAGTGATACCATAAAACACAATAACAAGTTCGTTATGCTACAAGAAACGAATGTAAAGACCATCGACAAGGTGGTTATCCGTTTCGCCGGCGACTCCGGCGACGGTATGCAGCTTGCCGGAAATATCTTCTCGAATATTTCGGCAGGAGAGGGGAATCAGATATCGACCTTCCCGGATTATCCGGCTGAGATCCGCGCCCCGCAGGGGTCGCTCAGCGGCGTTTCCGGCTATCAGGTGAGCGTGGGAAAGAACGTGCACACTCCCGGCGACGAGGCCGACGTGCTCGTAGCCATGAATCCCGCGGCTCTGAAAACCAATCTGAAATATCTGAAACGCGACGGAATCATCGTCTGCGACGGCGATTCATTCACAGAGCAGAACCTCAAGAAAGCCGAGTATAAGACCAACGATCCGGTGAAGGAACTCGGCATCGATCCCCGCAAGATCATGCTCGTGCCCATGACCACGCTTCTCAAGAGCACTCTCGAGGGCTCCGGTCTTGACCAGAAAGGCATGATGAAGTGCAAGAATATGCTCGCGCTCGGCATCATCTGCTGGCTCTTCGACCGTCCGGTGGAGGGAGTTCTCAAGAAACTCCAGGCCAAGTTCGCCAAGAAGCCGGCCATCTACGAAGCCAACGCCAAGGTTGTTAAGGCAGGCTGGGACTACGGCCACAACACCCACAGCAGCATGCCTGTCTACAGAATCGACACCGAATCGGGCCGCCCCGGCACATATATCGACGTCACCGGCAACACCGCCACCGCCTGGGGCCTAATCATGGCCTCGGAGAAGAGCGGCCGTCCGCTGTTCTTAGGCTCATATCCAATCACCCCGGCCACCGATATCCTCCACGAGCTTGCAAAGCGCAAGGATCTCGGCGTGAAGGCATGTCAGATGGAGGATGAGATCGCCGGCGTATGCTCGGCAATCGGCGCCTCTTACGCCGGCAACCTTGCCGTGACATCCACTTCCGGTCCGGGTCTCGCCCTTAAATCCGAAGGCATCGGCCTTGCCGTTATGGCAGAGCTTCCGCTCGTGGTCATCGACGTTCAGCGCGGCGGTCCTTCCACAGGCCTTCCCACCAAGACCGAGCAGACCGACCTCATGCAGGCTCTTTACGGCCGCAACGGCGAATCTCCCGTGTGCGTGCTTGCCGCTGTCAGCCCCACCGACTGCTTCGAGATGGCCTTCCAGGCCGCCAAGATCGCAATCGAGCACATGACTCCCGTCATCCTCCTTACGGACGCCTTCATCGGCAACGGCTCTTCGGCATGGAGAGTTCCCGAGGCAGACGAATTCCCGGAGATCAAGCCTCCGTTCGTAACGCCCGAGCAGCTCGAGAACGGCTGGAAACCCTACGACCGCGATCCCGAGACTTTCTCACGCTATTGGGCCATTCCCGGCATGGATAAGGGCATGCACCGCGTAGGCGGTCTTGAAAAAGACTTCAACACCTCCGTCATCTCTACCGATGCCGCCAACCATGCCCGCATGGTCGAGACCCGTCGCCGCAAGGTAGCCATGATCGCCCGCGACGTGCCGAAGATGGAGCCGATGTTTGACGAAGATGCCGACACCATCCTGCTCGGCTGGGGCGGTACATACGGCCATCTGCTCACCGCCGCCCAGGAGCTCAACGCATCCGGCCGCAAGGTGGCTTTCTGGCAGTTCAGATTCATCAATCCTCTGCCCGAAAACGCTCTCGAGACTTTGAAGAAATATAAGAAAATCATCGTTGCGGAACTCAACACCGGAATGTTCGCAGACTATCTGCAGATGCATCTGCCCGGCAAGGAGATCCTTCGCATCAACAAGATAGAGGGTCAGCCCTTCCTCGTCAAAGAGGTTGTAGAGGGTGTAATCCGTCACATGGAGGCCTAAAAGTCATAAACCGGAAAAACATTATGGAAGAGAAAATGACAACGGGCTTCACGCCCGCCGACTATAAGAACAGTCAGAACGCCCGGTGGTGTCCGGGATGTGGCGACCACGCCATCCTCAACGTGCTTCACAAGGCAATGGCCGAACTCGGAGTGGCTCCCAAGGATACAGCCGTGATCTCCGGTATCGGATGCTCGTCGCGCCTGCCTTATTATATGAACACCTACGGCATGCACACCATCCACGGTCGTGCGGCAGCCATAGCCACCGGCCTCAAGACAGCCAACCCCGAGCTCACCGTATGGCAGATCTCCGGCGACGGCGACGGCCTTGCAATCGGCGGCAACCATTTCATCCATGCGATCCGCAGGAACATCGACATCAACATGCTCCTCTTCAACAACAAGATCTATGGATTGACAAAGGGTCAGTATTCGCCAACATCCGACCGCGGAGCCGTGACCAAGTCGAGCCCCTACGGCACTGTCGAAGATCCGTTCATCCCCGCCGAACTCTGCTTCGGTGCGCGTGGAAATTTCTTCGCCCGCGGTATCGACATCACCCTCGACATCACCCGCGAATGCATGGTTGCGGCTGCGCGTCATAAAGGCGCCGCAGTGGTGGAGGTGCTCCAGAACTGCGTGATCTTCAACAACGGCATCCATTCGTACATCACCGACAAGGAGCAGCGTCCGGAGCATACCATCGTTCTGCGTCACGGCGAGAAGATGATCTTCGGCAAGAACAGCGACAAGGGCCTGGTTCAGGACGGTTTCGGCCTGAAGGCCGTCACTATCGGCGAAGACGGCTATACGATCGACGACGTTCTTGTTCACGACGCGCACTGCGAGAGCAATTTCCTCCAGCAGCAGCTCGCCATGATGGACGGCCACAATCTCCCCGTCGCCCTCGGCGTTATCCGCGACTATCAGGCTCCGACCTACGAGCGAGAGGTGGAGCGCCAGACAAACGAGGTGAAGGCCCGCAAGAATTACGGCTCGCTCCGCAACATGATCCTTTCGACCTGCGAGAGCTGGGAGATAAAATAAGGGCGCCTGCAGGTTTCGGCATGACGATTCGAAAAAGTTCATTCCGAAGCTGAAATTGAATGAAAAAAAGGGAATTTTGCTCAAAATTCCCTTTTTTTTATTGTAAATCTCTGCACATAAGTAAAAAATATGTGCATATTTTAGTGAAAAATTTCCGTAATAGAAAATTTTTGTTTAGCTTTGCATTCTGAAAAAGGGTGTTAAAGGAAGAAATGCATTATTTTTGGTGAAAAATAAGGCGGCTTCCCGCATCCTCGAAGACAGTCTGAAACGTTTCCGAAAGGAGACCGGGCGGTGTTCAAACATAAAAACGAACATAGAAAATAATTATTAACAATTAAATCTTATTGATATGTCTGACATTGAAAAAAGAGTTAAAGAGATTATCGTAGACAAACTCACAGTAGATGAAAACGAAGTAACTCCTTCTGCAGAATTCTCAAAAGACCTTGGTGCTGATTCTCTTGACACAGTAGAGCTCATCATGGAATTCGAAAAAGCTTTCGACATTCAGATTCCGGATGCAGACGCAGAGAAGATCTCCACAGTAGGCGATGCAATCAAATATATCGAGGAGCACAAGAAATAAGCTTGTCTAACCCAAGCAACAGGATAACCTTATATGGAATTAAAAAGAGTCGTAGTAACGGGGCTCGGCGCGCTCTCGCCCATCGGCAATGATGTAGCCACCACTTGGGACAACGCCAAGAAGGGAGTTAGCGGAGCAGGCCCTATCACACACTTCGACGCCTCCAAGTTCAAGACGCAGTTCGCATGCGAGGTCAAGGACTTCAAACCTGCGGATCATTTCGACCGCAAGAAAGCCCGTCAGCTCGACCTCTATGCGATGTATGCCCTTACGGCAGCCGACGAGGCTATCAACGACGCCGGTCTTGAAAACGAGGGAATCGACAAAAATCGAGTAGGTGTGATATTCGCTGCCGGAATCGGCGGTCTTCATACATTTGAAGAGGAAGCAGGCTATTTCGCGCTTCATGGCGAGGAGCAGGGTCCCAAATACAATCCGTTCTTCATCCCGAAGATGATTTCGGACATTGCAGCCGGCCATATATCGATCGAGCATGGTTTCCGCGGCCCGAATTTCGCGACAGTATCCGCATGCGCATCGTCCAACCACGCCCTGATCGACGCATATAACTATATCCGTCTGGGCATGGCCGACGCGATAGTTGCCGGAGGAGCCGAGGCTGCGATCTATCCCGCAGGCGTCGGCGGATTCAACTCCATGAAGGCCCTTTCAACCCGCAACGATGACTGCCAGCGCGCCTCGAGGCCCTTCAGCGGCTCGCGCGACGGGTTTGTTATCGGCGAGGGCGCGGCCGCATTGGTGCTTGAAGAGCTCGAGCATGCAAAAGCCCGCGGCGCTCATATCTATGCCGAAATCGCCGGAGCCGGAATGAGCGCGGATGCCTACCACATCACCGCTACCCATCCCGACGGTCTCGGTGCCCGTATCGGCATGGAGAACGCTTTGAAGGATGCCGGAATGAAGCCTGAGGATATCGACTACATCAACCTTCACGGAACCTCCACTCCCGTGGGCGACCGCGGAGAGGCCAAGGCCATCATAGATGTTTTCGGCGACCATGCCTATAAGATGAACCTCAGCTCGACCAAGTCGATGACCGGCCATCTTCTCGGCGCTGCCGGTGCCCTGGAGGCTGTCTTGAGCGTCAAATCGCTCAACGACAACATTGTTCCCCCCACGATCAATCATGAAGAGGGCGACGATGACCCGGAGGTCGACTATAACCTCAATTTCACCTTCAACGAGGCGCAGTCCCGTGAACTCAACGCCGTTCTCTCGAACACGTTCGGTTTCGGAGGCCACAACGCTTCGGTGATCCTCAAGAAATATAAAGACTGAGACTTTTATTTCACATAATGAATCCTTTCCGCCCGCGGGAAGGATTTTTTTTTGCTCCGGCGGAGCCAAATAAGCGTTCTTAACGCTATGAAAATTCAAGGATTTTTACTAAATTTGTAGTCTAAAACATATAGTGTTCATGGCATCCGAAGAAGAAGAGAAAAAATATCAGGCGGACAATATCCAGGTCCTCGAGGGCCTGGAGGCAGTAAGGAAACGTCCGTCGATGTATATAGGCGATACCGGAGTCAGAGGCCTTCACCATCTTGTCTACGAGGTTGTCGACAACTCAATCGACGAGGCCCTTGCCGGATTTGCAAGCCATATAGAGGTAACGATACTTGAAAACAATTCGATAAAGGTCGTGGATAATGGCCGAGGCATTCCGGTCGACATGCACGAGAAGATGCATCGTCCGGCTCTGGAGGTCGTTCTTACCGTTCTCCACGCCGGAGGAAAGTTTGACAAAGGCTCCTACAAGGTGTCGGGCGGTCTGCACGGCGTGGGCGTGAGCTGCGTCAACGCCCTTTCGGACTATCTCCGCGCCGAGATTCACCGTGACGGCCATATCCACATGCAGGAATACGCCTTCGGTAAGCCTACCTGCGACCTGACCGTAATCGGCGAGACCGACCATACCGGCACGACGGTGATCTTCCATCCCGACGCCTCGATATTCAGCGAGACCGTCTATGATTACGACACGCTGGCCAACCGTCTGCGCGACCTGGCTTTCCTTAACGCGGGAATAAGGCTTTCGCTCACCGATCTTCGCGTTCGCGACGAGGAGGGAAACCCGAAGCAGGATATCTTCTACAGCGCCGAGGGTCTCAAGGAATTCGTCAAATATATCGACGAGGGGAAAGAACCGCTTATCGAAGACATCATCCATCTCAACACGGAGAGGGGAGGCGTTCCCATAGAGGTCGCCATGACCTACAACACCGACTTCAACGAGAATATCTATTCTTACGTCAACAATATCAATACTATAGAGGGCGGAACGCACCTCACCGGCTTCCGTCGCGGCCTTACCACGACGCTTAAGAAATATGCCGACGACAACCACATGCTCGACAAGCTTAAGATCGAGCTCTCAAAGGAGGACTTCCGCGACGGTCTGACGGCCGTGATCTCTGTCAAGGTGGCTGAGCCTCAGTTCGAGGGTCAGACAAAGACAAAGCTCGGCAACAACGAGGTGGGAGGCGTGGTCCAGACCGCTGTCAGCGAAGCTCTCCGCTATTATCTGGAGGAGCATCCGAAGCAGGCCAAGGCGATCGTCGACAAGGTCGTGCTTGCCGCCCAGGCCCGCCACGCGGCATACAACGCCCGCATGAAGGTGCAGAACAAATCTCCGCTCACAGGCGCCGGACTCCCCGGCAAACTCGCTCCCTGCAAGAGCCGCGACGCCGTTGAATGCGAGCTCTTCCTCGTCGAGGGAGACTCGGCCGGCGGTTCTGCAAAACAGGGCAGAAACCCGAAATACCAGGCGATCCTGCCGCTCAGAGGTAAGATCCTGAACGTGGAGAAGGCAATGGAGCACAAGGTGCTTAATTCCGAGGAGATCGTGAATATGTATAAGGCCCTTGGCGTCACCATCGGGACGGAGGAGGATTCAAAGGCTCCGAACATGAGCAAGCTCCGTTATCATAAGATCATCATCATGACCGATGCCGATGTCGACGGAGCCCATATCGCCACTCTGCTGATGACGTTCTTCTATCGCAAGATGCGTCCGATTATCGACAACGGGTATCTCTATATCGCCACTCCGCCGCTCTATAAATGCTCGCTCAAGGGCAAGAAGCAGGTAACCGACTATTGCTGGACCGACCAGCAGGTGCAGCGTTTCGTCGATGAGAAATGCGGCGGCGACCGCAGGCGTCTGGAGCTTCAGCGTTACAAAGGTCTTGGAGAGATGAACCCCGAGCAGCTCTGGGAAACCACCATGGATCCCGAAAACAGGATGCTCAAGCGTGTAGACCTCACCAACGCCGCCGAAGCCGACCGTACGTTCGCAATGCTCATGGGCGAGGAGGTGGCGCCACGCCGCGACTTCATCGAGAGCCACGCCACCTACGCCAATATCGATACATAATCGATTCGCGCAGGGGAGAGGGCTATCCGAGCAGGGAGCTGAAGAGAGCTATGTATCTCTTCGCCACGGATTCGGCACTGAACCTGGATATTACATTTGAAAGCATTTTGCGGCGCGTGTCCTCCGGGGCATGCGCCGCCCATATTATCCCTTCGGCTATCGCCCCGGCGTTGGCCTGAAGGGATTCTTCGTTGAAATCGCAGAGCCAGCCCGTCTCGCGGTGGGTTATGATGTCGCTCTGGCCGCCGCGGCTGAAGCTTACCGGGACACATCCGTAGGCCTGCCCCTCGACAAGCGTGCCGGGCAGGGTCTCGTAAAGAGAGGTGGAGACGACGATATCTCCGTGAAGATATATGTCGCGGATTCTGTCGGCGCCGTTTATGATGCCTAAGTGACGGTGACGGAGGGCGATTCCGTCGAATGCGGCGGGGTTTCTGACGTTGCCGAAGGTGACGAGCTCCATTCTCTCGGCCTCGTCCGGATATTTCTCCTTAAGGATCCTCGTGGCTTCGACCAGAATCGGCAGCCCCTTTATTGGATCGTCGAGACGCGCGGCGCCGAAAACGAGCGTCACTGGCTTTCCCGTGGTCTCGGAGCCATTCGGAACGCTTTCCCGCAGCGAGACATTCGAGGGAAGGGGAAAGGCGTTTGGAATGACCTCTGTCCTCATGCCGGAGAGAAGCGACGACTGCCGTGCGAGCGCGGCAAGCCAGTTGCTCACGGCCACGAATGTGATTCCTTTTGATGAATAGAGCTGTTTCTTGCGTTTCATCGTCTTTGTGGAGAGGTCGTTTGAGGCGGCTCTTTTGCCAAGCAGGAAGCAGTCGTGACAGATGTCACGGAATTTGCCGCATCCTCCGGCGTGATGGCAGATGCCGGTGAAATTCCACATGTCGTGCATGGTCCAGACCACGGGTTTTCCAAGCGCGGAGATTCTCTCTATCTCCTTGAGAGAAAGCATACCCTGGTTCACCCAGTTGAGACATATCACGTCGGCCTCTTTGACAAGAGGATGGCGGTGGAGCGGCAGCCCGTCGGAAGCCGTGTCGATCTTGAATAGGGTCGACCTGTCAAAGCCGTTTTTCATGAAAATCTTCAGTCTCTCGACAAGGAAGCTGCGCATTATCGTGCCTTTAGAGGCGGCTGTCTCGACATACGGCGAATCGGTGAATTTCTCGGTGACAAGCATGCGGGCGTCGATGCCGGCGCTTCTGAGCGCCTCCATAAGGCGGTAGGTGACGACAGCGGCGCCACCCGTCGAATCGGATTTGTTTATGAGTACGGCTTTCATATCCGTGTTGGAAATGTCTCTGATAATATGGGTTGTCCTGTAACCCCTTCTATGAGAATCTTTATTTTCTTATATAGGTCAGGAAGCTGTAGGCGATGCCGTTTTCCGAAACCATTCTTTCTCCGTTTTCGGCAAGGCTCCATTCGGAGGCAGGCAAGGCAGGAAAGAAAGTGTCGGCGTCCGGGGTTTCGAGCTCGACAGCCGTCACATAGAGTCTGGTGCATAAGGGGAGAGCCGCCTCATATATGTGGGCACCGCCGATGATTACGGGTATTTCGGAAGGTTCGCAGGAGGCGATTGCGCATTCGAGAGAGGAGGCTGTCTGCGCTCCTTCGGCGGAGTAGTCTGGATTGCGGGTAATAACGATGTTGCGGCGCCCGGGAAGGGGGCGGCGCGGCAACGATTCCCAGGTCCTGCGTCCCATTATTACGGGATGACCCATCGTGATTTCCTTGAAATGACGGAGATCCTCCCTGAGCCGCCAGGGGATTCCGCCATCTTTGCCGATGGCGCGCAAGCTGTCGAGGGCTACGATTGCCCAGACCTCGCGATTTCGTTCCGTCGAGGAGTTATAGAGGGAGAAGGGGTGGATTCGCGTCGTGTCGTGAATGTCGGTTTCGTTAGGATCCGAGGGGAAAAGAATCGATAGTTCCATGAGGATGCGATATTTGATTGGATTTGATAGTAAAATTAATAAAATTATCGAAATATTTCCTTAATTTTGCAAATAAACCATGAACTTATCTCAAGGGTCCGGATTTTTATCTAACAGGACCTTTGGAGGTTCGGAATCAGAAATAACCGATGAATTATACTATAGTCGATTTTATCAGTCTTTTAGGCTCGGTGTGTCTTTTCCTGTACGGAATGAAGGTTATGAGCGAAGGCTTGCAGAAAGTGGCCGGCGACCGCCTGCGCAATATTCTGGGGGTGATGACCAAGAACCGTGTCACCGGAGTGCTGACCGGAATCGTGATCACGGCCTTGATCCAGAGTTCGAGCGCCTCGACGGTGATGGTGGTGAGCTTCGTGAACGCCGGTCTTATGAGTCTGCAGCAATCGATGGCGGTGATCTTCGGAGCGAATGTCGGCACGACAGCCACCACCTGGATCATCTCGGCATTTTCGTTCGAGGTCAAGATCTCCGACTACAGTATTCTTCTGCTTGCCATAGGCGTCCCGATGCTTTTCATGAAGAAGGGGGGCTACAAGAGTTTCGGAGAGTTTCTCATCGGATTCTGTTTCCTCTTCATGGGTCTTGACCTCATCAGCGTCTATGTCCCGAATCTGGAGCAGAACCCCGAGATGCTTCAGTTTCTCACCAATTACACAAGCCTCGGCATAGGTTCGATCCTGATTTTCTTCGTATTAGGCATTGTCGTCACGATGGTGGCGCAGAGTTCGGCGGCCACATTCGCCATAACGCTGATCATGTGCTCGCAAGGGTGGATATCCTTCTTGCTCGGATGCGCGATCATTCTTGGCGGTAACATCGGAACGACCATCACGCCGGTGCTTGCCTCTCTGAGCGGAAACCTCGCGGCGAAACGCACGGCGATGGGCCACGTGCTCTTCAACGTGATAGGCTCGCTGATAGTTCTATGTATTTTTCAGCCGTTTGTGGATCTTGTGGCCGACATAACCAAAGCCTGCGACGGCATCAATCCTCTCGACATCAGTGCGGCGCAGGAGGCGAAAATGGCCGATTCGACGCTCATCAGTCCCAAGGGAGGCCTCACGGCGCGCGCCCAGAGCTGCGTGGCTTTGGGCCTGGCGATGTTCCCGACGGTGTTCAACGCCTGCAACCTCCTGATCATGATATGGTTCACCAAACTCTATGTCAAGGCTGTCTGCTGGATTATGCCTACGCGCCACAAGGACGAGGAGGAGGAATTCTCGCTCAAATATATCGGGCGAGGCCTTATGTCGGCCTCCGAGCTTAACATCGCTCAGGCCCAGAAGGAGATCGTGCTTTATGCCAGGAGAGTCGACAGAATGCTCGGAATGGCTCGGGAGCTCATACATACCGAAGAGAAGGAAGACAGCTACACCCAGATATATTCCCGGCTTGAGAAATACGAGGAGATTTCCGACCGCATGGAGATAGAGATCGGCAATTATCTGAACCGTGTGGCCGAAGGGCGTCTGAGTCCTGAGGGCAAGATGAAGATCGCCGGCATGCTCCGCATAATCAGCGAGATCGAATCGATAGCCGACGGATGTTTCAATATCGCTAAGACGCTTCAGCGCAAGAACCAGAACCATGTCAACTTCGACGCCGCGGTGCTTCATGAGATCGACCAGATGTATGACATGATCGACGAATCGATGAAGAATATGGTTTCGCTGCTCGAGGATATGGAGACTCCAGAAAGCTCGAAGATCGTCAAGGCCTACAACAAAGAGCGCGAGATCAACAATCTGCGCAACAAGCTTCGCGACGGCAACATATTCAGTATCAACAATAAGGAATATGACTATCAGGAGGGTATCTTCTTCATGGATCTTATCAGCGAGGGAGAGAAGCTCGGTGACTATATGCTTAATGTCGTGGAGGGCGTCAAGCATCAGTTCAAGCCCGCGTCGCTATCGTGAAGCCGGCGCCTCTTCCCTGATGGATCTAAGTGCTCTACCCGAATAAATACTTAATTATCTAATTATGCGGTTATGAATACACATAGATATTGTGTGGTGATGTGCGGGGGCGTGGGGTCCCGGTTTTGGCCTTTCAGCCGCACGGGCATGCCAAAGCAGTTTCTCGATTTTTTCGGCACGGGCCGCAGCCTTCTGCAGCTCACTGTTGAACGGATCCGTCCGCTGGTCGATCCTTCACGCATCATTCTGGTCACCAACAGCGCATATCGCGAAATAGTTAAACAACAGCTTCCCGACATTCTCGACCAGAATATCCTTCTCGAGCCGGCGCGACGCAACACCGCGCCTTGTCTCTGCTGGGCTGCAAACCATATCAAGGCTCTCGATCCGGAGGCATCGATAGTGACGCTCCCTTCCGACCACCTGATCCTAAAGGAGGACGCTTTCAGAAAGACCCTCGAGGAAGGCTTCGAGTTCGTCGAGAACAGGGATTGCCTGCTTACGATCGGAATCACTCCCACATCGCCCCAGACCGGCTACGGATATATCCAGCAGGGGAGTGCCGTGGAGGAGTTTCCGGGTATTTTCAAGGTGAAGACCTTCACCGAGAAGCCTAATCTCGAGATGGCGAAGGTCTTTCTCTCCACGGGCGAGTTCTTCTGGAACGCCGGCGTCTTTCTCTGGAAGGCCTCGACGATCCTCGAATCCTTCTCGCGTATCGCCCCGGAGGTTTCTTCGGTGTTCGATGCCGGAAATGGCGTTTACGGAACTCCTGCGGAGACTTCCTTCATCGAGGCCGCTTTCCCTAACGCCCCGTCGATATCGATCGATTACGCCATCATGGAGAAGGCTCCCAATGTCTATGTGAAGAGTGCCGACCTCGGCTGGAGCGACCTCGGCAGCTGGAAGGCGCTTTACGACAGCTCTCCCAAGAATCAGGAGGGAAACGTGACGCAAAACTGCAAAGTTCTCGCATACGGCTGCAGGGACACTGTCTTCGCCTCCAAGACCGGGAAGATAATCGTGGCTTCCGGTCTGGATGGCTATATAGTCGCCGACAACGGCAATGCGATTCTTATCTATCCCATTGCTGACGAGCAGAATATCCGCCATATCGTAAACGATGTGGAGACCCGCTTCGGCGAGGAATACATTTGAGGAATATATTTGAGGAATATATAAAGATCGGCAATAAGCTCCGGCATCATGAGGAAAATCTGCTCTCATGATGCCGGTTTTTTTGTGTATTGCCGCTGTTTTATGGAACTAATCTGCTGATTAAATTTGGTTTAAAAGTGAGAAAATTTGGCAAATGTGAAATTTCCATCACTTTTTCTTGTTAATTTTAATATTAATTATTACTTTTGCATAGCAGTTAAAAGCAGTTATAACGGTCCTTTCAGGACTGTAAAACCAATAAAAATATTTGTACTCCAAGTTAGTTTTCTAAGAACATGAAGCGCGACTTGTTTCGAAGATATGTGTGGCTAATTGATGTAGTACGCCATGCAAAAAAAATAACTTACGAAGAAATTTCCAATTTATGGAAGAACTCGCCCTTGAACGGTGATCATTCTCCGCTCGCATTGCGGACGTTCCATAATCACCGGGAGGCGATTGAACATCTATTTGGAATAAAGATATTGTGTGATCGCAGCGACCACAACCAGTATTATGTCGCCGACGAGAACGCTCCTGAATCCACACGCCTTAAGGTCTGGATGCTTCAGACCCTCAGCCTTTCGAATCTGATCACGAAATCGGGAAATGTCGAAAACCGTATTGTCGTCGACATCACTCCGGAGGAAAAATTCGGCCTCACCACCATTATCGAGGCCATGAAGCAGGACAGAATCCTCAGAATCGTCTATACCATCCCGACCACCGAGCGGCAGAAGACAGAGCTCTATGTGGCTCCGTATTGCGTCAGATTCTGGAACCGCGCATGGTTCCTGCTTGCCAAGGAGGAGGACACGGGAAATATGCTCGTCTTCGACCTCGCCAGAGTGCTTAGCCTCGACATAACAGAAAAGAAATTCGAATACGACAGCAATTTCACCCCCTCTGAATTCTTCAAGAACTATTACGGGATGGATGTCGATTCATCGCTCAAGCCTGTGCCTATCAGAATGCGCGTGGGCGGCACAACGCGCGATATGATCCGCACCCTTCCCCTCCATTCGTCGCAGAAGGAGCTCATGGCGGATTTCGACAGCTCGATTTTCGAATATTTCTTCGTGCCGAGCGATGATTTCAAGAAGTCGGTGCTCGGGATGGGGCCCGATGTCGAGGTTCTCTCACCAAAGGAGCTGAGAAGCGAGATAACGAGCCTGATCATGCACATGGCCGGCAAATATGTTTCCATTGGAAGCAACGGAGAGCCGGTTTCATCGAATTGAGGCAAAAGGCTTCCGCAGATACCTTTGAAATCCTTGAGGTTAAATTTTAACAATATCATAGAAAAATGTCTGACATTTTGAAAGTCAGACATTTTTTTTATAAATTCGCATGATGAAGAATAAATTTGTAATATTATTGCATATTGCTTTGCTCTTGTCGCTTACGTCGTGTCTCAAGAATGAGTTTATGATCAATTTCGAATTGCCCAAGACTGCGAATGAGACATATACGTTCCTTTACTATGCCTCCGATTCGAAGAAAGGCTGGTATGTGGAGGGGGCGACCATGATGACAAAAGGCAAGGGAGAGCAGAAGGGTTATACCCGCAATCCGACGATTGTGTATGTCTTCTGGGGCAGCAGCGTCCCGGAGCTCGCTTTTTACGTTGAGCGAGGCGACAACATCATCATAAGGGGCGACGGCCCGAATCCGGCGTCGTGGAGCGTCGAGGGCAACGAAATCAGCGAGGAATGGAGCAAGTGGCGACTTGCCAACCGAGAGGCTCTCTCGCAGAAGGACGCCTCGCGGGTGAATGACGCAGTGGCCGGTTTCGTGAAGAAGAATCCCGCCAATCCCCTTTCCACTATTCTTCTCCTCGAATATTATGACCGACGCGCCGACGAGAGCGGTTTCATCCGGTTGTGGAAATCGCTGAAGGACGACGCGCTTGAGGAAAGATGGATGGACCTGTGCGGCCGCAGCGACATGATCACGCATTCGCCTGTCGGGCCGTCGAATATGAAGGAGATGGAGGTCCATTCGTTCGCCGACGGCCTCGACACCCTTCGCTTCGGCAGACATCCGGCCCTTCTCTATTTCTGGCGCTCCTCAGGCGATACGAGATATATGGATATCGATTCTCTCAAGTCGCTGGCGAAAAGTTTTCCGGATTCGTCTTCGAGGCTTCTCGCCGATATCTGTCTTGAGCCGGATTCAACCACCTGGAAGATGACGCTCCGCAACGATTCTCTCAAGGGATTCGTCAGGGTGTGGAGTCCTCGAGGAGAGGCCGACGAGAATATTAAAAAGCTTGGCGTTGAACGCACTCCCTATTTTATCGTATTCGATAAAAAGGGAAATACCGCTTATCGTGGAGAGGACCGCGTCAAAGCGTTGGCTGCCTTCCGTCGCCAGAAGCCCTGAAATAACATATAAATCGAAATACCGTGCTGACAAAAGTTTACTCCGCAGCCATTCATGGCATCGACGCGTTCCCGGTCACCATAGAGACCGAGATCAGCTCCGGAATCGGCTTCACAATAGTGGGGATGGCCGACCAGGCAGTTAGGGAAAGCTATCAGAGGATGGCGTCGGCGCTGAAATATTCGGGCTTTGAGTTTCCGCATTATCGCACGGTCATAAACCTTTCTCCGGCGGATGTAAAGAAAGAGGGCGCCGCTTTCGACCTTCCGATGGCCATCGGTCTGCTCACAGCCGCCGAGATGGTGAGATGCGGCAATCTTTCCGATTATATGATGATGGGCGAACTTTCGCTCGATGGTTCGGTGCTCCCTGTGAAGGGCGCGCTCCCCATGGCGGTGAAGGCGCGTGAGCTTGGTTTCAAGTTTCTGATCGTTCCCGAGGGGAACGTGACGGAGGCCGCTGTGGTGAATAAAATTGACGTTTTCGGTGTCAGAAACCTGAAGGAGGTCGCTGATCTTCTGGAGGGTAAGTCCCAACTAAGCCCGGTCAGGATCGATACAAGGAAAATTTTCGCTGAATCCTCTCAGTCGTTCGATTTCGATTTTTCGGAAGTGAAAGGGCAGGAGAGCGTGAAGCGGGCTTTTGAGGTGGCATGCGCCGGCGGCCATAATATTCTGATGGTCGGCCCTCCGGGAGCCGGCAAGTCGATGATGGCCAAGCGTATTCCCTCGATTCTGCCTCCCTTGAGCATGGCTGAGGCCCTCGAGACGACAAAGATACATTCCGTGGCAGGCAAGCTCAGCCGCGGCGCCATGCTGATGACCACGCGTCCGTTCCGCACTCCCCATCATACCGTCTCGCCGGTGGCTCTCGTTGGTGGCGGCGCGAGCCCGATGCCCGGCGAGATCTCGCTGGCTCATAACGGCGTGCTTTTCCTCGATGAATTCCCGGAATTCCCGAGGCAGGTGCTTGAGGTTCTGAGGCAACCTATAGAAGATCGGGTCATCACGGTCGCCAGGGCGAAATATACAGTCGATTATCCGGCGAGTTTCATGCTCGTGGCCTCGATGAATCCATGTCCCTGCGGATACTATGGCCATCCTACAAAGCCATGCACCTGCTCTGCAGGTCAGGTTTCTAAGTATATGAACAAAATATCCGGCCCGCTGCTCGACCGCATTGACCTGCAGGTCGAGATAGAGCCCGTAGCCTTCGATGATATGGCCGACCGAAAGCCGGCTGAAAGCTCGGCGGCGATAAGAAGCCGCGTGATGGCGGCGCGGGCTATCCAGCAGCTGCGTTATAAGGATATTCCGGGAATCCACTGCAACGCGCAGATGAATTCGCGCCTCTTGCATGAATATGCCTGGCCTGACGAGGAGGGGCTCGCCAAGCTGAAGGAGCGCATGACGAAGCTCGATATGAGCGCCCGCGCTTTCGACCGGATTCTGCGCGTAGCGCGCACTATCGCCGATCTCGACAGCTCCGAGCGCGTTTTAGCGCGCCACATCGCCGAAGCCATCTCCTACCGCTCGCTCGACCGAGCCTCCTACGGTAAATCCTTCTGATCGGCTGCCGCCTCAAGGCTCTCATTTCGGCTGCCGCCTCAGGGCTCTCATTTCGGCTGCCGCCTCAAGGCTCTCATTTCGGCTTCCGCCTCAACACAGTAAAAGAGAGACTCATTCCCTTTGGGAATGAAAAGAGGGAGAGAAAGAGGGAGAGAAAGAGGGAAAGAAAGGGGGGAGGAGAAGGGGAGGCGAGAAAGCTGGGGGAAGTCCTTGAGCTTTTTTTCGGTGATGAGGCGGAAGCCGAATTTGAAAAGGGGGCTTGTAGCTGAAATTAAACCGGATCGGGCTTCTGTATCTGCCCGAATCTTAAGTAATTTTTCAACCCGGAAAAACTTGGATTAGATAAATCTGAATAATATTAGATAAATCTGAATAATATGGGAGAGAAAGGAATCTTTTCTCAAGGCTTTGATCCTGAACGGAACCCCTCTGACAAGGCTATGAATTCAAAGGGAGGCTATGCCAATAATTCTGAGGGAAGCCCGGTGATGAAGCCGGAAAAAGATTCGGGAGAGAAGACGAATGAGACTGAATGTGGTTTCCCTGCCCGTAGCGGAAATTGGGAGGCATGGAAGGATACGATGGGAGATCCGAATTATGGGAAACCACTTAAGCATCGCGATTCGCGGCGCGCTCTTCATCATGACTATTGCGGAAAAGGCTTCTATCTTATCACTGCAACAACTTTCCCGGGCTCTCTTCCTCTTTCCATAATCCCTTCCCTCCCCGCCGAGGAGCTGAAAAAGAATGAGATGGTTCTTCCTCAGCTTTCGGATCTCGGATGCTGCATCAGAAAGGAGATCGTTGAGATTCCGCTGCATCATCCCGAGCTGAAGATTATCCGTTTTGTCATAATGCCTGATCATATACATATTGTCGTTCAGGTCAAGGAAAGGCTTCAAAGAAAGCTGGGGAGGGAACTGGCAGGATTTTTCGGGGCTTGCTCGAAACATCAGATTGCCCTTCGCGGCGGAGAGTTGCAGACCCTATTCTCTCCGTTTAACGACAGGATAATCTATAATTATACCCAGCTTGACCGCGCGATAAAATATGTCGGGGATAACCCCCGGCGTCTGATCATAAAAAGAGAATTCCCGGATCTCTTCAAGCGCTATCTTCATCTTGAGATCGCGGGGCATGAATATGCCGCCTACGGCAATATCTTTCTTTTGAGGGGAATTTATCTTCTTCCGGTCAGGATCCATAGGAAATGGAGCGAAGAGGAATTCAGGGATTACGAAGAAAAATGCAGGCTCGAGATTTCAAAAGGCGCGATTCCTATCTCCCCGGCGATTCATAAAGCAGAGAAGAAGATCATAAAGATGGCTCTGGATAGCGGCAGCCGCGTTATTTTGCTCACAGACCAGGGATTCGAGGCAAGATTCAAGCCCAAGGGAAGGAATTTCGATCTCTGCGCCGAGGGGCGCTTGCTGCTTCTCGCGCCCTGGCCTGAGAATTTCGGGCGGAAATCAACTTCAGGCTATACGGAATTTCACAAAATGAATGATCTCGCCCAGGCGATCTCATCTATTCCGGCCGGCTCGCGGCTTTTGCTAAAGCGCTGAGGCGGAAGCTGAAATTGAAAAGGGGGATAACGGCGATATTGGTAAAAGAAACGAGGATTTATATAAAAGGAATTGCCGGGAAATCGGTAATTTTGCAGAATGGAAAATTTGCAAAATGGAAAAATTCAGAAGAATATTTGGAATATTGGCAGTTTTATCGATTTTGATTGTTTTTCCGGCGAAGGCAATTTCTGAGA
The DNA here is from genome assembly GCA_910583775.1 of uncultured Muribaculaceae bacterium. Lineage (GTDB taxonomy): Bacteria > Bacteroidota > Bacteroidia > Bacteroidales > Muribaculaceae > Lepagella. The sequence goes on along the minus strand of CAJTYD010000023.1, from coordinate 11,104 downwards.
AATCGCATGCGGAAACAAGAATCGAGGCAGAGGCGAAAGCTGTAACAGAAGCTGAAGCTAAGGCAGAGGCGAAAGCTGAAACAAAACTTGCGGCCAAGGCTGTATCCGAGGCGGAGGCTGAGGATAGGGATTCGGTGAGGGTGCTTCCGGATTTGGTGACGACAGGAGCGGCGAAGACGAATGTCACGCTTTTGCCTCTTAATACAAACGTCGTCACAGCTGCCGCCATCGAGAAGACGGCTGAGAGCAATATCCTTCCGGTGCTTGTGAGTAAGGTTCCGGGCCTGTTCGTGACCGAGCGCGGTTTCGCCGGTTATGGCGTCTCGGGGGGCGCGGCGGGCGCTGTCAGCATCCGTGGCGTCGGGCAGGGGAATAAAGTCTTGTTCATGATCGACGGGCAACCTCAGTGGGCCGGAGTTTTCGGGCATGCTCTTCCGGATACCTACGTCGCCAACGGCGTGGAGAGGGTGGAGGTAGTCAAGGGGCCGTCTTCGCTGCTTTACGGATCGAACGCGATGGGCGGCTCGGTGAATATCATAACGCGCCGTCAGCGTCAGGATGGCTGGTTCGGCCGGGCGCGTGCTGTCTTCGGGTCCTATTCCACTCAGAAATTCGATCTTTCCACAGGTTTCAAAAAAGGAAAATTCGGCGGTATGGCGGCTGGGTCTGTAGATCGATCGAACGGCTATCGTGCCAACAGCGCCTTCTGGGAGGCAAACGGGCTTGTCCAGTTTCAGTATAATCCGTCGGAGCATTGGGAAGCGGGAACGACTGTCGATCTGACCAAGACGCACGCCGACAATCCCGGCACGGTCCAGTCGCCTCTGGAGAATATGTGGACATCGCTATTCCGCGGAGCCGCCTCGGTATATGTCAAGAATATGTATGAGAAGACGAATGGCGGTTTCCAGGCTTTCATCAACTGGGGCAGGAACCGTGTGGACGACGGCAACGACCCAGGCAGCGAGCCGCGCGACTATCTTTTCAATTCCACCGACCGCAACATTGGCTTCACCCTTTATCAGACCATGAATTTCTGGCTGGGGAACGATCTTTCGGCAGGAATCGATTTCCTCCACTGGGGCGGCCATATCTGGAACACTCAGAAAGCCGACCCGTCGGAGCGGAGCTCCGAATTCAAAAAATTCGAGAATGAGATCGCCGGTTATCTGATGATGCAGCAGGCGTTATGGGGAGATATACTTTCGCTAAACGCCGGCGTTCGTCTGCGGCATGGATCGCAATATGGAAACGAATGGATTCCTCAGGCCGGATTCGTATTGAAGCCCTATCGCGGAGGGTCGGTGAAATTCTCCTTCAGCAAGGGCTTCAGGGCTCCGAACCTGCGGGAGCTCTATCTCTATCCGCCCCACAATCCTGACCTCAAGCCGGAGTATTTGTGGAATTATGACGTCGAGCTGCGCCAGTGGCTTTTCGAGAGGCGCCTCAATATCGGGCTCTCCCTCTATTACATCAATGCGAAAAACATCATCCAGACCACGCGTGTCGACGGCCGTCCGCTCAATGTGAATTCAGGATCCTTCATCAACAAAGGCTTCGAGATCGACGCGGCGTTCGCCATCAGCCGCGAATGGCAGGTAAGCGCCAACTACAGCTACCTCCACACAACGAGCCGCAACCTTCTGGGCTCGCCGAAGAATAAACTCAACGGAGAGGTGAACTATTCGCCCGGGGCTCTGTCGCTCACTCTGGAATCAAACACCATCTGGAGCCTATACACGGGCTCAGAGACCACTCAGAGCTATTCTCTGCTCAATTTCCGCGCCGGGTATTCCTTCCATGCCAGATGCGACATAATGCCGTTTGTGAAGCTCGACAACATCACGAATAGCCATTACGAGATTCTGGAAGGATGTCCGATGCCCGGCACGACAATCCTGGGCGGCGTTGAGATTAAATTCTGATCACATGGTTGAATAGCTCCGGATATTGGCGAGGATCCTGTAAAGGCCATAGATGCTCTCGGTCGGCACCAGGAAGGGAGGATAATCCGGATTATAGCTCCTTGCCTCGATGAATTCAGGGCTGCGCCGGATGGCACCTTCGTTTTCGGCTACGGGATAGACCACCTTCACGAGCACTCCGTTTTCCGAATCGATCACCATCGGGTTGCCCCAGGGAATAAAGGAACGGTCGTTGATCTTCTTGATAAACAGAGTGGAGCCTCCGTATATCTCCGGCTCCATGCTGTTTCCGGTCACCTTGATCCCGAAGTCGACTCCAGGCACCGGCGACACCACCTTCTCGCAGTCGCGGAGCATCATTCCCTGGCTCCATTCCTGGAGATTTCCGGCGTAGGCCTCCACGGGCAGCATCGGCACCACGTATTCCTTCATGAGGTCAGGCTCGCTGTCGGGCGACTCGAACGCATCTCCCTCGCCATAGAGCAGCCAGTCGCGGTTGAGGTCGGGAAAGAGCTCGAGCACCTTGCGGAGTCTGTCGGCGGGCATCGATTTGCGCATCGCCCCTATGTATGTGGGCGAGACGCCGAGATGACGCGTGAACTCGGTCTGGCTCATGCGCTTGTTTCTCAAAAGCCAAAGAAGGCGCGATTTGAAAGTATCCAGGCCTGCGTTTTCATTTGAATTTCGGTTATTGTTATCTAAATCGGGCATAATTTATAGCATTGTTTGTTAAATATCATGCAAGTTAATAAATGTATCCAACAAATGCAAATATATAAATAAGGCTTCATCCCCTTTTAACAATTTTTTTGGGATGAAGCCTTTTGTATGTATTGTGCGTCCCGCTTATCTGAGACGGTTGGTGATGTCGATGAACTGCTCCACGCTCAGACGTTCGGGGCGTTCCGACAGCAGAGGGTCGTTTAGAAGCGTGCTTCCGGGTCCGATCAACGATGAAAGGGAATTCCTGAGCTGTTTGCGCCGTTGGCCGAAAGCAGTCTTGACGACGGTCTTGAACATCGCCTCGTCGCAGCCTAAGTTCTCTCTTGAATTGCGTGTGAGCCTGAGCACACCGCTTCTCACTTTGGGAGGCGGGGAAAAGACCCCCGGCTCTACGTTAAAGAGGTATTCGCAGTCATACCAGGCCTGCAGAAGCACCGAAAGGATGCCGTATACCTTCGATCCCGGCTTGCTGCAGATCCTTTCGGCGACCTCCTTCTGTAGCATCCCTGCGGCCACCGGAACGCACTCCTTAAATTCGAGAACCTTGAAGAATATCTGAGAGGATATGTTATAAGGATAATTGCCGATGAGGGCGAACGGCCCGTCGAAAGCCTTCGAGAGATCCATCTGCAGGAAATCTCTCTCCATGACATCGAGCCCCGGATAGAGATGGCTGAGGAATTCCACACTCTCATGGTCGAGCTCAACGGCCTTCAGCGGGCGGCCTGTCTCCATCAGATATCTTGTGAGGATACCCATGCCCGGGCCCACCTCCATGATGGGAATACGGCCCCATTCCGCAGCTCCTGCGGGCAGTTCCCCGGGTGAGATCGATTCGGCGATTCTTGATGCGATGTTTTCATCGGTCAGAAAATGCTGACCCAGACTTTTTTTTGCTTTTACTTTCTGCATGTTGTCGGTTGACGTGTTGAATTTAATTCAGTCCCTTTTCCGGAAGCGGAGGGTTATGAAAATCGGGGAATGCTTAGGCGGCATCCCCCGATGTTATAACGGAATCAAGACCTGTTTGGTCTTTCTGTCAACTACTTATTTTTTAAGCTTCTTGGCGATTGCCTGAGGAACGGCTTCCTGACGGACACCAATGTTGAGTGTCTTTTCGAGGAAGTAAGGAACGGAAACATAGAAGAAACCGTCATAGATCTGGTTTGTATCCCATGAATTCTTAACCTTATAGAACTTGTTGCCTTTCTGATCTTTGGCAATTCCTACGATAACCATACCGTGGTCATCGGTTGTCTGGAAGTTGTCGAAAGTCTCCTGACGTGATTCCTGTGTTACAGTCTTTTCTTTGACAGGACCGTTGATATCAAACTGTGATCTCGCGCGGTCGCTGTCCGACATCTTCACCCAGCGGGAGAGCTCGGTGTCGGTCATGTCTTTTTCGTTTTTCTCTGCGGGAAGGACTGCATATCCTTTGTTGTATTTGAAGCCGCCTTCGGAAACATCGGCTCCCCAGAAAACGGTATAACCGTTGTTGAGGGCGTTATCGGTGATAGCCTCGAGATCTTCCATAGGCACGTTGATGCTCTCCGACCATGTCCAGTTGTCAGGAATCTCGAGCTGGAAGCTCTCGTAGAAGGGGTGATGGGTGTAACTGGTGAAGATCATGAATTTCTCCGGCTCGAGACCGATAGCCTTGGCGTAGCTCTGCGGAGTATAGGTTTTGCCCTTGTATGTGAATGTTTCGGGGAGTTTGCCCAGATATGCATCGAGAATCGCCACGAAGCCGGGGAGCCATGCGGTAGATAGCTTGTGGGTGCGTGTTCCCTGACTCAACACAGCGTCAAGGTATGCCTTGAGAGCGCCGTCCATTTCGTAATGTTCGTGTTTCTTCGCACCGTAGTTAAGGCCTGTGTAAGCCTCCTCGGGCATTGCGCCGTAGTCTTCGGTAATATAGAGCACGTCGGAGAATGCGCCGCCCTGTGCGAAATTGATGTTGCCGTTCGTGCGCATGTATTTCTTTGCCTTATCGATATAGGCGTTGCGGACAACGAACATTTCGGAAAGGTCTACCTCGCCGCCTCCTTTGCGGAGGATGTCGTCCTCAAGAGTGGAGATGCCGGAGAATGCCCAGCATGTACCCGATTTGTTCTGGTCTTTTACAGGTGTAGTGGGGTTGATCTTTACTTCAGTGAATTTGAAGCCGGTGGAATCCGGATGCTCGGGCTTGGCTGCGGGAGCGGGATTGGTATAATCAGTCGCATTTGCCGCGCCGGCCACGCAAAGAGCTGCCAATGTCAAAAGATGTCTGTTCATGATTCAGGTTTGTTAGAGATTTTATTTTGTAAATTTAATGTTTTTTGTTTATTGCCACAAATATTATGTATGTTTTTAACTTTTGGAAATAAAAAAAGGAGAAAAACGACATATCTGCCGTCGTTATTCTCCTTTTTCAGATTATGAAGCCGTCCAGACTGTCCTTATCTATGTCTTCCGATGGGCCATCTCGCCGGATCTTCGGCAATCGTAGCCGCGGAATCGTCTGTGGGCTGCATCGCTGAATCAGCTTCTTTAGCGGTGGAAATGTCGACTTCCACGGTTTCCCCTTTGGGCTCCATATTGTCCATTTTTCTGCCCTGGCATGAGGTCAGACTGACAGAAAAGACAATCGTCGCGGCCACGGCCGCGGCGACTGTCATGATTCTTCCGGCTTTCATTATTTGATTACCTGGATCAGTTCCACATAGAAGATGAGGTCGGAATTCGGCGGAATGGCGCCTGCGGCTCCTCTTTCGCCGTATGCGAGTTCGGAGGGGATGTAGAACACTGCCTTGCCGCCCTCTTTCATGAGCTGCAGACCCTCTGTCCATCCGGGGATCACGCCGTTAAGCGGGAAAGTAGCCGGCGTTCCGCGGGATATAGAGCTGTCGAACTGGGTTCCGTCGAGCAACTGGCCGACATAGTGAACCATCACTGTGTCCTCGGCCTTGGGGCTGAGCCCCGTTCCTTCCTTGAGGATCACGTATTTGAGACCGGTGGAGGTGACGGCGTAAGTGCTGTCGGTGGCTACCTCGGATTTATTTTCCGGAGTGGCGAAAAAGGCTGAGTCGGGAATGGCCGGTGCAGCCGGTTCCTCATGAAGCATCGACTCTACGATTTCGAGAGAGTCGGAGTCGCTCTGTTCGCTTTTCTTGTTGCCCGAACAGGAAGAAATTATTGTGGCGGCGGCTGCGAGTGTGGCGCAGGCCATTAAACTGAATTTTTTCATTGTGTGGAAATGAATGTTTATTTCTTGTTGACTTTGATGAGCTCCACGTCGAAGATGAGGGTGGAGTGAGGCGGAATTGCGTTAGGCACGCCCTGGGGGCCGTAAGCGAGGTCGGAGGGGATGAAGAAACGGTATTTGGCGCCCTCCTTCATGAGCTGCACGCCCTCTGTCCATCCGGGGATCACGCGGTTGAGCGGGAATGTGGCGGGTTCGCCGCGGTTTACGGAGCTGTCGAACACGGTGCCGTTGAGAAGCTTGCCCGTATAATGGACCGTCACTTCGTCTTCTGCCGAAGGTTGTGCGCCCTCTCCCTCTTTCTCAACGATATACTGCAGGCCCGAGGCAGTGGTCTTCACATTCTCCTTCTTGCCGTTCTCGGCCAGGAAAGCCTCTCCCTCGGCGCGTGCGGCTTCGGAAGCCTTCTTCTCGAGATCCATCAGGAAGTCGTTGATGATTTTCTGAGCCTCCTCTACGGAGATCGCGGGCTCGCCGCCGTCGAATGCGACTTTGACGCCATCCTTGAAACTTTCGGAGTCAAGGTCCTTGACACCCATCGCCTGGAGTTGTTTACCCATGGCCAGACCCCATGCATAGCTTAATTTATCCATTGCTTTTGAGTTATATATCTTGTTTTAAGTAAATTCTGTCTGACTGTCCGGAGAGTTCCCGGAGGCATTCTATTTCTCCCTCATGAAGATCGCGACAGGCGTTCCGTGGAAATCCCAATGCTCGCGGATCTTGTTTTCGAGAAATCTTCTGTAAGGCTCCTTCACCCACTGGGGGAGATTGCAGAAGAAGATGAATGTCGGGATCACGGCGTCCTTGAGCATGGTCACATACTTGATCTTGACGAATTTGCCCTTGTTGCTCGGGGGCGGTGTCACGGCGATCTGTTCGAGCATGTAGGTGTTGAGCTGGGATGTGGGGATGATGCGGCGTCGGTTCTGATAGACCTCCACGGCCGTTTCGAGCACCTTGAAGATTCTCTGTTTGGTGAGCGCGGAGGTAAAGAGGATGGGGAAATCGGTGAAGGGCGCGAATTTTGCGCGTATCGCCTGCTCGAAATGCTTCTGGGCCTCGATCGATTTATCGGTGACGAGATCCCATTTGTTGACGCATACCACCAGCCCCTTGCGGTTTCGCTGGATAAGCCCGAAGATGTTGGCGTCCTGGGCCTCGATGCCGCGGGTGGCGTCGATCATAAGGATGCATACGTCGGAAGCCTCGATGGCCCGGATCGAGCGGATCACCGAATAATACTCGATATCCTCGTTTACTTTCTGTTTCTTGCGGATCCCTGCGGTGTCGACGAGATAGAAGTCGAAACCGAACTTATTATATCGGTGATAGATCGAATCGCGGGTGGTGCCTGCGATATCGGTCACGATATGACGCTCCTCGCCTATGAAGGCGTTGATGAGAGAGGATTTGCCCGCATTCGGACGCCCGACGATAGCGAATTTTGCGATATTCTCTTCGGTTTCTTCATCCGGTTCTTTCTCGGGCATATCCTTCACGATTTCGTCGAGGAGCTCGCCGGTGCCCGATCCGTTTGCCGAAGAGACCCCGATAGGGTCGCCAAGACCGAAGGAATAGAATTCGGCCACGTTATACCGGGCATCGCCTTTGTCCTCTTTGTTGGCCACGACGATAACGGGTTTCTTTGAGCGGCGCAGGATCTGCGCAACCTTGTCGTCGAGATCAGTGGCGCCTGTGGAGGCGTCGACCACGAAGAGGATCACGTCGGCTTCCTCGATGGCTATTTCCACCTGCTTGTTGATCTCTTCCTCGAAAATATCGTCGGAATTAACCACCCAGCCGCCGGTGTCGACGATTGAGAATTCCTGACCGTCCCAGTCGACCATTCCATACTGCCGGTCGCGGGTTGTGCCTGCCGTATCGTCAACGATGGCGCGGCGTGTCTGCGTCAAGCGGTTGAAGAGCGTGGATTTGCCCACGTTCGGCCGCCCTACTATTGCAATAAGCTTGCTCATTGTCTTTTATGTTTTTGCCTTTGACAGGTTTTTATTGGCGGACGCACGGGCCGTGCGTCCCTACATCTCCGCTATTCGATATAGCCGAATTCGCGGAGCTTGTTCTCCTGGTTGCGCCAGTCTTTCTCGACCTTGACGAAGATCTCGAGATAAACCTTCTTGCCGAAGAATTTCTCGATGTCCTGACGCGCCTGGATGCCGATTTTCTTTATCTTTTCGCCTCCTTTGCCGATAATGATGCCTTTCTGGGAATCCCTTTCGACATAAATCACCGCCATGATATGGATGGCTGTCTCCTTCTCCTCGAATTTCTCCACGAGCACCTCCGTGCTGTAGGGCACCTCCTTGTCGTAGTTCAGAAGGAGCTTCTCGCGGATGATCTCGGTCACGAAGAAACGCGCCGGCTTGTCGGTGAGGGCGTCCTTGCCGAAGAATGGCGGCGAGAAGGGGAGAAGCTCCACGATTCTTGCCTTAAGGTTGTCGACGTTGAAGTTTTCAGTCGCGCTTGTGGGGAATATCTCTGCGTTGGGGAGGCGCTTCTTCCAGTTCTCCACCAGCTTCTCGAGGTCGTTGTTGCCTTTGAGAAGGTCAACCTTGTTGATCACCAGGAGCACGGGTATCGTCTCTTTAGCCACGCGCTCGAGGAAATCGCTGTTTTTCTCGGGATCCTCCACCACGTCGGTGACATAGAGAAGGATGTCGGCGTCGGTGAGGGCGCCTTCTGAGAAATCACGCATCGATTCCTGAAGTTTGTATTTTGGCTTGAGCACACCCGGCGTGTCGGAATACACGATCTGATAATCCGGGGTGTTGACGATACCCATGATGCGGTGGCGCGTGGTCTGGGCCTTTGAGGTTATGATCGATATTCTTTCGCCGACGAGATCGTTCATCAGTGTGGACTTGCCTACGTTCGGATTGCCGACGATATTGACGAAGCCGGCTCGGTGACTTTTAGCGGCGGCCTCGCTGATTTCCTGTTGTATGGCCTCGGCGGCGACTGCCGGGGCTTCGGCCGCTATCAGAGCGGCTTCCTCTTTTCTTTTGTCTTCCATAATTTCTATCGGAGGGAATTATCCCCTATAGCTTAAACCGCTATAAGGGGGAATTGTTCAGTTTTCGCCGGCTGAGGAGGGGAAGTGGAATCGCTGCTGGTCTGATACTCATAGACCCCATCCCACAAACATACATGTATTTTGCGGGATGGGGCCTATGGAAAAATTAAGATTCGAAGCCTTTTGTTATTTAGGATCGATTGCCCAGATCAGATACATAGCTCCCCAGGTGAAACCGGCGCCGAAAGCGGTCATCACGATCTTGTCGCCTTTGTGGAGTTTTCCCTTGAACTCGTCGAGACATAAAGGAATCGAGGCGGCCGATGTGTTGCCGTAGTGCTGGATGTTTACGAGAGTCTTCTCCTCGGGGATCTTGATTCTGCCGCCTACGGCCTCGATGATACGGAGGTTTGCCTGGTGGGGCACGAACCAGTCGACGTCATCGACCGAGAGATTGTTGCGGTTCATCACCGAAAGCGATGAATTGAGCATGTCGCGCACGGCATTCTTGTAAACCACGCGACCCTCCTGATAGATGTAATGCTCGCGGGCATTGACGGTATCGCAGGTAGCGGGTTTGACAGAGCCGCCGGCCTTCATGAGGAGGTGGGAAAGCCCGGAGCCGTCCACATGGAATTCTCCGTCGACCACTCCGACGGGTTCATCTGTCGGCTCGACGAGCACGGCGGCTGCGGCATCGCCGAAGAGGGGGCAGGTGGCGCGGTCCTGATAGTCGGTCATGCTCGACATCTTCTCGGCGCAGACCACCACGATTTTTTTGTAAAGGCCTGATTCAATGTATGCTCTTGCGGCTTGCATAGTCACGATGAATCCGGCGCACGCCGCCTGGATGTCGTAGGCGTATGCGTTTGCGAGGCCCGTTTCGTAGGCGATCACCGATGCGGTGGAGGGGAAACGGTAGTCCGGATTGGATGTCGCGCAGATGAGCAGGTCGATGTCGGCGGCCGCGGTTCCGGTTTCGGCAAGCAGTCTGTTTACAGCCTGGATGCCGAGGAAGCTCGAGCCCTTGCCTTCATCGTGGAGGATACGTCTCTGCTTGATACCTACGCGGGTAGTGATCCATTCGTCGTTTGTGTCGACCATTTTCGACAGCATTTCGTTGTCGAGGATGTCGTCGGGCACATAAGATGCTATTCCGCTTATTTTAGCATTAGCCATGGTCGGAAGTTTGAGGGGATGCCGCGGGGGCATCCCGGGGATAGATTAAACAGACGCTTTCTCAATCACGAGTTTGCCACGGTAATAACCGCATTCTCCACAAACTGTGTGGTAAACATGCCATGCTCCGCAGTTCGGGCAGATAGCCAGTGTCGGGATGAGGGCTTTGTCATGGGTGCGGCGTTTTGCCGTACGGGTGTGTGATTGTCTGCGTTTAGGATGTGCCATTTTTCTATTGATTTAATTTTGTTGTTTAGAAATATGAATTGTCTCAATCCTCGGCGTCGTTCTCGAGCTCTGCGTCGACTTCGTCGAGCGCTTCGTCGGTTTCCTCGTCGACTCCGCTCTTGTGCCTTGAAAGGGCGGCCGCCATCGCTCTGTTGCACTTGCCCATCGGATGGACGTGGCGGAGGGGGATGGTGAGCAAAATGGTGTCGTTGAGTATATATGCCACATTGAGATAACTGTCGCTGTAGGGGATGACCAGGAGGTTGTCGGCTCCGTCGTCATAGTTTTCGCCATACTTCACCGTAACGTGGTATACCGTGTCGACCTCATGGTCGAGAGGGTCGAGACAGCGGTCGCAGGGTATCTGCATCATTCCTTTGCAATGGAATGTGCAGTCGTAGGTGTCGTTCTTTTTCAGCATGTCGAGATGAACCTTCACATCGGAGGATATGATGTCATGATTCTCCATGTTTCTGAAGAATTCCGTGTCGATTTCAAATTCCTGCTCATATTTCCCGTCGGGGAGGGATGCGAGCTGAACCTTATATGCTGTAAACTTTCCCAATTTAAAAAAATTTAAATTCTCACAAAAGTAGTCGGTTTGCAGGCGTTTCGTAAACGAGGACGCCTGTTTTTTTACGCCGTCGCCAAAGAAGCGGCGGAGCGGAATGCCGACATACAGTACCTCCGAGGGGAATCGAACCCCTATCTAAAGTTTAGGAAACTTCTATCCTAACTCTGACTAACAGCCAGTTACGGGGATTTACTAAA
>CAJTYD010000022.1 GCA_910583775.1 uncultured Muribaculaceae bacterium | reverse complement strand
TTAAGCCGAAGGCGCATTCTCTAAATTGGGAATAGGCCTCAGCTAAGCAGTTAATTCTCAGCGGCTCTGCGGGAGATTTACCTGTTCTCTTACCTTTAAGGTAGGGGTGACAATCTTTCGACTTACTTTGCGTGAGATTTAAAATATTGAGAATTAATTTATAATTTTATTATAATTAACTCACGAAAGAGGAAATTTTTAATATATTATATGAAAAATTACAAATAGAACTTCATTTTCTTAGGGCGACAGAGAAGAGAAGCTCGCGGCCGCGGAGCTGGCGGCGGCTTTCGTAGGAGTAGAGCTGTCTGTACGTGGTGTTAGAGTTTCTTAAGTTTTTCACTATCCATAAGCTATAAAAATACGGGATATTTTCAAAGAAGAGAGAGGATAGGGATCAGATGTCGAGCTGGGAGGAGAGGGTGAGGCGGAGGGTCTTGTGGACTTCGCCCACTTTTGAGAGGACGGGAAGCAGATCGGTGTAGGCGTGGGCGAGGATGACGAAATTCAGAACGGTCTGATCGTGTTCGTAGTCGTACTCGATGTAGAAAGTGGAAAGGTGGACGTTGTATTCACCGAACACTTTTCTGTAATCGGTCACATCCTTCAGAATGCCGCTTACCGTTATGCTGATCACCTTCGATTCCTGGCCGAGCTTGCGGCGTTTCTCATACTGCTCGAAGGTGACGAGAGTAAGAAGAATCAGAATAGTCGCGCCGATAGAGCATAGATACATGCCGATGCCGACAGCCATGCCAATTATCGCCGTCATCCAGATTCCGGCCGCCGTTGTCAGACCTTTTACAGCACCCTTCATGTGAATCATCGCGCCGCCGCCGATGAAACCGATACCGGTTATGACCTGCGCGGCGATACGTCCCGGATCTCCGTTCTTAAGTCCCAGATATACCTGCGGAACATAGATGGAGAGAAGCATCGCCAGACAGGCTCCCATCGAGATGAGGGCGAAAGTACGGATTCCGGCGATCTGCCCTTTGCGCTTTCGTTCGGCACCTACTATCATTCCCAACACCATGCTCAGCACCAGGCGGAACATACTGTTGGTCATATTCACTTCAAGAGAATTGATACTGTCTAAGATCTGAAAACAGAATTCTGTCATAGTTCACTTCAAAAGATATTTCCTTATAAACTGTTTAAACTGATTCTCAAGGCGCATGTTGCCTTGAGAATCAGTTTAAACCATAAAGTTATCTCAATTATTCAGCAGCTTTGGCGCGCTTTGAATCCCAGATGAAATAGGCGATAAGGAGAACGTATGCCACGCAACCAAGCGACTGCGAGACGGTCTCCGAAAGAGGATTGGCATACTCATAGCCGACAAAACGGGTGATTGCCGCGAACACTCCGAAGAGCGCGCCGCCGGCGATAAGTCCGGAAGCGATAAGCGTTCCCCGGTCGCGACGCGCGTCACATACTTTTTTATCCTTCGACGAACGGCCGACGAACCAGGAAACTGCTCCTCCGACGAGCATCGGCGTATTAAGCTGGAGAGGAATGAACATACCCAGACAGAAAGCGAGCGCCGGAACGCCAAGCCAGTTGAGGATCAGAGCGAGGAAAGCTCCCACCATATAAAGGATCCAGGGAGTCTCGCCACCCATCATCAAAGGCTCGATCACCTTCGCCATGGCGTTGGCCTGAGGAGCTACGAGAGCATTGTCGCCTGTAAAGCCGTAGACCTTGTTGAGCACGATGATCACGCCGCCTACGGTAGCTGCCGAAACCAGCGTGCCGAGGAACTTCCAGGATTCCTGCTTCTTGGGTGTGGAGCCGAGCCAGTAGCCGATCTTGAGGTCGGTCACGAAGCCGCCGGCCATCGAGAGAGCCGTGCAGACAACGCCGCCGATCACCATCGAGGCCACGATACCGGATGTGCCGTTAAGACCGATTCCGACGAAAATCGCCGAAGCGATGATAAGCGTCATAAGCGTCATGCCTGAAACAGGGTTTGTGCCGACGATAGCGATTGCATTGGCGGCGACAGTGGTAAAGAGGAATGCGATTATGGTCACCACAACCCAGGCTACAGCCGCCTGCCAGAGCGTGTGGATAACGCCGAACCAGAAGAAGAGGAACACGGCCACAAGGGCAAGCAGGATGAAGAACACAACGTGCTTCATCGAGATATCGAGCTGCCATCTGATCTCTTTGGTCTTATCTTTGGCGCCTCCTTTGAACTCACGGCCGGCCAGACCTACAGCCTGACGGATGATAGGCCACGACTTGATGATCCCGATCACGCCGGCCATCGCGATACCGCCGATGCCGATCATACGGGCGTAATCCTTGAAAAGCGTCTCGGGTTCCATTGCCACGAACTCCGGAGAACCGTATGTTCCGAGCAGAGGAATGATGATCCACCAGACGAAGATCGAACCTGCGAAAATAACGAAAGCATACTTCAGACCGACGATATAGCCCAGACCGAGAAGGGCCGCTCCGGTGTTGCAGCTGAAGACGAGTTTGGTCTTTTCTGCGATCACCTGCCCCCAGCCGGCGACTGTGGTGGATACCGTCTCGGCCCACCATCCGAAGGTTGCCACTATATAGTCGTATACACCTCCGATGAGCGAAGCAACGATCAGGGTCTTTGCCTGACCGGAGCTCCCGTCGGCGGCCGACTGCTGGCCGGAGATAAGCACCTGGGTCGTGGCCGTAGCCTCCGGGAAGGGATACTTGCCGTGCATGTCCTTCACGAAATACTTACGGAAAGGAATGAAGAACAGGATGCCGAGAATACCTCCTAACAGCGAACTGAGGAATATCTGGTAGAAATTCACCATGATGTCGGGATAATCCCCCTGCAGGATATAGAGGGCCGGCAAAGTGAATATCGCTCCGGCCACGATCACGCCCGAGCAGGAGCCGATCGACTGGATGATTACGTTCTGCCCCAAGGAATTCTTTTTGCCGAGGGCGTTGCTCATTCCGACGGCGATGATCGCGATAGGGATCGCCGCCTCGAACACCTGGCCCACCTTAAGGCCGAGATAAGCTGCGGCGGCACTGAAAATCACCGCCATTACCAGACCCATTCCGACAGAATAGGGAGTTACCTCCTTCTGGTCGTGGGCCGGTTTCATCACCGGAACATATTGTTCGTCGGCCGCCAGTTCGCGAAACGCGTTCTCAGGCAAACCGGTGTCGGTGGTGTAAACTTCTTCGTCTTCTTTCATTTTATTGTTAGATTAGTTTATCCTTTGTGCCGCCCGGTAGAACAGTATCTGGGAACCTTCCGCTCAGTCGCGCCGGCAACTTATTTTGCGAAGATAATAATTTTGTTTGAATAATTCGGGAAATTCAGGTAAAAAGGGAACAAAAAAGGAGCACAATCGCTATGCTCCCTTAATTTTTATGAATTAAAGTCAAATCGGATTAGTTCTGATGAACAGCAATTCCGGGTATCCCCTCTGATTTTCGAAATCTCCGCCCGGACATTACAAGTTGAAATAGAAGGTTCCGGTAGGCAGCACGGTGTAATAGTCATATTCCGTTCCGCGCAGATAATAATCGGTTGAATAGGCAGGTGTGTCTACCCCGCGGTCCCATCTGTCAGACCATGGATTCCAGGCGTTCAAGACATTAACCACATATTCGACGCCGTTATACTGATAGCTGACCAGAAGCGGGATCACTCTCCAGACTCCCATTGTGTCGTATCCGCAGGCCACCACCTTTGTTATTCCCTGGTTCGCCACACCAGGCGTTATGACGGGCGACACCACTACTGTGGAGCCGTATCCCCAGCCTGAACTCCACGGATTTCCCCAGGATGAAGGAGGGGGTGGGCCTGGATTAAATCCTCCGAATCCCGGGCCTCCGAAAGAGCCGACGTTCGGGCGGAAACTACCGCCCGACCCGGGGGCGGGAAGGCTGTTCTGGGCAACCATCGCCAACGAGCTCAATCCTACAACCATCGCGGAGAGCAATCCTTTCGCCATATTTTTCAATAATGTTTTCATAGCAGTTTCCTCCTTTTCCATTATAACAACCGACGCCCCCCTCGGGTGCGATGGAAATGTAAAAAAATCAAAAAGAAAGTGAGCCGACGCCTCACATATTGCCATTTTCAATAATAATAAGTAAATTTGCAAGATATTGTGTCCGTGATGGCCGACTACGGCCGAGGGTACAATGGAATCATATAGAAATAAATCATTCCAACAACATATTCCAACACAACAAGGAGATGGCAAAACAGGAAGATGTCTTTAAGACAATCATTGCCCATGCCAAAGAGTATGGGTTCGTTTTTCAGTCAAGTGAAATTTATGACGGTCTGTCGGCCGTATATGATTACGGACAGAACGGAGTAGAGCTTAAGAACAATATCAAGCGTTACTGGTGGGAAGCCATGACCATGCTTCACGACAACATAGTCGGCATCGACTCGGCTATCTTCATGCATCCCACCATCTGGAAGGCCTCCGGTCATGTCGACGCCTTCAACGATCCTCTGATCGACAACAAAGATTCAAAGAAGCGCTACCGCGCCGACGTGCTCATCGAAGACGAGATAGCGAAATTCGACGATAAAATCAACAAAGAGGTTGCCAAGGCCGCCAAACGCTTCGGCGAGAGCTTCGACGAGGAGATGTTCCGCAAGACTAATCCGCGCGTGCTCGAACATCAGAAGAAACGCGACGAGCTTCACGAGCGTTTCTCAAACGCCATGAACGCCAACGATCTCGCCGACCTCAAGCAGATCATCCTCGACTATGAGATAGTTGACCCCATCAGCGGCACCCGCAACTGGACCGACGTGCGTCAGTTCAACCTTATGTTCAAGACCGAGATGGGATCGACGGCCGACGGAGCTATGGACGTATATCTCCGTCCCGAAACCGCCCAGGGCATATTCGTGAATTATCTTAACGTTCAGAAGACCGGCCGTATGCGTCTCCCCTTCGGTATCGCGCAGATCGGCAAGGCCTTCCGCAACGAGATCGTGGCCCGGCAGTTCATCTTCCGCATGAGGGAGTTCGAGCAGATGGAGATGCAGTTCTTCGTCCGTCCCGGCGAGGAGCTCAAATGGTTCGATTTCTGGCGCCAGACCCGTCTGAAATGGCACAAGAACCTCGGGCTCGGCGATTCGAAATACCGTTTCCACGACCACGAGAAGCTCGCCCACTACGCCAACGCCGCCACCGACATCGAGTTCGAGATGCCTTTCGGATTCAAGGAGGTGGAGGGAATCCATTCCCGCACCAACTTCGACCTCTCGCAGCATGAGAAATTCTCAGGCAAGAAGATTCAGTATTTCGACCCGGAGCTCAACGAGAGCTACGTGCCTTACGTTATCGAGACCTCGATCGGCGTCGACCGCATGTTCCTGAGCGTGTTCTGCAGTTGCTACGAGGATCAGGATCTCGGAGGAGGCGACCGTCGTGTGGTGCTTCATTTCCCGGCTCCTATAGCTCCGGTGAAATGCGCCGTGCTTCCGCTTGTCAAGAAAGACGGCCTTCCCGAAAAGGCGCGTGAGATCCAGCACCGTCTCCGTTTCGACTTCACCTGTCAGTATGACGAGAAAGACTCCATAGGCAAGCGTTACCGCCGTCAGGACGCCATAGGAACTCCCTATTGCATCACAGTCGATCACCAGACACTCGAAGACGGCACCGTCACCCTCCGCGAGCGCGACTCGATGGAGCAGAAACGCCTGTCGGTCGATGAGCTCGAGAAGATACTCTCGGAGGAGGTAAGCCTCAACAGTCTTCTTAAGAAACTTGTCTGATCAGGCTGCATAATTCAGACTTAAGTAATAATTTTTATTTATACCGCATTCAAATGAGAAAACAGATCAATAAAATATTAGGAATGCTGGCGGCCGTCATGATGATGGGATCTCTTTCCTCCTGCAACTACAACAGTCTGGTGGAGAAACAGCAGAACGTCGACCAGGCCTGGGCCCAGGTAGAAAACCAGTATCAGCGCCGCTCCGACCTCATTCCCAATCTCGTAAACACTGTGAAGGGATATTCGACGCACGAGGAGGAGACCCTCGTGAAGGTGACCGAGGCCCGCGCCAAAGCCACTTCCATAACTCTTGACGCCGACGATCTCACCGAGGAGAACCTCGCCCGCTACCAGCAGGCGCAGGGCGAGCTCTCGCAGGCTCTCAAATCGCTTCTCTCCGTAACCGAGGCATATCCCGACCTGAAAGCAAACGAAAACTTCATGAACCTCCAGGCCCAGCTCGAAGGGACCGAAAACCGGATCTCGACCGAACGCAAGCGCTACACGGAGGCCGTGCGCGACTACAACACCAGCATCAAGAAATTCCCCACGATGATCTATGCCGGTTGGTTCGGATTCAAAGAGAAACCCCAGTTCAAGGCCGAAGCCGGCGCCGAGAAAGCCCCGGAGGTTAAATTCTAAGACGATTTTTATGAAAAAATTATTATTTCTCCCATTGTTCATAGCCTTGATTTCACTCACAAGCTGCCTTAACGGCGATGACGATTCGCTCACGGAATATGCCGAGTGGAAACAGAAGAACGAGGAATATGTGATGAAGATGGAGCTGCTAACCGAAAACGGAGAGAATGTCTATACCAAAGTCACTCCCACATGGGCACTTTACGACTACGTGCTTATAAAATGGCACAACGACCGCAGCCTCACCCAGAACAATCTCGTGCCGATGAGCACCTCGACGGTCAACATCAAATACGAGATGGAGGACGTGGAGGGGAACAGTCTCGGCGACTCCTATTCCAATACCACATACGGCGACTCCATCTATCAGAGCTGTCCCAACCAGAACATCGTCGGAATGTGGGCGGCCATGACCTCGCTCCACGTCGGCGACTCGGTGACGATCGTCATCCCCGCCATGTCGGCTTACGGAGCCGCGGGCCGCGGTGAGATCAAGCCATATTCCGCATTGATCTACCACATGAAGATGAAATCCATTCCGGCATACGAAAAGAAATAAAATCAGGCCACTTACACCATGAAACATTTCGGACCATCATTGTCTCTGGCCCTGGGCGGAATCCTGCTCTCGGCCGGATTTACCTCCGCCTACACTCTGACCAGGTTCAAGGCCGCGACTCCGGTAAAGCTGCACATCCCCGCTTTGCCCGACTCGACACAGAAAGAGAATCCCTTCTCCAACGACAAACTCCTTGACTCGCGCGGACGCATCTTCGCGGACCAGCTCGCCGACTGGACCACCATGACCGCAGACTCGGCCGGAAACCTCACGCTCGTTTCCGATAAAAACAATCCGATGCTCCACACGTTCACGACCCGTCTGCGTGCCTCCAGATTCACCAAAGGCAAGCTCGCGCTCAAATCTACCTCGATGGCCGATGTCCTGGTTAACGGCGTCTCCACCGTGAAAAAGACGACATCCGATTCCCTGTCGACAGAGGCCTCGTCGTCTCTCGACCTGAATCCGGAAGCCGACTACGAGATCCAGGTGAATCTCGTCTCGCTGCCCGACGACAAGAGCGCGCCCGAGTTCAGACTCGAGTTCACTCCCGACAAAGACTATGAGAATATCGAGATCTTTTCTGGTCCGGACATCAGGAAGCGTTTCTCGCTGCTCGCCACTATGACCGGCGAGCGTGTCTACAACACCACCCTTTCGCCCGACGGCCGCTATCTGCTCACAAAATATTTCGAGACTTTCGACAAAGAGACCACAAACTATCATGCAGTGCTCTCAGAGACAGCTACCGGAAAAGTGCTTTCGGAAGATGTGTCGGTATATGCCGACTGGATGCCTAAGGGCGCCACTCTCTATTACACCACCCACAAACCCTCGGGCTACGACGTGATGACAATAGAGATTCCCTCCATGAAAGTATCGAAGATCGCAGAAGGTCTCCCCGAAAGAAGTTTCGACATAACGCCCGACCAGCGTTATATCATCTACTATAAAAACGTTGACGGAAAAGCAGAGGCCGGTCCGCTCCGCAAATACGACAGTCCCGACGACCGTATTCCAGGCACCCGGAACCGTTCCTATCTGATGCGTTACGAAATCGCCACCCACGTCACCACTCCCCTCACATACGGAGGAGCCGCGACGTCTATATGCGACTATTCGAAAGACGGCAGCAAGATGCTCTATATCTCCTCTGTTGACCGTGCGAACGAGTATCCCTTCTACTTCAAGACTCTGGTGGAGATGGACCTCAACACCCTCAAAACCGATACGCTCATACGCAACGACGGCTTCATCAACTCCGCCATTTATTCTCCGGATGCCAAACAGCTGTTCGTGCTCGGAAGCCCGCAGGCCTTCAACCATATCGGCGAGAATATCGGCGACAACGAGATCGCCAATGACTTCGACAACCAGGGATTCCTTTATACAATAGCCACAAAGGAGGTTAAGCCGATTACCCGCGACTTCAATCCCTCTATCTCGAATCCGGTCTGGAACGATGTCGACGGCCTTATATATCTCAAGGCAGAGGAGGGCTTCTTCAACAATGTGTATTCTCTGAATCCCAAGACCGGTAAATTCGTCAGGCTCGACACAAAGACGGAGTCTGTAAGCAATTTCTCGATCGGCGATGACGAATCCACCTGGATGGCATATTATGGCGGCGACTTCGATAACGCAGGAAGAGCTTTCCTGCTTAACCTCAAGAACGGGAAGTCGCGCCTGATCGACGACCCGATGCATAAATCGCTCGCCGACGTCGAAATGGGCAAGATGGAGCCCTGGACTTTCAAATCGAAGAACGGCGACACAATCGACGGATATATCTGCTATCCTCCCGAATTCGACCCGGCCAAGAAATATCCTCTTATCGTATATTACTACGGCGGAACCTCGCCGACAGCCGCCGGCCTCACCTCGCCCTACGCACCGCAGGTATTCGCCTCGCGCGACTACGTGGTCTACACCCTCAATCCGAGCGGCACCACAGGCTACGGTCAGGAGTTCTCCGCCCGCCACGTCAACGCTTGGGGCAAGCGCACTGCCGAAGAGATCATCGAAGGCGTGAAGAAATTCTGCGACGCCCATCCGTTTGTCGACCGCAAGAAAGTGGGCTGTCTCGGCGCCTCATACGGCGGCTTCATGACGCAGTATCTTCAGACGCTCACCGATATTTTCGCAGCCGCAGTCTCACATGCCGGCATTTCGAACGTGACAAGCTACTGGGGCGAAGGATACTGGGGATACTCATATAACGCTGTGGCTGCCGCCAAGCATTATCCCTGGACCGACCCCGACCTCTTCACAAAACAGGGCTCCCTCTTCAATGCCGACAAGATCCACACCCCACTGCTTCTGCTCCACGGGACCGCCGACACCAACGTGCCTATCGGAGAGAGCATCCAGCTCTTCAACGCGCTCCGCATTCTGGGCCGCGACGTGGAATTCATCAGCGTGGACGGGGAGAACCATTTTATCTCCGACTTCGAAAAACGGATCCTCTGGCAGAACACTATAATGGCCTGGTTCGCCAAATATCTCCAGGACGACCCGAAATGGTGGAATTCCATGTATGGCAAATAAGTCATAAAACGAATAGCTAATACTGACGGGAGGCGTTCTAATCGACGTCTCCCGTTTTAAAAGAATATCTTCTGTAAATAAGATTTATATGTTTGCAAAGAAATATATGTTTCTGGCGGGAACCGCTCTCCTTTTGCTGGCCGGAGGCTGCGGCAACAACAAGGCTGCTGAAGAGGAGGCCGACATCCTCGCCGCCCAGATGGAAGGGCGCGAGGCCGCGCGAATCTTCGTGGGGAAAGAGTGGAAAGATACCACCGAACTGCAGAAACTGCTTCTCGAAGCACGTTCAAAGCGAACGAAATACGACACCATAGGTCAACCCAAGGCTGCAGCCGCCTACGACTCGGCATTCGTTTCGACAGTTAGGACAGTGCGTCCGGACATCGCAAGACATATCGGAAAGCAATGATGATAAACGATACAGTCACTGTCGACAGGGATATCGCGGATCTGCTCGACCGCGAGGCCCGCAGGATCAACCGCCCGGAGTTCATCGGCAACGATCCGGTGCAGTTCCCGCGCCGTTTCTCTCGTCTGCAGGACATTGAGATCGTAGCCTTCCTTTCCGCCATCATCGCCTGGGGGAAGCGCACGATGATCTGTCGCGACGCCGAGAAGATGCTCGCCCTCATGGATCATGAGCCGTATAAATACGTGATGGACGAGGGATATGAGGATCTCGATCCTAAAATCAACATACACCGCACTTTCTTCGGAGAGCATTTCAGTTATTTCCTGCGCGGCATGCGAGAGATTTATTCGCGGTTCGGCAGTCTCGACGCTTTCGGATCGGCGCTGAAGGTTGGCGAATCGGAGGCACCGGCGTGGAAGCTTGTCGGGGAAATGCAGAAAATAATGTGTGACGTCAACGACGGAACGACTTGCTCGCAGTGTCTGCCCGTGAACCTCGACGCAACCGCGCTCAAACGCGTGAACATGGCCTTGAGATGGCTTGTGAGAGACGACGGCATCGTCGACATGGGTGTATGGAATTCCGTTCCGAAAGAGAAGCTCTATATCCCTCTCGATGTCCATGTCGGCAACACGGCCCGCAATTTAGGACTTCTCGAGCGCAGGAGCAACGACCGCAAGAGCGTGGAGAGCCTCACGGGCGTTTTGCGCTCGCTGCGTCCCGATGATCCCGTATTCTACGACTACGCCCTTTTCGGCATAGGTGTAGGCGAATAAGAAATTAAAAAACAAACAACTTCATGTCTAAAAGAATATACTCAGCTTTTCTATTGTTATTGATTGCGGCCGGCGTGTTTGCCAATAATCCCAAACGGGAGTTCCGCGGCGCGTGGCTCCATGTTATCGGCCAGACCCAATGGCAGGACAAGACCACGGCTCAGGCACAGGCATACGTCCGCGACCAGCTCGACCGCCTGAAGGATGCTGGATGCAACGCTGTGATTTTCCAGGTGCGTCCCACGGCCGACGCCGTCTATAAATCCGACCTCGAGCCCTGGAGCGCGTGGCTGACAGGTCAGCGCGGCAAAGCGCCCGATCCGATGTGGGACCCGATGGAGTATGTTCTTGAGGAGGCGCATAAGCGCGGCATGGAGTTTCACGCCTGGCTCAATCCATATCGCGTGACGTCGACAGCGAAGGAGGTACTCCCCTCTTCGCATATATCCAACCGCGAGCCACACCGATTCTTCCGCTATAACGGGCAGGTGCTGTTCGATCCGGCGTATCAGGAGAACCGCGACGCCATCTGTGAGATAGTAAGCGATATTCTGAAAAGATATGACGTAGACGGTATCCATATCGACGACTATTTTTATCCCTATCCGGCACCGGGCAAGAAGATTCCCGACGGTAAGAGTTTCGCGAAATTCGGCAACGGAATGTCACTCAACGACTGGCGCCGCCATAACGTCGACCTTCTCATCGAACAGTTGCACTCCACGGTAAAGAAGGAGAAGCCCTGGGTGAGGTTCGGTGTGAGTCCGTTCGGAATATGGCGAAACAAGAAGAATGATCCGCGCGGCAGCGAAAGCTCCGGTCTGCAGAACTACGACGACCTCTACGCCGATGTCCTGCTGTGGGCAAAGAAGGGCTGGATCGACTATCTCGCCCCGCAGCTCTACTGGAGTCTCGACACAAAGGCCGCTCCGAGCCGGAGCCTGGCGAAATGGTGGAACGACAACGCCAACGGCGTCGACATATATATCGGGCAGGACGTGAAGCGCACGATGGATTCGCCGGATCCCGGCAATCACGACCGCAACGAGCTCGACACCAAAGTGAGAATGTCGCGCGAGCTGCCCAATGTGGCGGGCAATATCTGGTGGCACGGATATTGGGTTACCGGCAACTACAAGGGCGCCGCCGATTCGCTGGCAATGAAATACCAGTCGACACTCGCCCTGCCTCCCGTCTACGGCGACAAATCGAAGAAACCGGCCGCCGTTACCGACATAAAGATCGTGAAACAGAACGGCAAGCAATACCTCGAATGGAAACCTGTAGCCAACAGCCCGACGCGTCATGGCTCCGCGAGCGGCAAATCCCGTCATGGCTCAGACAAAAAAGATGGATTAAGTGAATCATACAGACATGGTTCCGAAAGCGATGTGGTAAGATATGTGGTCTATGAGTTCTTCCCCGGCGAGAGCCAGGACTTTGAGGATTCGCAGACAATAATCGCCGTGACCCCCTACACGCGCCTCGAGCTCGCACCCGACTCCGAAGGTTCCACTTTTGCCGTCACCGCCCTCGACCGCATGAACCGCGAGTCCGCCCCCCTCTTCCTTTATTCCCGGTAAAAGCTACCCATTGGCAACTTTATAATCTTTATTAATTCCCGTCAGTATGGCAATTCCTCCATTAATCGTATAGACAGAAGCAATCAACAGTATTGCGGAAATATCAGCACTTTTGGAGCGGCACAACATCGCTCTGGAGGGAGAACACGGCTTAAAGCTTCGCAAGGCCAATCGCATCAAGACCATTCATTCATCTCTTGCAATAGAGGGCAATACACTAAGCGATGATGAAGTAAGAGATATAATCAACGGCAAGCAGGTTATTGCACCTATTCGCCAGATTCAGGAAGTCAGGAATGCCATCCGTGTTTATGATTTATATTCACAATTAAATCCATTCTCTGAAAAAGATTTGCTAAAGGCGCATGGCGTCATGATGGAGGCGTTGACGGACGATGCCGGAAGATACCGCAATAGCGGCGTAGGGGCATTCGGTGAAAACAGAATAGTTCATTTAGCTCCTCCACCTCAACGTGTCCCCGAACTGATGGGCGATCTTTTCGCATGGCTAAAAAATCCAAAGATCATTTATTGATACGTTCATGCGTTTTTCACTATGAATTTGAATTTATACATCCTTTCTCGGATGGAAATGGTCGTACGGGAAGACTATGGCAGTCTCTTATACTGGGTCGTCTGAATCCATTGTTCGAACACCTTCCTGTAGAAAATATGGTATACGCCAATCAACAGGAATATTACAATGCAATTTCAGCATCTACAACAGAAGGGCAATCAGGTCCATTTATAGACTTCATGCTCAAAGAGGTTTTAAAGGCTCTGCAGAAGAATATAAAGGAAGTACCCGGTAAAGTACCCAGTAAAGTACCCAGTAAAGTACCCAATAAAGTACCCAATAAATCAGAATTGGCAGTATTGAGGCTCCTTGCTGACAACTCTCGTATGACACGCGTCGAACTTGCTGAAAAAATCGGGTTAACGGAAAATGGCATAAAGAAGATTATATCCAACATGAAAGCTGAGGGATGGATAGAGCGTAAAGGAAGCCCTAAAACAGGCTATTGGATTGTCCAATACAATCTAAACGACTGATGCATAACCATACACACTACCGGAATTATGGATTATTATAATCAAAAAGCTATTGATATTCTGCGCTGGGGACGAATAGGAGCCATCGCATGCCGTATTGCGAAAAAGCTAAATATACCACCTTTGCAAGCCCTCAAAGACTTCTATCGGAGCACTACCTGCAGCCGTTTTCACAACCATAAGACAGGCCTCTATCTATACAGCGACTTCTACATAGCCGATGAATATCTTCTGGAAAGAGCCTCAACCCAAAGATAGCAACCGCCTTCAAATTATAATAATGAGGCCAGGTTTTGCACTTATCAGCAAAACCTGGCCTCATCTTGTCTTTATTTGAAGAAAATGCCATTTAGGCAATAAACCAGATATAATTCTCAGAAAGTCTTCAAAAGTGCCGGTACGGGGTTTCGATGATAAGAACTGAGGATCTCCTGAGCTTTATCTTTATCAACGGTCAGGCCGCCCTTCCCGTCGGCATAACAGGAAGCATAACGCTTAGCCGCGTTTTCGGTTAATTGTCCCTGAGCGTATGCTTTTTCATATAGCTCAACCGCCTTTTCATAATTCTGATCAACACCTCTTCCTTCAAAATACATATCGGCAAGAGCACATTCAGCCTCAGCATAGTCGGAATCAGCAGACTTTGTAATCAAACCAACAGCTTCATCCATGTTTTTATCAACGCCGACTCCGGCCTCATAAAGAGTTCCAAGCAAATACATTGCCTGAGGGCTCATCTTTGCTGCTTCTTTAAAAAGTTTAATTCCCTTTTTAATATTCCGTCCGGAATAGGAGGAATTGGCGAGGATTGCGGCGGTCATGATTCTCCCATCTATAACCTTGGCTTTATCAACAATCTTAAATTGTTTGAGCGCCTCATCAAAATCTTTTGCATAATACACTTTCATTCCTTTCATATAAGCGATGAATGTAGATTCCGGGATGGAATCGGAGACGAGCGACTTAAACGCACGAGCATGACCTTTTTCAGAAGCCCGTCCATACCAGAATAAAGCCTGATCATAGTTTATCGGAGTGCCGATTCCCTCCCGATAACACTCTGCAAGTTTCCACTCTGCATTATGGCTTCCCTTTCCGGCGGCAAGTCTATACCATTTGACTGCCTGCTCCGCATTTTTTGTAATTCCTTCTCCATTCATGTAGCAGTTGCCCAGATAAAACATCGCCAGAGGGAAATTCTTCTCCGCAGCTTTAAGTATGTAGTTTGCGCCCTCTTTCTTATCAGCCTTTATTCCAAGACCTTCCATAAGCATCTTGCCATAGTAGAAAGTACAGGCAGGATCTCCGTTTTCGGAACCCTTCTTAAACCAGGCTAAAGCTTCGCCAGCCTTCTTTCCATTCAAAAGGATAAGAGCGAGATCCCTTTGTGCCGCGACACAATTCCTATCAGCCGCCTCTTTAAGAAAGGGTATGGCCTGACTTATATTTTTACCTACTCCATATCCTTTTCTATAACATTCGGCGATAAGCATACTGCTGAAGACACTTCCTTTTTTCGCCAATTCCAGATTCTGATCAAAGAGAGCCTTATTGCCCTCCTTAATCGAACGGAGATAAAGTTTAGAGGCTCGCAGAGAGTCCGCGGCTATGCCATTGCCGGTCTGATAGCAGAGACCCATATTCCCGATTGCCAGCACATTACCCTGCTGTGCGGATTTTGACCACCATTTCAGAGCCTCCTCATAGTTCTGTTTCACATGACGCCCCCGATAATACCATCCTCCAACCTCATTTTGCGAAAATGCATCTCCTCTCTTAGCCTGAGAAAGTATATTCTTAATACTGTCGGTAGCCTCCTCAAGTGTCTGCTGAGCGCTGGCAGATAATGGCAAAAAAGCAATAAGAATCAGTAAATCAAGAGAATATAAATATCTTTTCATCTTTACGTCTGATTATCAAGTTATACGTTCAATATATCTCCCAGGATATCCGGATCGCTTAATACATCTTCGTTATCCACAATATCGCCTGTCATATCAACAAACCCTACTATAGTATCATTTATCAGATCTTCCTCCATCTCGAAATTAAAGTCACCGGGAAGCTCTTCTATCGCCATCTCGGTAGGATCCGAATCCGGTTCTACGATGTCGTCCAACTCAATCTCCTCCGGAGACACAACCTCATCCTCTGAAGTTATGGGCTGAAGTTCCTCTGAAGAGATCTGCTCTTCATCCGAAACCGTCTCAATTTCGAGATCAGATTCATCTAAGTCAGCAACGGACTCTTCATTCTCCTCTATCATTATATCGTTGGGATCAAATTCAACCGGTTCTTCGACAACGGTCTCAACATCCTGATCTTGATGCAGACTTTCGCTTTCAGTTGCAGCTTCATTCACAGAGGCCGTTTCGATCTCCTCGTGAGTATCCATCGCGCTGGCTGCGACTGTTGCGGCGGCTCCCACACCGGCAGCTCCGGCAAACTGAGCAGTCTTACCGACCATCTTTTTCCCGGTCTTTCCTTTTTTCGATTTGTCTTCCGACTTGTCATTTCCTTCATTCTCAGAAAGAATATTAATCTTCTCTGTATTCATAATATTATGTTTTTAGTTAAATTATACTTTATGGTGTGAATTTACCCACACATCCCCCAGTCACCAAATATTTCAATTCATTATGGATGAAACTTCGTATTTATTTGATGAACTTACATTTGACTCAATTAATTTGTCATTCCTATTCAATAGGCGACATTCATTTCCTTTAATTTCTTAAGAGCATCGGAACGTCCCATCGATGCTGATTTTTTTAACCATCTGATTCCCTCCTGCCTATTTCTGGGGGTTCCCCATCCATTAATATACCATTCGCCGGTTAAAAACATCGCCCACGAATTATCCCCTCTTTCCGCTTCTTTTTTATAATAATAAAAAGCCTTTTCATATTCCTTCTTTTCTCGATAAATATTCCCAACAATAACGCCACCTTTACCACCTTTTTCAATTGAACGCAATAAATATGTTTCAGCCAAACTTTTATCCATAGGAATTCCTTCACGTCCTGAATAAAACATTTCTCCCAACTTAAAAGACGCAGCCGCGGAACCAGGTGAAGCTCTCTCGTACCATTTTTTTACAATATTATTCTTTATCGCTTCCGATAGATTTAAAGTGCTTGCAGAAGTACCGTCATAAGTATATCCTATTTTATACATTAGCTCGTAATCATGATTTAATGAAGCTTTCTCATAATGATCCTCAGCATTTTTAATATTTTTATAAAAGACGAGACAAAGCCAACCCAATTTAAAATGTGAATAAGAATCACCTTTTTTGGCTCCCCTGTAATATAATCTTGTTGCCTTACTATAAGGATGTTCATTATCCTTAGGTTTCAGATTCCCGTCAAGATATAAATCTCCTAATTTATTGGATGCCTGTATTATACCGTTATTGGAAGCCAACTCCAACCATTTTTCTGCCAATACAATATCTTTAGGAATTCCCTTACCTTCTAAATATATCAACCCCAACTGATATTGAGCATTTCCAAATCCTGAATTAGCTGAATACGTCAAATTTTTAATGGCTGAGGCATAATCTTTTTCATGAAGTGCCTTATAACCTTTTTGGTAGGCTTCTTCAGGCGTAATGGCTACTAATTTTGACAAATCAATTTTTATATCATAAAATGTCTTGGCATTTACCCCTTTAACTCCATAATTTGTAAAATTAACCAAGACCGGGTCACATCCTTCGTATTTAATACGAATAAACTTTGATCCGGGAGATAAATAAATCCAATACTCTCCATTTCTGTATTCTACATCACCAATGACATTACCTTCAAAAAAAGTTTCCTTCTTCGGCATAAAAATACGGATGACCGCGCATATCGAACCATTTGCATCTTTACGCTGATTCTTATACTCCATAATATCCGTCATAGGGATTATATCTTTTACTACTATATTCTGAGCATTGATATTCAAACAAAGAAAAAGTAATAAAATACTGATTAAAAAGTGCTTCATAATAAAATTATATTTCAATAAATCACCTTATTCTTTACTAAATCATAATCGCAATAAAGCTTTTCAGAGGGATCTCCCTTTTTAAGCTTTATGTTTATATTCTCTGGAATCTGACGTTCAGTATTGAAATCATAGATATAAGGAAGTCTCTTAAAATAAAGCACAAGAGTCTTATAGCACGGCGCACTGACCGTTATCCCTTCGTTTATATATCCGGAGATATTGAAATTGCCTGTTTCATCAGTATAAAAAGTTTCCCCATAAAGAGACTTACACTCTATCTTTGCCTTCGGGATTCCGTTTTTGCCATCTTTTACAACCCCTTTCAAGACTGCCGGAGACAATTCAAGTTCCACAATATTGTTTTCGGAAAATCTGACATCGACTGGCTTCTTAACAATATCGTAAACCTGCCAGCCGGGATTCAGATATCCGTCCTTATCTGAAAAACTCAAACCATATTCAGTCCCGAATATGGCATTATTAAAAGATAGTTTTCCATTTAAATCCGATTTTGATTCTTCCTGCAAAACATATTTTTTATTCTTATCTATATTTGAAGCGAACGAGTAGGAGGTAATATTAAGAATCTCGGCTTTAACCCCGGGAATCGGTTTGCCGGTATGAGCATCCTTTATCACACATTTTAGCACACCTCGCTTTCTATATACTCCTGCCAGAATCTCCTTTGCGGCGAGATGTTCGCGAGTTACGGTTATCTTCTCAGTCATATAAGAAGTGGAGTTTCGCGGAGAAAGAGTTATAACATCACCCTCTTCTACATTTCCAAGAAGGATATTCTCCATGTCTTTGCTATTATTTCCCACACTCCAATGACCATCAAAAGCATTTCCATCCTTTAAGTTCAGATATACATCCAAGGTGTCAGGTATACTTACCTCCCCATATCGCCATTTATTCTCATTATAAAAACCATAGGGAAACATACTGGGAGTTTCAAAACCGGTTATCAGTTTCAAAGGCTGTCCCTGTTTCGTCTTTCCATCAGGGACCGACAAAACAAGCTCATAAATCATCGAGCCCTTGACTCCGCCGCCGATCAACGACTCAAACCTGACCATCAACGGATTGCAACCGGGATATTTCACCTTCAGAAACTTACTGCCCGGAGCCAGATAACACCAGTATTCCGAAGTCTTGAAATCGCATTTTCCTATCAGGCTTCCCTCAAACACAACTCTTGACGTGGGAATAATAACCTTCACCAACGCACAGATATTTCCGTTATTATCCTTCCGCTGCATCGGGACGGTCATCGGTTCCATCTGCATTGAAAAAGATTTTATCTTAATTTCCTGCGCATCAGAAATGACGCCTATTCCCAAAACCATCAATAACAACAAAAATATTCTTACTACCTGCGATTTAACAACATTCATATTCTATGATATTCAAAGTTTAGCCATTATCGACCTTAAAGATCACTAACAAATTACTTACTGATCTCTACTATTACCACGCCCTTATCAGAATAATTTGAATAAGCCGACTCGCCAACCGTATTCTCAACTATCTGATCCCTCCTTAAGCCGTTTTTCTCAAGAAAGGCACCAGTCTCTTTTGCCCTTCCATTTGCAAGATCCATTGCATAACCGTATGTACCGACATCCTTGCATATAAAAGACATGACGGAAACTGAAGCATTCGGCATATTATCCCTTACAGTCTTTATAAGTGTCAGCAACATTTCCTTTTGCTTGGGATTGAGAACCGTAACATCTGAATTAAACAAAAGCGTGATTCCTGAAGTGAGAACTGTTTTTGCATCATCAATATACTCAAAATCGAGTTCATAGGTATTTCCGGAAAGCAGAGTAACTCCATTTTCTTCGAAATTAATTTTTACCGGTTTGGCTCCTTTTATATTCAGCATAACCACCTTAGTGCTTGGGGCAAGATAAGCCCAATATTCATTTCCCTTATTGGCAAGGTCTCCTATGATATTGCCAGACACCGACAAGACCTCGGCATTTCCAATAATCTTAAGCAAGGCACACTTATTGCCGTTCAGATCTTTCCGAGGATATGTCCTCGCCGTCAAATCTGAACTTAAATCCCTTATGTTCTCAATCGATACCTGTTGACCGTAACAAATATACGGACAAAAGCATACCATCAAAAAAAAGAATAATCTTGCCATAATATTCCTTTTCTAATCACCAATAAATGTGTATCTTGTGGCGTTTGAGCATGCTTCGGTTAAAATCCTCCTTTATCTCTACGTATAACTCACCTTCGCGCGGATAATACTGGAAGATATATTCCTTTCCTTCGGGTGTCTTTATTTTATTCGGCATCTTACTGTTAAAGCACGTAAACATAGGCTGGAACCAGAAAGCGTTAAAGCCCATGTCTAAGTTCAGTATCTGAGATATTATAAAGGACATGCTGTCGAACATTGACGTATAAGTATAATAAGGCAGGAAAGAATACTCAACTTTATAATTGTCCGACAACTTCTTGCCGTTAATCAATGTCTTAACTTCAGAAATATTAAGATCCTTGTATTTTGCCTCCATAGAAAGCGCGACCTTACATTGAGGAGATGTAAGCTCGGTATTAATTTGTGAAGCGGAAAAATTTCCACGCGTCGATGCATTAGATACAGGTATAGACTGCGACACCTCATATTTACCCGGAGAGAGGGTGCTTACTGTAGTGTCTACAATGCGCTGCCATTCCTTTTTTTCATTCCATACAAAAATACTGCATATAGATTTTGCGTTCCCATAGGAGAAAGTATATCCGAAAGATCCTATAGTCTGTTCTGAAGAAGAAATCTCTTTTAGGAATCCCTCTGAGTCGAAAGATATATTAAAAACAGGACCGTCTTCGACCTTGATCATCTTTATGGGGCCTTTGAATGAAAACTGGGCCATCCCCGGAATCGACGGCATCAGAAATGCCGACAACAGAAGAATAATTTTTGTAATTAAGTTCATATTTATAATTATTAAAATGTTACACTTTAGAATCAAGCATAGGCTTACTGCCTGATGGATTTTATCTTAACTTATTCAGCAGTTCCCTGGCATTCTGATTTCCCTGACTTGCAGCCTTGCTCAACCAGGATACAGCTTCCAGTTTATTCTTTTTCACACCCCAGCCATTAAGATACATAATACCGAGATTGGACTGGGCATCCGCAAAACCCTGTTCAGCGGCTTTTCTATACCACACCGCAGCCTCGGGATAATTCTCTTTCACTCCCTTCCCCATTAAATACATATAGCCAAGATTGGATTGAGCCGTCGCGTCTCCCTTTTCTGCGCCACGTCGATACCATCTGATGGCTTCGGAATAATTCTGAGGAACTCCCTGCCCCTGGTCATACATCACTCCTATATTGTTAAAAGCCTCTCGCTGTCCCTGATCAACCGCCTTTTTGTACCATTCAAGAGCCTCCGGATAATTTATATCAACACCCTGTCCATGCTGATACATTATACCCAGACTGTAGGACGCCATCGCATCTCCGTTTTCAGAAGCCTTCTTATACCAGTTGACAGCTTCGGAATAACTTTGCGGCACTCCCAATCCTTTGAAATACATCACGCCGAGATTCCGTTGCCCAATTCCATAATCCTGTTCCGCCGCTTTCCTATACCATGCGGCAGCCTCTGAGTAATCTCTGGTCACCCCCTTGCCTTTTTCATACATCTGCCCCATATATGTCTGAGCGTATGGATTATCGGGGATTGACCGGCATAGTTTCATAGCCTTTTCGTAATTTTCCAAATTATAAGCGGAAATAATCTCCGTTACGATCTGAGCAGAATAAGACTGTAATAATTCTCCGGCATTTACTGTAGCATTTGCCGATGGAGCTCCAGGAACTCCTGGCCTTTCGGGGTCAGCAGTAGCCTTTGACTTATTATCTTTTACGTTTTCTCTCTTAGCGGACAACGGAGGCGAAGACTGATTCCGCGCCGGCGTCTGAGCCGGCGCCGGCTCCCTCTTTCCGGGAGTCACCGCCATCCGGGGATTCGCAGCTCCGGAAGTTGAATCTTTCTCCTTTAGGTTCAGAATATATGTCATTTCTCCGGATATCGTGGGAAATCCATAATCAATAAAATTGATGTGAAGGGGCTTGTGATTCCTGAACAGAAGCTCGAGCTTCTTTGTATCATGAGAGAAATAGATCATCTTCTCGAAGCCGTTGTTCTTGACTTCGCCGATGACGTTGCCGCGAGCCTCGGTGATCTCGTCATTGACATAAATTTTCAGCACGCCGCACTTACGGCCGTTAGCATCTACTTTCGGCTGCATCCTTGCTGTCAGATCCATCACGACATGCTCGAAGCTCTCAACCTCAAGCTCCTGCCCTCTGGCTCTTCCGAGACTCAGGAAGAGAATTAAACCTATAATTATCAAACTGATCTTACTCATGATAAATAATAAATATAACTTATTACTATTCTGCGATACCCGCTTTCCTAAACCATCTCTCTGCCTCCTCTGGATCCTTTGCCACTCCTTTCCCTTCCTTATACATGAGTCCTAACCTCATTTGGGAAAAAGAGTCATTCCGCTCAGCACCTTTTCTATACCACTTGACAGCCTCCCCATAATCCAAGTCCACTCCTGAGCCATTTTCGTACAAAACTCCCAGCATTCCCATCGCCTCAGTCATCCCATTCTCTGCAGCCTTTTTAAAACATCTAAAAGCCTCATGATCATCCTTAATTACGCCAAGTGCATGATAATACATATTTCCGAGATTATATTGTGCATACATACTTCCGCCCTCCGCAGCATTCCGATACCATTCTACAGCTTTAATGAGATCCTTAGGAACTCCCTGCCCTTTTTCATACATTTCTCCAATGGCATTCTGGGCCTCCGGATTTCCAAGTTCAGCCGCCGCAGTGTACCACTTCGCCGCTTCCTGATAATCCTGAGTCACATAACTTCCCTCTTTATAAAAATCGGCGAGTCTCCACATTGCTCCGATATGTCCTTGCTCGGCCGCCCGACGAAACCATATTATAGCCTCCGGAATATTCTTTGGGATAACTACTCCTCCTTCATATAGCCGAGCAAGTCTATATTGTGCAATAGAATTTCCCTGTTCTGCAGATTTCCGCATTAAACTTAAGGCGACCGACAAATCCTTTGCTACTCCTTTCCCATCGCCATACATAT
The DNA here is from genome assembly GCA_910583775.1 of uncultured Muribaculaceae bacterium. Taxonomy (GTDB): domain Bacteria; phylum Bacteroidota; class Bacteroidia; order Bacteroidales; family Muribaculaceae; genus Lepagella. The sequence continues at coordinate 9,892 of CAJTYD010000022.1, read as the reverse complement.
AGGCCATATAAAGTTGGGCGAAAGGATCTTCCGGAATAGTCTTACATAAGGACATAGCCTTATCATACATTTCTCCGTCGTATGCCTTTTTTATTTCATCACGAATCCGTGCTCCCTCGTCAGGTGTTTGATGCTGATTAGAGGCAACAGTAATTTCGCCGGGAGAAGCCTCTTTATCCTTTAATTTCATGACGTATGTCATCTCGCCGGTTATCGTAGGAAAACCGAAGTCCACGAAGCTTATCTGCAAGGGAAGATGATTCTTAAAGAGCAGTTCTATCCGTTTTGTGTCATGAGCAAGATAAATCATCTTTTCGAGGCCGGTGATAACAATGTCTCCTATCACTCCTCCCCTCACTGCCGCCACATCGTCATTGACATATATTTTCACCACGCCGCATTTACGCCCGTTGGCGTCAACACGCCCCTGAATGCGGGCAGTAAGATCCCTCGGAGTCACCTCAAAGCTCACTACCTTCAACTCCTGGCCCCGAGCATACAGTGAAACCAACAACCCCAGCAATATAAAAAATCTTATCTTCATTCCAGAGAGATCCAGTTTAAAATTTGTTTCCGGTTACCCATTGCAAATTATAATGAGTTAAGCATATTTCGCGCTTCCACATGCCCTTGGTCAGCTGCTTTTTTAAACCATTTTTTAGCCTCCTCAATATTCTTTGCTACGCCTTGACCATTCTTATACATAACTCCCATATTGTATTGAGCAATAACATTTCCCAAGTCTGCCGCTTTTCTGTATAATCTTAAAGCCTCAGAATAATTTTTGGGAACTCCGCGCCCCACATTATACATATAACCCAGGTTAAGATATGCAGCATCAAATCCTTTCTCCGCAGCTTTTCTAAACCAATTGATAGCTTCGTCATCATCCTGCTTTACTCCATATCCGCCAGCATAATAATTACCAAGGTTATATTGAGCGGCAGGATAACCTTGTAATGCAGCCTTACGAACCCATTCAAACGCTTCCTTCGGATTGTTTGAATAACTAGTGCCAACCTGATTCTGAGCCGGAGCATAACCACTCCCGGCAGCTTTACAGAACAGATTCTGCGCCGCTACGGGATCCTGCGTAACTCCATGTCCCCGTAAAAACATGATAGCCATAAAATTCTGAGCATACGGATCATCCTGAATACTTTTACACAAATCGAAAGCTTTCTTATACAATCCTGCGTCATAGGCATTATAAATTTCATTATAGATTCCTATATTTTCACTGCGCGTAGAAGCATCTGTCCACACAGCATCTCCCTTTCCGGAATATGTATTATTCTCTTTTAACTTCAACACATAGGTCAATTCTCCGGAAAGTGTCGGGAAACCATAATCCCGAAATATTATATTCAACGGAATATGATTGCGAAATATAAGTTCAAGCTGTTTCGTATCATGAGAGAAATAAACTATTTTCTCAAGACCACTGACTTTGATATCTCCTATGATATTTCCTCTCACTTCAGGAATTTCATCATTCACGTATATCTTAAGGATTCCACATTTACGCCCGTTGGCGTCCACTCGCGATTGGGTACGTGCCGTCAGATCTTTCACATTCAGTTCCAGACTCTCAACTTCATACGCCTGACTCCATGCAATTTGGTGAGAAAACACCAATGTCATTATTATCAATAAAAACTTATTCATCTTGAAAACAATAAAAATGTTACAAAAACTTTAATCTTTACGGGATAAAGAAATCATCGAGTGTAAAGACTCCGTCCTTGACAACGACTTGATCGGGTTGCCAGGTACGGACATGGATCTGTGGCTTCTCAGGGTCGTTGAAGTCCCAGAGAAGGAAAAGCCAGCCCTCATCGTGATATCCGGTAGTGGTCCATTTCTGATGCAATGTCACTCCATAGATGTTCTCTTTCGCAGAATGCTTCATAACCTGAATATTATCAAACTCCACATTGATGTATTTCTTAGTGGCAAACTGCCGTCTCAGATTATTTATATAAGTTGCCTTATCCTGAATCTTATAATTCACCTTCTGCTCAAACGTAACCGCTTTATCTCCGGTGTTTTTACGTTGCGCGACAACGCTGCCTGTAATAATAAGCGCATCCTCGCTGTATATCTGATTCAAGGCGTTTATATTGCGCTCATTATAGTAGCATCTGAAATCCTCGACCCATTTAAGGAGCTCCTGACGCATGGCCACTTCCGCCACACCGCCGTTGCCGGTGACGCGAAGCATCTGCTGTACATCCTCTCGGTTCTCCCAAGCAGGACGGACACCGGTGATGACCCCTCTCTTATTAAGCGAAACAGTAAGCTCCCTGTTCAGGGATCCTCCATAACTGGAATCGTAAGGTTTCATTACAATCGAAATGCCTCTTACCTGATATCCCTGAAAATCATTAAGACATTTGGATACATTCATGGCATCGACACAAACGAATCTCGCATCTGTCCAAAGAGCGGTCAGACGATTCTTCGCCGCCTGCTCCATATTCAGATTAACTAAGCGCAGGTCTGTAGCCGAAGCTCCGGCACGATTAATTTCTGTCAATAACGCCGATATACTGGCCTCCATCCTTGATTTCAAGGCAGGCGACACATTCGAATAGGCGTCAAACTTAAAGCTGACGCCTGCTTGACAAACGCCGCTAAACAGACATAAAACAGATAGTATAAGAAAAACGATTCTGTCAGGTTTCATTTGTTATTTTTATATTTAATTCTTTCTTTATCAGTCTTCTTAACATAGGGAGCGAAAAGATCCTGAACATTGTTCGTCGGAATATAGAGGCTTGCTTTAGACTTTATTATTCCTTTACCGGCAAAGACTTCATCCATATCACATTCCACCCGCACGACATGGGCATATCCCTGCGATCGGTTAAAGAAAAAAAGTACCCCCGTAAGCTTCTCTTCATCGAACTTCTGCACTCCCCAATAGGGAGTGCATCCATCCTGGCTACATACATCCAGCAGAGTCTCAAGAGGAATCTTCAAAGTTTCCTTTTCCCCGTAACCATGTTTTCGCACTGTCATATCGACAACCACACTCTCATAAATATCCGATGAAAAAAGCATGAGGTTCGCCACCGATTCCAAAGGATATTTTCTGTCCCAGACCGGTTTCTTCCCGTCCGATTCGAAATAAAGATTTCGGTTAATAGACTCCATTCTTTGATATGATTCTCCCGGAAGAATAAATTTATCCTTTCCATATGGTTGCAAAGCGGCAACATCAACAGAAATCCGCCCTCTTTTCTGCGTAGCACCGGATTTCAGTCTTGCGATAAACTTATTCTCTATTTCCGAACGAGAACCGTTCTTTGCCGCGCTATACGAAATAGGCATTCTCACAGAAACCTTCCTGCCATTCAACAACCATGTGACCGTCAGTTCCCTGGAATTAATAGAATTGACTTCACACGGAGTCTTGGAATCAATGGCCTTGAAATCGCTGATATTCCCGGAAACTATTCTTACCGGGTCCTGATCAGCCGGTAAAGAATTTCTACTCGTTTTGTAAAGCGACGACTCAATGCAATCAAGTAATTCCCTGTCCATGGAATTCTTCATTTCTTCGCTAAACAAAGCGAGCCCTGCGAAAACAGGATCTCCCTCCTTATTTATAATATGAACCCTGTAACCATCGATATTGACAACAGTGTCGCAATCCAGGAAGACAGGGAAATCCGTAGCCTTGTCAGAAGTGATAGGCTTAAGGCCATCCCTCTTAAAATCTGCATAAACGGAAAAGTTCCACAACAATAACGGAACGAACAGGATCAGCTTTCTCATGGGATAATGGTTTTAATCAGATTACCGGCACTGTCATATAACTTACCGCTAATAAGATCTCCGTTATCGTATGTAGCGATGAAATAATCTCCGGGATTAGCCTCCTGCGATGTGCTCCGGTCTACCCTGTGCGAAGAGCTGAAGACAAGCTTTCCCTTGCCGTCCGGTTTACCGTTTCTGATACCTCCGGTCCAGGTGCCGTATCCTAACTGAAGTTTTCCGGAGGTTGGGGCCGGCTTCGCCGGAGCCTGTGCAGAAGATGTTCTGTCAAGCGAAGAATGAGAATTATTGCCGGCATTGACTTTGGCCGGAAGCGGAGTCGATGTCTCGGCAACAGAATGATTCTGCTCCGGCTTCGCTTCAGGAAGGGGAACGGAGGCCGCCTCTTCCTCTTTACCAGAAGGAGACTGCGGGCTCTCAATGTCATTCTTTTCCTCTATAGTCGCTATCGAATCATTCATTGCCTCTGTTTCTGAAGGATGTTCCGAAACATCTTTCTCCCCTGAGGGCCAAAAGACAAATGCCGCGACGACAGCCAGAATCACAGCCAAACAAATAAAGATATATCCGATGTATCTTTTTTTACCTTCATCCCCGACATTAATGACTTTTGTCCGATTGTCATCATCCGTGCGAGATATGTCAAGATCTGACTTTAACAGTGCGACTGAAGAAGTTCTGTCCTCATACGATTTATTCATCGCCTTGCAGATACTCTCCACTGCATTCGCGGGAGCTTTGCCGGAAAGTGCGGTCCTCACATCGGAGAGTCTGATTTCAGCGGCGCTCCTCGGTTTCTCTCCCGTCAAGGTATATAATAGAGTAGCGGCAAGCGAATATATGTCGGTTGCAGGATTAAATTCCTTTATTCCTGCATATTGCTCCAACGGAGAATATCCTTCACTGACACCCTGCAATCCTTTTGGAGATGTCTTTTCTCCATTCTTTCGGAAATGCACGCTCATGCCGAAATCAATCAATACCGGCGTCACGCCGTCGATGCCTTCATGAAGCATGATATTGTCAGGCTTTATGTCAAGATGATTAATTCTCGACTTATGTAAAAAATCTACGGCATCAAAAATGGGCTCCAACAACGATATCGCTTCTCCATACTCCAGGCGACCCTTTGATTCCACATAGGAAGACAGTGATCTGCCGTTTATATACTGCATTACGTAATAGACGGTGCCGTTCGACTCGAAAACCTCATTGACCTTGACTATATTTTCATTCTGGGTTCCGAGCGAATGAAGCTTCTTGGCCTCGGCCATGAAATCAGATTTACTCCTGGTATATTCCTTCAGATTATCAGCCTTTGGAACGACCGTATCCCCTTTTCTGGAGCAATACAACTCCGGATAATGCTCCTTTATGGCAAATTTGGCCTCTGTCGTGACATTACCGACCTTAAGCTCGCCCATAACAAGATAAGTAATTCCAAAGCCTCCTTGCCCAAGCACGCTTACAATCCTGTATCTGGTGTTTCCGCTGTCGAGAATCGAACCCGGACACAATGTAGAATCATTTGTCAACATCGTCTGTCAATTAAAAAGTCTAATGAAAAAATCAGAAATCCGCGAGCCCAAGGATTTTTTTCTTTCATCCCGTGTCTCGACGATTTCCTCGTTTAATGATTTTAAAGGTCGTGTCAATGAAGAATGTCCGTCACATTCAGAGAAAGCATAACTGTCTGAAAGACTCTTTTTCGACGCTTCATCGGCATCATAAACCACATCGGAGATTCTTATCAGAATCGCGGTATTGTTGTCAGGACTATACCTGCATAAATCCTCAATTTTCCGGATCTTAGCCCTGTCATCCATCTTGTCAGACACCAATTCAAGCAATCCGACATCATCGATACAATGTGAAACTCCATCCGAACATAGAAAGAAAAAATCTCCTTTTTCCACATCGCTGACCTGCAAGGTAGACGCGACAGCAGGCTCACCATTCCCAATCGGCCGTATGCATCTCGTTATAACGTTTTTACGGGGATGGTCGATAGCCTCCTCTGGTGTTATATTACCCGAATGCACCAACGCATTCACCAAAGAGTGGTCGGAGGTCTGGTGAAGGACACCTACCCCGGGTCTTATATGATAGATCCGGCTGTCGCCTATATGAGCCATAAATGCTCCCTCCGAATGGAAACAAAGGAAAGCCAATGTTGTAGCCATATCCTTTTTAATGTGCCTTGACGCTACAGTAAGTTTCTCGACCGCACACTTCAGCACTTTCCCGAAATCCGAGACTCCGAATGGTTTCGACAAATCATATCTACCCAAGGAATTCCCTACAGAGTCGGCTATGACATGGCTTGCGACCTCTCCGCAATCGATACCGCCAACACCGTCACATACCAAAAAAACAGCCCCGCCTCCCCGAGGAATATCCTCATCGGGGAAGCGTGCGTCTTCCTGGGTAGTCCTTCGTCCAAGTCTACAGAAAGAATAAGGCTGGCTCAATCGTATCTCCATCTACATATCTTTTTCAAAACGGAATCGAGTCTTTCCCAAAGTGATCGTATCTCCGAAATTCAATGAAACGGATTCACCCAACGAAAGCGGGGAATCATTATGCAAAACCGGATTAGTTGCCTTCAAGACAGTAAGTTTAAACACATATCCTTTGGATGTGAGTGAGACATTGATCTTTATCGACCTGCGGGAAATTCCGGAATCGTTTTTTATGGATATGTCGGACATCTCGGATTCATCATATCTTCCTACGGTATATGACCCCTCTCCGAGATGAAAATCCTTATTCAGCCAACCACGGCGTAATAAGACAAGCTTTCCCTTTAACATTGCCACTGTATCCACGCTGTCGACAACCATTGTCTTTTCGCGGACAACAAGCGATATTTTACCCTTACATGTAGGGCAACTAAATTCCTTTTTACCTGCCTTCTGAGAAGAAAATCCCAATTCCTGTTTTTCGCAATGAGGACATATAAATTTATATTCTGAACTGATGACAAAGTCGCCTTTAAGTTCAATTACCTCATTATTCGAGTTATCAACAAATTGGTCATCTGACGCATTCTTGCAGCTATCCGATACCGTAGTTTCATTAAAACCATCCAGCCCTTTAATGTTTAATTTCTTTTGAATGTGACAATAAGGGCATGTCACCGGATAAATGCCCGATTTAGCCGGACGACGGAGTTTTATGGGTTTACCACACTCCGGGTTGAGGCATTTGAAAGCGAGAATATCATGATCTGCCATATTTGTCATGAAATTATATCATCCATTATGGTATCAGAGCCAACTTCATCGCTGACCTCATTATTGTTTGCAGCGAGATAGGTTACATCAGCAGCAATGTTGATTTCCGCATCGTCCACAGTGATATCATTGGCCGCAAGAATTTTACCTTCTTGATCATATAGCTGATTACCGTCGGTATCGGTTATAATATCGAAAACGTTATCATTATCAACATCCACCATGACAAGCTGTGTGCCATTATTATCATGGAATGTTGCAGTAGTCTGTTCTTCCCCACCAACGGTATAAACAGTTTCAATTTCTTCAAACTGGATCACATCTGCCATATCTATGTCATTAGGATCTATCTGATCCTCAGCAATGATAGCATCGGCGATATCATCAGGATCCTCTTCAATATCGGGAGCAGGATCTATAGGTTCCGGTTCCGGCTCCGGCTCCGGCTCCGGTTCGGGCTCTGGCTCTGGTTCCGGCTCTGGCTCCGGTTCCGGTTCTGGCTCTGGTTCCGGTTCGGGCTCCGGTTCCGGCTGAGGATCTGGAGTCGCAGCCGAAGATTGGGATGAATTATCTCCGCTCGGATTCTGAGAAGAAGTATCTGGAGCAGAGGATGTCTCTACAGAAACATCCTCAGAGGGTTCAGAAATTTCCTCATGATTATCGGCAGCCATTGTTCCTGCGACGCCAACTCCCATGCCTGTCATAGCAGCAGCCGCAGCAGCTCCCTTTCTCCCTTTATTATCCTTTTTCCCGTCATTGGTATTGATTGCTTTGGTATTCATAAGCTTTTGATTTTTGTTATATACAAAATTATAATATCATATCCATCCCTGACAAATCATTTTACAACTTAAGTCTGAACCTATTGGATTATTGTATGAACACAATATTATTTTCAGACAAATGCCGAAATTGAATTTAAGCGAAGCAGGTTAGCCGATAATGATTCTTAGTGTCGTTATCTATAAGAAAATTACCAATTGGCTACCACTATATCATGTGTAGATTTTGGAGCAATGAGTTGAGGATGCTGGTCGCCTTTGCTCCTTTTTACCACATCACTATATATGTATTTAAATAATTCCATAACCGTGATCTTACGATTAAGGTCTTTGTCCGACTTACCTCGCAGGCCTTTCAACAAAGCCTGTGTGAAATACCCGGCTCCCAAGAAAGAACTTTCAACAGAGTATTCATCCGCACGACAAGATACAAAAAAAACTTGATCATTCTTTCCCTTAACACTTTTCATCCAATTGTTGTCTCCAACGCTTTTAGACATAGATCCGGCATGACAAGCATCTATATAACATATTTTACAACTGGCCTCCGAAGTTGAAAGGACATCCAAGAGATCCGTATAAGATATGGGACTGTCATAGCCGCATATAGCGCCAGGCATCCCGTGGCCGCTATAGAAAAAAACTATTTTATCTCCCTTTTGAGCTCTATTACAGATAGCCCGAAGCTTTTCCAAGACATTTGCCCGGGTCACATTCTTACTTGTCAGTAAGGTGATGTCTTTGGTCTGGGTCTCCATAACCTCCTTGAAGCGTTTGGCATCCTTTGTTGTCTGATGCAGATTTACATCCTCTTTCCCATAGTTTGACACTCCCGTTGCAAGGACAAAGGTTCTTGCATTTGAAATTGTTGCCGTCAAGGCCACAATCAATAAAATAAAAAATAAACGTTTCATCTCTTATTTAGCTTTGCAGCGTGAACACTGCATGTTATTAATATCAAATTCCGAAACCGGATAACCGCATTTTGGGCATGTTAAAACTCTCTGTCGCTTTTGCTTAAGCGCTTTAATACTCTTTGTATCAATTCCAAAAAACATTCCTATCGCTACCGGAGCTGCGGCCATGGCTATTCTTGATATCCAGAGATTTGCATCCGAATTATTTTTTAGTCCGGGAATGATATATTGAGCCGCAATACACAACCCCAAGGCAAGCGGAGCCGAAGCTTTCACAATATTCATATTGCGAGCATTTCTTATTTCAAGAGCTTCTTCCTCCTCTATCTGGCGTTTAAGAAGTTTCTTCAATCTTCTGAATTCATACTCGTATGTATCATCCGGCGATATTGCGCGATGCGCCATAAAAACATAACTCTTATGACCTTCCTGCCCAAGTCGGATAACCGTGTCCTCACTTATGCTTTTTTTGAAGACCCGTTGAAAAATTCCATTTCCATCCTTGATGAAAGTACCATTAGGGCTATCAAGATCTTCGATTTCCCATTTACCATTATCATGGATCTTAATTCTTACATGAGAGCCGCTTACCTCCACTTTATCAGCAGGGATGTGAACAGGAGATTGCGAACCGCGTCCAATTATAAGCTCCTTAGTCATTTTATTCCTGTTTATTTACTGAATCATTTAATCTCATTTTGCTTGTCTTTATTTTTAAGAAGATAAAACTCGTTTATCTTCTCCTTATAAACTTTTAACAAAGGCTTAGGAACAGATAAAGTATAGGAATTAGTTCCTCGGTCGGAAAGTGTAAGTCTATGTTTAAGGACGCTTATTTCAGACAAATAGGTCTGATTGACAATAAGACTGCGTCCAAGCCTTACAAAAGGCGACGCAATACTCTTTGGCCACGTCATACGGATATAATCCTCCAGTTTTGACAAACCAATAGACAATAGCCTTGTTTCACCCGCAATATATTTGAGATGGGTATAATTGCCGTTAGCCTGGAAAAAGGCTATTTTTTCCAAGTCAATTATGAGAAGTTCATCTCTCGAATTTAAGCACAGTTTATACATGATTGTAGGTTAGAAATATTGACAAATGCAAATATATTAAAATATTAAGTACATGACAAAAATTTGAAAACATCGAATTTTGGGGTATAAGTCGG
>CAJTYD010000021.1 GCA_910583775.1 uncultured Muribaculaceae bacterium | reverse complement strand
GTCGAAGCCGCCGGCCTTGATATTACGCCTAATAAAGGGATTTTATAGATTAATCGGGATTAACCGGGAATAACCGGGAATAACCAGGATGAACCGAGAATAACCGGGATTAAAAAACTTGGCGTCAGCCTAATTCAAAATTCAACATTCAAAATTCAAAATTATTTAATACTGCTGGATGCCACCGGCCTTGCGGCGGTTCTTCTGGTTGGGATCGAAAGGATTGCGTGTCGGGTCGAATACCTCGTCCTCCTCTTCATCCTCGCCGGCGGTCTGCTCGTTACGTTTGTTCTTAGGTGTCTCCGGGCGGTTCTTCTTGATTGCGAACGGCTTCATCTGGTCGATGGCCATCGCGAACACATCCCAGCTCTCCTCCTTATCCCAGTTCTTCTTGATATTGATCACCTTGGGATAATAATAGGCGAGGTCGGGCTGTCGCTTCTCGTCGTAATTGCCTGTATCGTAAAGGCCGTTGCCGTTGAAGTCCTCGATCACGCGGGCATAATACTTCGCCGGCGCGAGGAAGGGGAAATATGCCGTGTTGTCCTTCACTTTAACCACACGCACGACCTTGTCGGCCGAGCTCAGCAGCTCGACAAACGCCGGCACGCCCGGTTCAAGCCCAGACAGGCGGAAAGTCAGCGAACAATAGTCCTCCTCTTTCTTGATCGTAAACTCATGGTTCAGAGGCCGTGTAGGCTTGCCGTAGATTCCGGTAGCGGCGAGCGTATCGACTGTGATACGGTATTTGGCACCATAATCCCAGGGGTATTCCATCTTCAGATGGCGCGGGGACACTGAATCGCGGCGAGACACCACCAAAGGCTTAGGCGCCTTCCGCCATAGGGTATCAACCATGACCTCGAGGTGTATCGCCGAAGTATCGAGCCTTGCAAGCGGCGTGTCGAACTCCATGACCACAGGCTCGAAGATCTCCTGCGTAGAGGGAGATATGAATTTGGCTCCCAAAGTGATTGCCGCGATCGAATCGGCTGCGGAGATCTTAACAACCTTTTCCTTGTCTTTCTTTTTCTTCTTCTGCGGGCGCGGACGGTCGGTGAAAAACCGGAGAGTGTCGGATGTCAGCGAGAGGCCGCCGGTGGAATCGGTTCGCAGATAAGAGGTGGCGATAAGCAACGAGTCGGTACGGACCATCGGTTCGGGGAGCCAGTATACGAGCGAATCGTTTGTGGCGTTGCGCTCGAGCACTGCATCCTTCATCGAAAACTCAGGCCTACCGATGATTTCGAAATTCGGGAAGGAATCCGACTTCGTATTCATCTTAAGGAACACGCGTGTGGAGTCTATTCGCTCGTATTTAGTGAGATACTGAGGTCGCGTTTCGGAATTAAAGGTGCGCAGAAGGATGTCGTTGGGGAGGAAGCGCGTTCTGCCGCGGACCACCACCGTATCCACCTCCCCGAGCGGGGTATAGAGCGTATCGTTAGCTTCGGTGCGTTCGGCCGAGGGGGAGACAACCACGTCATAGAAAGCGATGTCTTCCTCGGGATTGGCATATTTATAATCGTTGTCCTTGTCGCCGAGGGCGAATACGCGATATTTCCCGGCCTTGAGGCCGCGGATCGAGAACTGGCCCTTGTCGTCGGTCTTTGCCACGCGAAGCAGCGGAATTTTAGTAAAGGCCGTATCGCTCAGGTTTTCATGGACTCCCACAATCATTCCCTGCTGAGGCTCTAGGTCGCGCGCGCCGAGCACCATACCCGAGATGCGCAGCGTATCGAGCTCGGGGCCAGTGGAAAAAGTATAGGTGAAGCCCTGGAGCTTGTTTCCCTCATTGTTGTCCTCGATAGCGTCGGCGAAATCGACAGTATAGGTGGTGTTTGGCGCCAGAGAATCGAAAGAGACGGTGACACGACGGCCGGAAGAGGTCACTTTGGGAACCTGTTTCGACGTCGGCGAGACCACCACCTTGTTGAAAGCGTCCTTCACGTTTACGAGCTCGTTGAAATTGATCACGATTCGGTCGCGGTCAACGTTAAGCGAACCCGGTGCAGGGGAAGCGCTGACGAAAAGAGGAGGGTCTTCGTCGCGGGCGCCCCCCGTAGGATTACCGATATTGGCGCAGGCAGTGAGGATTACGGGAAGCATGAAGGCGGCAAAGCCCGATGCATATATTTTCAGATTACGGTTCATCAAAATATACAAAAAAGGAACTATACAATTAACACTGTAAAAACGGCCAAAACCTTGAAACATATTCAAAATTTAAACGGCTTCCTGATTTTGAACGCCAAAAATAAACAAAAATATTGATAATTGGGGTCTAAGACGTCAAATTTATAGATTCAAACGCTGAAACATCAAAAAAAAGCCGTATATTTGCAAGCTGAAAAAGTGACTTTGCGCGGCAGAAGATGCCGGGCGGCGCCAAAAACGAGAAAAAAATAAAACAACAAAAACAATAAATAGAAATGCAGAACAAAGGGTTTATCAGCACCATTGCCATCCTTTTGGTCTTGATTTGCGGCTTCTATATCTCATTTTCTTTTGTGACTTCGCATTATGAGAAGAAAGCGCAGGAGTTTGCAGCCATGCAGTCGAAGACCACGGATGAGACCAATGATGTCTACAAACAAAGTCTGAAGCAATTCAACGACTCAATCGACAAAGAGAAAGTTTATTTGTGGTACACCTACAACCAGGTGCGCAAAATGGAGGTCGGCATGGGCCTCGACCTCAAGGGAGGTATGAACGTGGTTCTCGAGATCTCCGTGCCGGATATTCTTCGCCAGTATGCCTCGGGCGACGCACAGCTTGCCCAGATCAACTCGGCTATCAAGAAAGCCGAAGCCGAAGGCGTCAAGGCGAGCGACAGGAATTTTGTATCACAGGTAGCTTCCTACATACAGCCTGGTGTCATGGCAAGCCTCTTCACCCGCGAGGGCGAATTCATGGGCAAGCTGAAATCAAATTCCTCCAACGAGGAGGTGACCGAAGCGCTCCAGCAGCAGGTCGAGAGCCAGGTAGACGCTGCGTTCAATATCTTCCGCACCCGTATCGACCAGTTTGGTGTGGTAGCGCCTAACATCCAGAAGCTTCAGGACAAGACCGGCCAGATTCTTCTCGAGCTCCCGGGCGTAAAAGAGCCTGAGCGTGTGACAGAGCTTCTGAAATCGAGCGCTAACCTGGAGTTCTATGAAGTTTACAACTATAACGAAATAGCCAACGACCTCGCCCGTCTCGCCGGAGAGATCGCCCGCGAGGACACCGTTAACCACACCAACCTTTACGCGCTTCTCGGCGGCCAGCAGAGTCCCGCCGCTCCGATCGTCGGCATGGTGACGGCTTCCAACAAACTTCTGGTCGACTCGATCATGAACAGCGAGACAGCCAAGAAGATCCTTCCCGCCGACCTCACTCTGATGTGGACCGTAAAGCCTGAGGAGGTACCCGTGACCGACGCCAAGGGCAACATCGTGAAAAAATCGAACGGCGAGAACCGCACCACCCCCTACTGGCAGCTGATCTCCCTCAAGGGTGAGGCAGTGCTCGAGGGCGACGCCGTGACATCGGCATCATCGGAATACGACAACATGCAGGGCAACATGGTCAACATGAAGATGACCGACCGCGGCGCTCAGGAATGGGCGACCATCACGCGCAACAACATCGGGCGCCCGATCGCCATCGTGCTCGATGAGAACGTATATTCATTCCCTAACGTCAACAACGAGATCACCGGCGGTAGCTCGCAGATCACCGGTCACTTCTCGCCCGAGGAGGCCAACGACCTCGCCAACGTGCTTAAATCCGGCAAGATGTCGGCCAAGGTGAACGTCGTCAGCAACAACGTGATCGGCCCGAGCCTCGGCGCCGAGGCCATCCAGATGGGCTTCATCTCGTTCATCGTGGCCATCATCCTGCTGATGATACTCATGGTGGCATATTACGGCTGGATCCCCGGTCTGGTAGCCAACGTGGGTCTTATCCTCAACCTCTACTTCACACTCGGAATCCTCGCCTCGCTGCAGGCCGTGCTCACGCTGTCGGGTATCGCCGGTATCGTGCTCGCCTTAGGTATGGCGGTCGACGCCAACGTTCTTATCTTCGAGCGCACCAAAGAGGAACTCAAGAACGGCAAGAAGCTTCGTCAGGCAATCTCCGAGGGTTACAGCAACGCCTTCTCCGCGATCTTCGACTCCAACCTCACATCAGTAATCACAGGCATTATCCTGCTGATCTTCGGTTCGGGCCCGATCAAAGGTTTCGCCACAACACTTATCATCGGTCTTGTCTGCTCGTTCTTCACGGCAGTGTTCCTGACCCGCATCGCCTTTGACCTCATCACCAAGAATGGCCGTTGCGCCAATATGTCGTTCACCACAGCGCTCAGCCGCAACTTCCTTACCAACCCGAAGGTCAACTTCCTCAACCAGTGGAAGACCGCTTCCGTGGTATGGATCGCACTGATCGTTATCTCGATAGCCTCTCTGGCTATCCGCGGCATGAACCAGGGTATCGACTTCTCGGGCGGCCGCAACTATGTGGTGCAGTTCGAAAAGGATGTTGACCGCCAGGCCGTTCAGGACAAACTCCTCAACCTTCTTCAGACAGAGGCCAACGATCCCACCGTATCGGTAGCCGTCATCACAATCGACAACCCCTCGAAGCTCCGTATCTCCACCAACTACAAGATAGCCGAGGAATCGGAGGGCATCGAGAACGAAATAGCATCGCTTCTTTACAAGGGCCTCAAGGACGAGCTCACCGTCAACGGCAAGACAATGGATATGAATTCATTCGCCGTAGCCGATGAATCACACGGTATCATCTCGATCCAGAAGGTAGGTCCGTCGGTAGCCGACGACATGAAGCGCGACGCAGTCTGGGCTGTGAGCATCGCACTTATCTGCATGTTCCTCTACATCCTTCTTCGTTTCCGCAACATCGCCTTCTCGGTCGGCGCCCTCTGCGCTGTCATGCTTACATCGTTCCTGATCATCGGTTTCTACTCCGTATGCTGGGGCTTCCTCCCCTTCTCGATGGAGATCGACCAGAGCTTCATCGCGGCCGTGCTGACGATCATCGGTTATCAGATCAACGATACCGTGGTTGTATTCGACCGTGTCCGCGAGATGATGAAGGTTTATCCGAAAGAAGACAGATTCAAGACTTTCAACAAATCGCTCAACACGACCCTGAGCCGTACGGTAATGACATCGTTCTCGACTCTGCTCGTGCTCCTCTGCATCTTCTTCCTCGGCGGCGACACGATCCGTTCGTTCACATTCGCCATGATCTTCGGTGTGATTGTCGGAACGTTCTGCTCTCTCTACTGCGCGGCTCCTATCGCATACAAGATCATGCACGCCCGCAACAAAAAGAACGGCAATGGTGCCGAAGGCGACGGCAAGCCCGTGCTTGAGGGAAATCGCCGTTTCAACTAAGAAACCAATAAAGCAATATAAGAAAAATTTTTCATTTTGGGAAGTCCGGGGCCGTGAGGTTCCGGACTTCTTTTTATCTTTATCGGGGTATATGGGCTTCCCCCTCCCCTGCGGCTTCCGTTTCACCTGGTAAACCGAACGCTTTTACTGAAAATTTATTATTTTTTTGCATATCTGAAAATTAAGGGCTATCTTTACAAGGCATTTACTATGTGGCAATGAAACGTATTTAAAAAGGACCGGAATCCTTATTGAAAAGACACAAGTTTTATACAATTCCATAACATCTCGGACCGATTTATTATTTTGATGCAGTTCCCTTGACGGCTGAATATCATTTGGTTGATAAATTTGTCCGACAATTCCTTAAAATCGGATCAACGCCAGGCAGTAAACCATGGAAAATCGAGTCAGCAAAGGCTCGCAGGACAGAAAAAACAACAAAACAACAAACATAACATGGACAAAGGAAGAAGAACGTTTATAAAATCCCTGGGAGCCATCGGACTGTTCTCCATCGTGCCGGCAAAAGTGCTTGGCGGAACACGACACGTCGCACCGAGCGACACTCTCACCAAAGGAATCATCGGAGTCGGCGGAATAGGCCGCAGTTCCTATCACTTCACCAGCGATGACCGCTGCCGCCTCGTCTCTGTCTGCGACGTCGACCGCAAGCATCTCGACTCCGCCGTCAAGGCAGCCAAAGAGAAGTTAGGCGAGACAGTAACCCCTTATACCGATTTCCGCGACCTTATCAACGACCCCAATATAGACGTGGTTCATATCGCCACCCCGCCCCACTGGCACGGCATCATGGCCGTCGAGGGCGCCAAAGCCGGCAAGGACGTATGGTGCGAGAAACCTATGACCCGGACCATCGGCGAAGGGAAGCGCGTGGTAGAGGCAATGGAGAGATACAACCGCGTGTTCCGTCTGAACACATGGTTCCGCTTCAAAGACACATTCTACGGCCTCGGAACCGAAGTGAAACCTCTCAAGAAACTTATCGACAGCGGAATGCTCGGCTGGCCGCTTAAATTCACCGTCAGCGGATCGACAGGCTTCGCATGGAAGTTCTTCTGGGTCGGCAAAGACCATCTCACTCCCGAACCGGTGCCCTCCCATTTAGACTATGATATGTGGCTCGGCCCGGCTCCATACAAGCCATATAACGCCCACCGCACCCACCAGACATTCCGCGGATACTGGGACTATGACGGCGGCGGCCTGACAGACATGGGCCAGCACTACCTCGACCCCATACAGTATCTTCTGGGCAAGGATGACGAATTCCCCGTCAAGATCGAAGTCGAGGCACCACAGCAGCACAGCGACGCAGTAGGCATATGGCGCAGGATTAAATACACATACGCCGACGGCTGCGAGATAGTGCTCGAAGGGGAAGGATATGAAAGCAAAGGCAAGGTTCCCTATATCGAAGGCCCCAACGGCAAAGTTTATCAGGGCTTCGAATGCACCATCCCCGACGTGATGAACAAGATCGCCGAGCTCCCCGACCCGGAGCCGCAACGCACCGATTTCATCGATTGCATCCGCAACCGCCAGAAATTCGCCCTTAACGAGGTGAACGGCCACCACAGCTGCACGCTCGTCAACCAGGCGGCTGTGGCAATCCGCCTCGGACGCAAGGAACTCGCCTTCGACCCCGCCACCCAGCTCTTCATCAGCGACGATGCCGCAAACGCGCTCATCAACCAGCCGATGCGCGGCGAATGGAAAATTTAAGAGTGTGTTTGAATTTAAACCGATTTTAACTTTTAGAGTATGTAACGGAAAATCCTGAAATCACTACAGATGATCTTTTTGGTGAATTAAATCCCTCAAAAAACCTCTATCTGTATTAATTTCATTTAAATCCAGACACCCTCTAAATATAATTCTTTCGAACTGCAACCATGAAAAAAATATTTCTATCCATATTGCTGCCGTCGCTGATGCTACTTTTCTGCGACGGTATGATGGCCCAGACCGACAGCCGCAACCGCAAGCCGGAGACGGTTGTAACCGATGGCCTCGCCCAGCTCCCTGCCAAGACCTCGAAGTCCTACAACAGGATCATGAAGGAGATCGCCGGCACCGGCGAAACGGGCATCAACCTGCTCACATCCATGCTGCGCCCCGCCTCCGAGGCCGACAACTCTA
Source organism: uncultured Muribaculaceae bacterium (assembly GCA_910583775.1). Lineage (GTDB taxonomy): Bacteria > Bacteroidota > Bacteroidia > Bacteroidales > Muribaculaceae > Lepagella. Next base: position 25,376 of record CAJTYD010000021.1, on the reverse strand, counting down.
AAGCCGAATACGCCATCAACGGCGTAGTCAACTATGTGTCGGCAGCCGGCCAGGAAGCGCTGCGCAAGCCCATCCACGACGCCTTGATAAAAGGACTATCGGCCTGCAAGGACAATGCCAACCGCGCCTTCATCCTCACGCAGCTCAACAAGCTCGCCACAGCCGAAGACTTCAACCTCTACAACGGTCTGCTCTCCGACAGCTATCTCCGCGCCACATCCCTCGAGGGTCTCGCCCACATAAAGGGAATCGACGACAAGGTGAGCATGTTCATAAACAACGCCACCGCTCCCGATGCCGATATGGCATATCTCGCATACTTCCGCAAGCTGAAGGATGTGGAGCCCCAGCTCCTCAAGTGGGCGGCATCTACCGATCCCAAAGTGAAGGAGGCGGCGCTCAACGCCCTCTCCGTCTGCGGCGGCGAAGCCTCGGTGAAGGCTCTCTCGAAGGAAGCCGACCGCGATCCTTACCTCCAGGTGCTCAACGGCCTCGGCCAGAGCAAGACCGTGGTCTCGGAGGCTAAGAAACTTATAAAGGACAAGGATGAATCGATCCGCTGTGCCGGACTTCGGCTGCTCCTGAAGAGCGATCCGAAGAACGCCGCGAAAAACGTAATCGCCGCCCTCTCCGACCCCGGCGCCGAATACCGCCACACGGCCCTGCTTAACGCGCAGAGCGCCGCCGGCGAGGGCATCGTAGCGCAGGTCGCCGCGAAATATCCGAAACTTCCGCTCGCCTCGCAGATCGACGTGATCAGATGGCTCGGCAACATCCACGCCTTGAGCCAGATCGGCCTCATCTGCGATGCAATCCGGAGCTCCGACGCCACTCTTTCGCAGGCAGCCGTCGAGGCCGCCTCGAAGATCGGCGGCGACAAAGCCCTCGAGGCTCTTCTCGCCCAGCTCGGCAATGACGGAGAAAGAGCGAAGACAGCCTACAATGCCCTTCTCTCCTTCCACGGCAACATCAACGAAGGCGTCCTCAAATGCCTCGACTCGACGAATCAGCCCGCTGTGATCTCAGCCTTAGGTCTCGCTGCGTCCCGCCACATACGCGCCGCTTATCCGAAAGTTGTCGAACTGGCTAAATCCGGTGACCCCGCAATCAGCAAAGCCGCCTTTACCGCCCTCGACGGCGTAGCCACGGCCTCCAATTTCCAGGCCCTCTGCGATATGCTCGAAGCCTCGAAGGGAGAGACCACGGTCCTGCTCCAGAAAGCCGCCAAGAGCGCCATCGCTCCCCTGGCCTCCGACCGACAGTATGAACTAATCAACGCCCGTATGCAGAAAGCCTCCGACCAGGCGCTTTACTATCCCCTCCTCGCCCAGTGCGGAACGATGCAGGCCATAGGTCTTCTCACAAAGGGATATGAAGGGACCGACAAGGCAGCCGCGCTCAACGCCCTTCTCGAAGTCTCGAATCCCGCCGTGACGGGTATCCTCTATGACATCGCAGCCAAATCAGGCGCCTCCGAGAAAGACCGTATCCTCCGCCGTTACATCGCTCTTGTGAAGAAATCGAAACCTACCGCCTCTCAGGCATATTTCCTCTATAGCCGCGCCCTCGACCTCAATCCGGGCGAAGACATCCAGAAGCTCGTGATCCGCGCGCTCACCCAGAGCCCGACGCTCCCGGCCGCCATGCTCGCCGCCAGCCGCATCAACGACCCGAAGCTCGGCTTCTACGCCGCCTCCATCTTCACCGACATCATCAACAAAAACGCTTCGCTGCGTCGCGGAGAGGCCATGAAGAATATCGTGAAGAGCACGATCCCCGTCTTCCAGGCCCAGAAAGACAAGGGTAACGCCGACGCCGGCTATTCTATCGACCGCGTCAACGGATTCCTCGCCGACTGGAACGACAACGGCGGCTTCACCACCCTGCAGGGAGAGAACCCGGCGAAATGCGGGAAATCGATCGCATTGCCGGGCAAGCCCGAGAACTTCGAGCTCTACCTCGACTTCAAACCGGCCGGCGACGCCACCGCTACTCTCCGCGGCATGGACCTCATCAAATGGAACAGGCAGCAGGCCGTGTATGCCGTAGGCGACAAGAGAGTGCCTCTGGCCGAGGGATGGAACACGATGCACGTCTTGATGCGTGACGACCGCGTCTCCATCGACATCGACGGCACGCCCGTTTCCGAAAACGAGATGCTCAACATCATCCCCGGAACCGACAGAAAAGCTCCCGTGAACGGAGAGGTCAAATTCACCGGAAACTTCGAATACCGCAATTTCTACTACGAGATCCTCCCGGAAACCCCGATATACACTCTCTCCGACGAGGAGAAGGCGCAGGGTTTCGAACTCCTCTTCGACGGCCGCTCGCTCGAGAACTTCCACGGCAACACCACCGCCTACGTTCCGCAGGACGGCAACATCTACGTCACCGCCCAATACGGCGGCCAGGGCAATCTCTACACCAAGAAGAACTACAGCGACTTCATCTTCCGCTTTGAATTCTTCTTCGATGTTCCCGCCGTGAACAACGGCATCGGCATCCGCACCGGCAAGGACGTTACCGGCGTCGACGCCGCCTATGACGGCATGGAGATCCAGATCCTCGACCATGACGATCCCGTCTACCAGGGCCATCCCTACGGCTACACAGGTCTCCGTCCCTATCAGAACCACGGCTCTGTCTACGGCATCTTCGTGCCCGAGCACATCGACTTCGGTCCCATCAAACAGTGGCACACAGAGGAGATCAAGGCCGTGGGCGACCATATCACCGTGACGGTCGACGGCAAGGTCGTTACCGACGTCAACGTGCGTGATGCCGTCCAGGGCCACAACGTAGCTCCCGACGGATCGAAGAATAATCCCTACACCCTTGACCATCAGAACCACCCGGGCCTCTTTAACAAAGAGGGCCACATAAGCTTCTGCGGCCACGGTGCAGGCGTGAAATTCCGCAACATCCGCGTGCTCGACCTTTCCAAGGAGGCTCAGGCGAAAAACAAGGGTAAAAAGAATAAGAAAGCAAAGAAGTGATTGAGAATAAAGATACGAAAGTGGGATCGCCTGTCCGGATAGTCGCTGTCGGGGCAGGCAATCGCACGCGAACCTACATGCACTATGTGGAGTCTAACCCCGACAAGGCGGAGCTCGTGGCTGTGGTCGAACCCGACAAGGTGAGAAGAGACTTCCTCGCCGACAGGTTCGGCATCCCCGAGGAGATGCGTTTCGATAGCTGCGAGAAATTCTTCGCCATGCCGAAGATCGCCGACGCCGCTATCATCTGCACCCCCGAAAAGCTTCATTACGACCATTGCATGCTCGCCATCGGCGCCGGCTATCACATCCTTCTGGAGAAACCGATCGCGCAGACCTACTCCCAATGCCTCGAGATTGCCTCCAAAGCGGAGGAAAAGGGGCTCAAGGTATCGGTCTGCCACGTATTGCGCCATCATCCCCTCTTCATCAAGATAAAGGAGCTGATCGAATCGGGGAAATACGGCGAGATCATCTCCATCAGCCACATCGAGGAGGTGGGCATCGACCGCGACACCCACAGCTACGTGCGCGGCACAATGAACCGCGAAAAGGACAACAACCCGATGCTGCTGGCCAAATGCTGCCACGACCTCGACTTCCTTCTATGGATCTCGGGAGCGCGCTGCAGCAAGGTCTCCTCATTCGGGTCGCTCAGATGGTTCCGCAGGGAAAACGCGCCCGAGGGAAGCTCCCGGAGATGCGTCGACTGCGCCGTGGAGGATAAATGTCCCTACTCGGCGATCGACCTCTACAAACGGCGCCGCGACTGGATCGGCAATTTCATCCCGGCTCCCGGCGAGACTATCGATGACGTCATCGACAGGGAGCTCCGCGAGGGTCGCTTCGGCCGTTGCGTCTACCATTGCGACAACGACGTGGTCGACAACCAGGTGGTCACCATGGAGATGGACAACGGGATGCTGATATCCCTCATCCTCAATGTCTTCACCCAGCGCGACTGCCGCAACATCGAGATTAAGATGACCCGCGGCGAGATCTCCTGCTACGGCGACCTGATCCGCGCCCGTATGTTCCGCACCCGCGAGACCTCCACTTATGATTATTCGCATCTCAACAAGATTCCCCACCACGGAGGCGCCGACATGTCGGTGATCGGCAATTTCATCGAATCGCTGCTGAATCCCGGGCTGCCACTCACCTCCCCGCTGGAAGTGGCTCTGGAATCACACCGGCTGATCTTAGAGGCGGAACGCAGCCGACACACAGGTAAAACAATAAATATAAACCAATGAAGACCCTAAAACTATTTCTGAGCGCAGGCGCGGCAGCCCTGCTTCTGTCGGCCATTCCCGCAACGGCCAAAGAAAACAACAAGCTCACCGAAAAGGAGATCGCCGAAGGCTGGGAGCTCCTTTTCGACGGCAAGACAATGAATGGCTGGAAAGACTATAACGGCACTACGCTGACCGAGCCCTGGCACGCCGTCGACGGCTGCATCAAGGCAAAAGGTTCGGGAAGCGACGGGAAAGGATATATCGTCACCGACAAGGAATTCGACAACTTTATCCTCGACTGGGACTGGAAACTCACTCCCGGCGGAAACAGCGGAATGCTTTATCACGTTGTCGAGAACCCCTACTTCAAGGTTCCGTACGTGACCGGCCCGGAATATCAGCTAATCGACGTCGAGGGCTGGGAAAAGAAACGCTCTCCCAAGAAACTCGCCGAATGGCAGAAGATAGGCGTTGACTACGCGATGCATCTCCCGGACCCCGACTCCCTTTTCGTCAACCCGCAGGGAGAATGGAACAACTCGCGCATCGTCTTTGACAACGGCCACGTGGAGCACTGGCTCAACGGCCATAAGATACTGGAGTTCGAGGCCTGGACCGACGACTGGTATGCCCGCAAGAACAGCGGCAAATGGAGCCATGCTCCCGAATACGGTCTCGCCCGCACCGGCGTGATATGCCTCCAGGATCACGGCGACCCCGCGTCGTTCCGCAATATCAAGATCAAGCGTCTCCCCAAAAAAGACAGCAAGCCCGAGTCTCTCTTCAACGGCAAGGACCTCAAGGGCTGGACGAACTATGGCACCGAGAAATGGTATGTCAAGGACGGCCTGCTCGTATGCGAGAGCGGTCCCGACAAACAATACGGATATTTCGCCACAAACGATTACTTCAAGGACTTCGACCTTACGCTCAAGTTCCGTCAGCTCGCCAACGGGAACTCGGGTGTCTTCTTCCGCTCGTTCATCGAGCCTCCGGTGAAAGTTCACGGCTGGCAGTGTGAAGTGGCGCCCAAGGGACAGGACACCGGCGGCATCTATGAGTCGTATGGCCGCGGCTGGCTGCAGAAGATTCCCGACGAGAAGGAGAACATCCTCAAGGAGGGAGAATGGAACACGATGCGCATCCGCGTTGTCGGCGATCATGTGCAGACCTGGCTCAACGGCAAGCCAATGGTCGACTTCCGCGACGAGAAGATCGGAAAGGCCCAGGGCCGCATCGCCCTTCAGATCCATGACGGCGGAGGCATCAAGGTGGAATGGAAAGACATCGTGATCAAACGCCTCTAACTTTAAGCAAATTCGAAACAAATGTAGGGACATCCTTTGTCCCTACATTTGTTGCAACATTTTATCAGCAATTAAAAAAACTTATTAAAATATTTGCAAAAATGTTTGCAGAAACAAAAAATTATGCTTAAATTTAAGGCGCAAAAGCAGATTGTTGGCATAACAGCCGAATCTTATAACCTTATTTATTCTCTATCAGCATTTTATAAATTCCGAAGCGATAGCGATTATTTAAGGCTTTAATTTCGACCCGATTTGTCCGACAATTACTACAATTTAGACTATTTAGAGGATTGAATAGAAGACTGGGACTATTGCGACAACCAGAGGAATTTCAATGGCGATATATGCGATTTAGAGCTTGTACCTTAAAACACCGCAGATCGATTTTTACTTAGTATTTAGTATTAAGGTGAATAATATTAATGGTTAACGATTATTTTCTCATGATTTGATGGACTGTTTGAATCACCTTAAGTAAGTTTTACAAGACATACTTGCTTAAATAAGATTGAACAGTTATGACTACTGAACCTTAACTTTATTTATGCTTCACGGTCGGAGGCGCGGAACTCATCCGGTATTATCCGATGGCAATCATGCCGGGTGAGTCCGACCTCTGATATAAAGAATCAGAATCTGCTGTGTGACAGCTTTCCAATAAACCACAACCCGAATCCGTTAAATTAATAATTGAAGTTTGCTAAAGTTTAGGGTGTAAGGTTAAGGTTTAGAGGTTACCCTTTGACCCGATTATAGATGCAAAGGTATTATCTAAACCATAAACCCAAACCATAAACCAAGATCCAAACCATAAACCAATATCCACACAACGACTATACTCTAACAATAAATCGATAACATGGAAAAGACAATGGAAAACAAGACAGGCCTGAAAGCCGAAGCCTTCGAGAAAGAGACCCCGCAAGGCAAGACCGGGCTATACGTTCTGTGCAACTCAAAAGGGATGGAGGTATGCGTCACCAACTATGGCGCCATCATCCTCTCGATGATGGTTCCCGACCGCGACGGCAAGTTCGAGAACGTCGTGATCGGCGCAGATTCCCTCGAAGGGGCCGAATACCTCTCAAAGGGATGGTATATCGGCGCGACAATCGGCCCGGTTGCAGGACGCATTTTAGGCGGCCGTATCCGCGTCGGAGGCAAGGACTATGAACTCGTCCTCAACTCCGCTCCAAACACGCTCCATTCGGGCGACCACGGCTTCCACACTGTGGTCTGGAAGGTTGAGAGCGCCGACAGCCGCCATATAACTATGACATATCATTATAAAGACCGTGAGGCGGGATTCCCCGGCAACATCGACGTCTGTCTGACATACACTCTTACCGAAGACAACGAACTGCGCATCGACTACGACGCGACCACCGACGCTCCGGCGATCTTCTGCCCCACAAACCACGCATACTTCAACCTCAACGGCGTCTCCACACCCACATCTTCGATTGAGAACCATATAGTTACCTTAGACGCCGACTATTATCTCCCCACTGATGATAACACCAATCACACCGGGGAGATATTGAGGGTTGAAGGCACGCCGTTCGATTTCCGCGAGCCGCACGCAATCGGCGAGCGCATCGAATGCGGATTCCCCCAGCTCATTTACGGCAAAGGATATGACCACGGTTTCGTGTTGCGCAAACGTCAGCTCAAGGAGATGACACACGCCGCAACGGTAGTAAGCCCCGAGACGGGAAGACGCCTCGACGTCGAGACAACGGAGATCGGCCTCATCATGTATTCCGGCAACTATCTGCCCGGCTTCACCGGTATGCACGGCACCACCTATCCGCGCCGGAGCGCCATCTGCTTCGAGACGGAATGTTTCCCCGACACCCCCAACAACCTGCATTTCCCCTCGATCGAGCTTCATCCGGAAAAGCCCTACCATCAGACCTGCGTCTACCGCTTCTCCCTCGCCGACTGATCCCTACAAAGCAAAAATTACGGCCGGAATAAGTCGATGGATTGACATTACTTCCTTAGTATAGTAGTGGTATTAGGCGCAGAGGATTAATTGCAAGCCGAAAGGTTTTTCTCAATTTAGAGATGGCGCCGTCGGACTGTGAGGAGTCAGGGTCTTTCCGCGACCGCCCCGCGGTCGTAATCCACTTCGCAAAGCCACCACGGGTCGGAAAAAGGTTTCCCCTTTTTCCGACCCGTGGCTATAATCCGAGACCGCTCCGCGGTCGTCGGTCCCGGTTCGTTGTCGCATAGTCGCGGTTCGTTATCGCACGGTCGCGGTTAATTGTCGCATAGAAGCGGATTCCGGCAGGGGTCACGGATTGTAGCCACGGGTCGGGAAAGGCGAACGCCTTTTCCGACCCGTGGTAGGTTTGCGGTATGGAAGACGACCGCGGGGCGGTCGCGGAATACGACCCCTAACAGGAGTCTTAAGAAATCAATAGTTGACGTCTACCTTGACCTTAGAGGAGCAGGGGCTTGTGGGAACGTTGACGGTGGTGCAACGCGAGGCGGCGTCATAGCTGAACTCGGCCGACTTGCCGTTTACTTTCGCGGCGCGGGGACGGTTCGTGTCGTAGATGCGCATCGTGTAGCTTCTCGCATCCTTCATTCCGGCGTATGAGCCTTCGCGGGGCAACAGCTCATAGCTTCCCTTGTTTCCCTTGAGGCTGTGGCGAAGTCTGGTCATGGCGAACACCTTGTCATAGTCCTGGCTGTCGCCGCTGTCCTCATAGAGCGAGCCCTCTCCTTTCGGAGCAGAGACGATGTCTATCAGCAGATGGTCCGGACGCTCCGTGACGCGCTTCACCGATTCGGGATTGCGGAAGATCACCGCTCCCTTGCGATAGAAATAAGGAATCTCGTCGAGGGCATATTCGATGTCGAGAGTCTGGTTTCCGCGATAGAGCCTGTTGTGGACAGGCGACCACCATTCACCCTGCGGGAACCATATCTTCTTAACACTCTTTCCGTTCTGTGAAGGCTCGGTCACGGGAGCCGCGAGAATATCGTTGCCGAAGAAATATTCTCCCTCGAACGTATAGGCCTCGGGGGCCTCCGGATACTCGTAATATAGCGGATGGCAGATACTCAGACCCGTGTCGTAGCAGTTACGCGCCATCGTGTAGATATACGGAAAGAGAGAATAACGGAGCTTCACTGCCTGATTCATCTGGTCGAAGTTGTCATACTTCCAGATGCGGCGCTCGATGTTGCCGCCCTTCGTGGAATGCGTGCGGAAAATCGGCGAGAAGACGCCATACTGTATCCAGCGGAGCAGCAGCTCGGGGTCGTTCACGTTGAAGCCGCTCTTGCGGTCGGTGGTATGGCCGCCGAGATCATGTCCCCAGTATCCGTAGCCCACATTCGAGGCCGTAGCCGTAAAATAGGGAAGGAACGCTAAGGTCGGGAACGTAATATGGCTGTCGCCCGAGAAACCGAGCTGATAGCGGTGACTCCCGAGGCCACCCCAGCGGTGGAAGATAACCGGACGGCGGTCCGGACGGTTACGCTTCATCTCGTTGAAGAAAACGTGGTTGCACCACATGGTCTCTCCCAATTCCGGCACCGCCTTGTTCAGCAGATGCTGCTGCCAGTCGAGCCACCAGAAATCGACACCCTGAGCCTCGCGGGCTCGGATGATGCGTTTGAAGAACGACTTTGCGAAAGCCTTGTCTTCGAGTGTCCATTCGATCTTCTTCGTTTCCGCAGGATTAAGGCTGAGGTCGGAACACATCTCCCTGAAATAATCCTCGTCGGAGGCTATACCGTCGGCCGGATGTAGGTTCAGGGCCGTGCGCATACCGTTGGCGTGCATGTCGGCGATCAGCTTCTCCGGGTCCGGAATCAGCTTTGTGTTCCAGGTCCAGCCCGTCCAGCCTCCGCGGCCGTTGGAATCCTCCTTGCGGCCGTTCCAGTGCCAGTCCATGTCCATGATGAGCACGTCGGTGTTGATATCATGCTCGTTGAGAGCGGCCATGATGTCGCGGAAATCCTGCGACGTATAGTTCATATACTTGCTATACCAGTATCCGAAAACGAAATCCGGAGGCAACGGGATCTTGCCGGCGATGCGTGTGAAGTCGTAGATCGCCTGCTTGTAGTTATGGCCGTAACCCATGAAATAGAGGTCGAGGGCATCCTTGTCGGCTCGCGGAGCCACCCAGTCGAAATAGTCGTCCTGAGGCTCCAGGGCCAGCGACCCGCTGCCGTCGGCGCGCTTGAACGAGGGAGAATCGTCGATCACGGCCCACCCCGAGCGCGAGACAACGCCGTTTTCAAGCTTGCTGCGGTAGGCGTCGCCCTCGTTGCGGTCGAGCGTGCGGTAAGTTCCCTTCAGGTTCTGCGGATCCTCCTTGCCGGGGAACCATTCCACGGTCTTGCCGTTGTCGAGCTTCAGCGATATGCTGAGGTTGTCGGCAGAGGCGGGGGTAGTGAGCGGATTGGTTCCGGTCTTGTATCTGAGATCGAGTTTAGAGGTCGAGATAGTCAGGACGCCGTCTTTCTCATTAGCCTTGTATTTCACGTCGGGGAGTTCACGGTTGATTACGCTGAAAGTGGCGCGGTCCTCGAACTTTCCGCTCGGGCTGTATTCGATACGTATCATCTCAGGAGTGAGCACCGTGAAGCGGGCGTTGCCGGAGACCACCACCGATTTAGGGTTCGCCACAGGATTCTCTGCATTCATGGCCAACGCGAGAACCAGGGCGGACATACTTAACAAAAATCTCTTCATATATTATCTGGCATATTCGATTTTGACAACGATCTTCTTGCTCTTCACAGGCTCTCCGTCAAGCACCGAGGGCTGATGGAGGTCAGAAGGGAAGAAGAGGAAGAAGGTTTCGGGGCCGGCCTTGAAATATTCAATGTTCTTTGAAGTCCAGAAAGCAACCTCGCGTTTGTCGTTATACTCCATGAGCACGCCCGGTTCCTTGTCGCGGGCAAGTCCCATCTTCTCGTTGCCGCGGAGCGTATACTGGAGGTCGATGAAGCGGCGATGGCTCTCGATCTTCTGCTTCTCGGCGGGATTAGGCACATATTCGCTGACGGTTACCCATGCGCGACCCTTCTCGATATCGGTGGTGCCGACGGGCAGCGATTCGAGGTCGTTATTGGCCAGGAAGGTGAATACCTTGTCCCAGAGCTCTTTGTTTTTAGTGTATTGCTCCTTGAATTCCTTGGCGTTAACCGATTTGTCGGGAGCGGTCTTGAAGCCGTTGGCCCATACTCCGGAGGCCAGCCAGTCGCATGCCTTGCAGTGGTTCTGCGCTTCTATATTCATAGATGTCATAATTGCTATCAGTAAGAGTAAGTGTTTAAGTTTCATTACTGTGAGGTTGTTTATGTTTGGAAGTTTTATTTCAACACGAATGAGAATCTGTCGTAAGGCTCGTTGCGCCATGCCAGATGCTTTGTCTGGGCAGAATAACCGAACAGCGGGGAATAAGTCCTCACCTCCACGGTCTTGCCGTCGGGCATGAATTCAAGAAGACGCAGGAAGCCCTCGCCGCCGTTGCCGCTCATACCTCCGCCGATGCCCTGGCAGTTGAACATCATCTGGTGCACGTCGCGGCCGGCGATATTCTTGTCTGTGCGGAATCCGGTGGTATAGTCATAGCGCTCGTTGGGCTTGGCGTAATGGCCGCAGAGCACAAGCAGGATATTCTTCGTCGGATAGATGAGCTTCTGCCATATCTGCTCGCCGCTGTTAGCCGGCTGAATCTTATAGTGCTCCTTGACATATCTCTGGGCATCGAAACCCGTCATATAGGAATGGGTCATGAAGATAACCTTATGATCCTTGAATTTATCCGACTCGCAGAGCTTCTTCGCCCAGTCGAGCACTTCGTCACGGGGAGCGAATTCGGCTACAATAATCAGGAGCTTGCCCCAGTTGGGATCAGTGATCTCCATGGCGGCGTTCTCAAGGCTCTGGCTGCCGTTGCGGTTAGGGAAGGTGGAGACGAGTGTCTTGCCCCACTGAGTCCAGTTACGGTCGGGCTTGAAGAAGTCGGGGAAACGGGTCATCGAGTTTTCCGAACGGAGATAACCGTAGTCATGATTTCCGGTAGAGATAAGGTAAGGCACCCGGTTGTCGAGACGCTCGAACTCCTTTGAGATATACTGCCACTGCATTTCGCTCGGAAGATTGGCGAAGCGGGGGAACGGAGGAACGATATTCTCGTTCTGATCGACGAGGTCGCCGGTACAGAGCACGGCCTTGACGTTGAGCGTGTCGAGATGATGCTGCGTCCAGGCCATCATCAGGTCGAACACAGGCTGGTTATAGTCAAACTTCGTATAGTTCTGGGGGTCACCGAGAAGTACGATATTGAACGATTTGTCGCTGAGCGGACCCTGGCGGTTGTAGTCAACCTGCGCTGAAGCGCCCACGGCAGCGGCCGCCGCGATCAAGGATAATAATATGCGTCTCATTCTGCTTTGGGATATTCGTTACACAACAGGCGGAAAGGAGCCTCATCCTCCTCGATCTCGGGGAAGCGACCCTTAGGCTCGAGGAAACGGTTGTCGGCGGCATCGTCGTTAGTGGTCGACACCTCGCCAACGAGGCAGTCGCCCCCCTCGCCCCAGAACTTATGGTACAGATAGGGCACATACGTGATGCTCTGTCCCGGCTCGATGCGGATGGTCTCGCCCGGTTTCACTTTTGTCTCTACGCCGTCGATCGAAACGGTGATCTCATCCTCGGTGGGCTGCTCGGTTTCCCTGTCGGCCTTATACAGCTTCATGCAGAGAGTGCCTCCGCCGCGGTTGATGATGTCTTCTGTCTTAAACCAGTGGAAATGATAGGGAGTTACCTGGTTCTCGCCTACTATCATTATTTTCTCGCAATAGGGTTTGGTGTATTTCGGATCGTTGGCCTTGCCGTTGCGCAGCGTCACAAGCGTGAGGCCGATGTTTGGGAAATCACCCCACCCGAAGTCGGTGATATCCCAGCCCATCGAGCAGTCGCGTATCTCGGCACATTCGTTTCCTTTCTTCACCCATTCCTCCGGCGTCCACGACGCCCAGTCGGGAAGGTTGAACCTGCATTTGGCCATGATGTCCAAGGCCTTGCGTATCTGATTGTTGATTTCGCTTCTTTTCATGTTATAGATTAAGTTTTAATTGATTCTCTAATTTACTAAATATTTTACAAAGGGAGGTAAATGTATCGGATTATTTTTCCTTAAGGATTTCGGAGAGGGGTATCGCCTGGAACTGGATGTCGGAGCGGCTGCCCTCGTAGAAGATTCCGATAGTCTCGGGGTCGATGGCCGTGAGGCATGAATATCCGGCGCCCTTACCTTCGTCGAGAAGCATCCAGTATTCCTCGGGCCAGGTCTCGCCGTCATCGAAGCTCACCTTGAGGGTATGGTTGATGCGGCTGTCGGTATCCGAAGGATTGAAGAAAAGCAGGATATGCTTCTTCTCGCCGTCACGCACATAGTCGTGACGGTAGAAACCGCCCTGACATGCCGGCTCGATAAGGGCCTTGCGAGATGTGGGATGCTGCGTCCAGGTCTTGCCGAGGTCTTTGGTGACGGCGATCGCGCGGCCGTTCCCCTCCTTGAGGCGGCGGTTGGCGCGATGGCGCGCGTTGAGCATCAGCGAATGGTCGGAGAGCTCCACCACCTGGCATTCGTTGGTGTTGTGGGTTGCTGGTTCGCCGGCAGTCCAGGTTTTGCCGTGGTCGCGCGACCAGATGATGGTCGAGAAGGCTCCTCCTTTCTCATCGCGTCCTTCTGCGGGAAAAACGAGAGTGCCGTCTTCCATCACGATTCCACGTCCCGGGCCGGGGGCCATAAGCCAGTATTCCGGCTTCTTCACCTGGCGGGTGATGTTCACCGGCCTGCTCCAGGTCTTTCCGTCATCGGAACTTACGGCCATCATGAACTGCGACGAGCCCTTGATGTCGTATCCCGGATTCGAACCGTAGGAGCGCCACTGGTGATTCCAGACTTTCGAGTTTTCATCAAGTCCCTCCACCCATTTACCGGTCTTTGGGTCGTTGATGCCGTGCATCCAGAGGCCGATGGCATAGAGCTTGCCGTTGCGGGTATCGGCGAGGATCGCGCCGTCGCTCACACCGTTGTAGCGTTGCGGCAGGCCGCCGTATTCTCCCATGTCGATGACCTTGATCACCGGTCCCCATGTCTTTCCGCCGTCTTCAGAGCGGTTGATGGCGATGTCGATATCGCCCTGCAGGTCGTCGTCGCGTTCGTTGCGGGCGTCATAGAGGGCGATCAGTGTTCCCTTCGAGGAAGTTGCCAGCCCCGGGATACGCGAGGTGTTTATGCCGTCCTGGCCGTGGTTTCTGACTGCCACTCCCACACGCAGGGGGCCGGTCTTGAGAGCCGATGCGGCGATATTTCCGGCCGTCGAGGCAAGCCGTGTGCATGCCACTTCGACACGGGCGCGGCTGTCGGCGGCATCATCGCGCAGCCGGAGCGTCAGCCAGCAGTTGAGAGTGTCGGCGGTAATTTTACCGGCGGGGCGGAAACGTATCGATCCGTTGGCGGGTTTCACGGTAGCCACAAGGCTGTCGGGCTGCATATCGCCGTAATCGGGCTTGCGGTCGCCATAGAAAAGCGAGGCGGACGTCACCGAAGAAGGATCGGTAGAGCCTTTGAGCGAGAACGTCACGTCCTTGAGACTATATGGCTTGCCGCTTTTGTTGATGAGACGGAAATGGAGCACCGGGCTGTATTCCTTCATAGTCACCACGGGAGCCTTCTTGGAAACGTTCACCACCATGATCCCCGGGGAGGCGGCAAAAGCCGCTGAAGCGGCCATCAAGCCCGCGAGACCGAGAAAAAGAGACTTTGACATAGAAAAATCAATTTATAGAAAATATAAGACACCCGCCCGCAACCACTCGGGCAACAGACGGGCATCTATCAAACCACTGTGTTTTATTTATTATTTATAACCCGGAGTCTGCTCAATCTTGGAGTTTGTATTGATACAAGCCTGAGCAACCGGCCAAAGAGTGATATTCAGGACATTCTCTTTGCCTACCAAAGAGGAGATTTTCTTGAATTCCTGATTCATTCGCATATAGAGCCAGAACATTTTGCCTTCGGCGGCAAGCTCCATCTTCGATTCATCAATGATGGCGTCTGTCAAGGCATCGCCGCTCAGACCGGTGTAATAATTATCCACGCCGCGAGCCCGTTTTGCTATCACATTAAGGGCAGCCATAGCTCCGGCTGCGTCTCCAAGGCCGCTGCAGGCTTCTGCCTTAAGCAGGTAAGCCTCGGCAAGACGATAGATAATCATGTCGTTGTCAAATATACGTGTGCCGTTTTGATACTGGCCCTGGAATTTAACAAACATCGGATCAATCAGAATTTCCTTTACCTCCTGAGGAACATCAAGAACCGTAACTGCGCTTCTTGTATCGGCGGGGTCCGCAAGAAGGAAAGCGAGATATTCGGGTGTCGGAACCACATACTGTGCATGGGATCCACCGGGAATCTGTTCCTGGGAAAATCCCATACTTGCAAGATTAGCGACTTTTGATACCGGAGCAAGGAAATATGAATAATAATTAGGATACCCTCCGGGGCTGACATTCTCGCCCACCGTATAAGGGAAGGTAAAAATGAGCTCATCGTTACTCTCATTATCCAGTTTGAAGACATCCTTGAAATTGGCAAGCAGAGAATAACCGCCCCCTATCACCGCATTTGCAGCGTCAAGCGCCTTCTGATAATAAGCCTGACCTCCGCCAAGACGAGCGGCCTTCCAGAGGAAGAAGTCGGCACGCAACATATTGATGGAACCTTTTGAAGCCTTGTGAATTGACCTGGCGGTCGGCATCAGACTGATTGCATTGTCGAGATCAGACTCAATCTGGGCATAAATTTCGGCTACAGGAGTTCTCGTAGGATACATATCCTCCTGGTTTTCCGATTCAAATCCCGTGATGAGAAGAGGCGCGTCTCCCCATACGCGAGCGATGGTATAATAGCAGAAAGCCCTGACAAAATATGCATTCGCCAAAACCTCGTTTCTTGTTGATTCCTCCTGGAACTTAATGTCCGGGACATGTTTCAATACAAGATTGGCGCTGTTAATGGTAGTATAGAAAGAAGCCCAGTTTGTTGGAGAATCTCCTATAAGAATACTGTTCTGTCCAAGCCGGTTAAAGAAGTTGTCGTTAACCTCGCTTCCGGATTTATAGAGATTTGAGCGCATATCTCCGTAGATCAGGAAGTTCTCCGACATTATGCTTCGGAACTGATTGAACATCCCGTTTACGGCAGCTTTCGCGTCATTCTCTACAGTCCACATGGAACGGGAGGTGAACTGACTTGGCTGCACCACGTTCAGATCGTCATGACAGGCGGTAAGCCCTGTCATAAGGCAACCAAGAAGTAAGCCTGATAATATTTTAGTTTTCATATCTTTTCTCATTTTAATTGTTTAGAAAGTAACCTTAACATTGAAAGAGAACTTACGGATAGGAGGATAGGTGTTGAAACTCGCGTTATATGTGCTTGCGGAACCCATCTCGGGAGAAAGTCCGATCACGTCTGTGAAATAATGAAGGTTATTACCTGCGAATGTAAATCTTACATCCTGCATTCCTGCCTTTTTCACGAGTTTGGTAGGCATCTGATAGCTGAGCGATACCTCACGGATACAAAGGTAATCAGCCTTCTGTACAAATATATCGGAATTATCGCGATAGTTCTTGTTAAGGTCGTCGGAGTCATTACCGGAGAAACGTGCGTATTTAGCTTTCGCAGGATCATCACCCTCGTTCCAGGCCTTGAGGAGTTCACGGGGAAGCGATGTATTGCCACCCATGAAGTTACACATCTGGCGCTGCAGATAACCGTTGGAGATTGAATGTCCGAACGCGAAGTCGAGATAGATGTTCAGAGTAAATCCCTTATAAGTGAAGGTATTTCCGAAACCGCCGGTTGTGTGTGGAATTGTATTTCCAAGAAGATACATATCCGATCCGTTGATCTTGCCATCGCCGTTGAGGTCGCACCATTCATAGTCACCGATGGTCTTTTTTCCGTTGCCCATTCTGGTTCCGGTTGTCCAGTCCCAGCCCTTGGAAGATGCGTCATAATTCGCATTGGCAGCCTGCTCTTTGGTTGTGATGATATAGGCATGCTTGTATCCGTAGATTCTTCCCAAGGGTTCACCTTCTGCGGTTCCACCAAATTCAATCGTAGAACCGTCGGCCATTGTCACAGTGTAACCGCCCTGACGGTTTTTGGCTCTACGGTCGTCCGGGTTAACGGCTTCCGGGAGTTCAAGCACCTTATTCTTTACGTATGTAAGAGTGAAGCGTGAATCCCATTCGAAATCCTTCTTGACGATGTTGCGGGTATTAAGCTCAATATCGAAACCACGGAAGCGTACCTTACCGTTGTTTGTAAGGATAGAGCCGAATGCAGATGTATTGGGAAGCTGACGACTTGTAATCAGGTCGTTGGTAATCTTGTTGAAGAAGTCGAAACCGAGAGAGATCCTGTCGTTAAGGACACTGAAATCGAAACCGGCGTCGAGCTGGGTCGACTTCTCCCATCTCAGATCCTTGTTAGGCATTGCAGAAGCGACCACGGAGGCCTCGCCGTCATAATTCGTGGTAGTCGCATAAAGGCCGAGCGCATCATAGTAACCTACGTTATTGTTACCTGTCTGGCCGTAGCTGACACGAAGCTTGAGGTTGTTGATCCAGTCGATGCCCTGCATGAAGTTTTCCGAACTCATGATCCATCCTACTGATGCTCCGGGGAAGAAGCCCCACTGATTGCCATCGGCGAAACGGGATGATCCATCCTCACGGAATGTAAGAGTCAGCAGATATTTTTTCTTGAAATCATAGTTGATACGGCCGAAATAACCTATATTCACCTCTTTCTGATAGGTTGAGGTAGCCGACTGAGGAACGCCCGCGTTAAGAGTCGGAATCTTGTCGGTGGCATGGTTGTTGGCTGAACCGCTGAATGAGCGATAATCATATTTCTGCCATGAGTATCCGACCATGGCGTTGAAGTTATGGCTCTGACCTATACTGAAGGTATAATTGGTATATGCCTCGAGTTTCAGACGCTGAAAATCTGTATTGGCAGCAGTGGCATTGCGCGTGCCGTTATAAGGATCCGCTCTGTGGAAGGAATCTCTATAACCCTGCGAATTGAAGAATGAAGCGCTGCCGACGATATGCCATCCGCGAAGAGGCTCGTAATCGAGAGTTCCTACAAGACCGGTACGGTTCACACGGTTCTTGTTGTCATTATAATAGTCATAGAAAGCAGGGTTTGGCGATGAAGCGTTAGGTCCGGTTGTCGGAGTTCCGTACCACTGATCATCGCTGACAAATGTCTTACGCTGCACGGCCGGGGTCATCATACCACGTGAAATAACCTGATACTGGCTTGCGTAGGCCTCCGTATTCGTCTGGCTGAAGTCGAGGTTTGATGTAAACTTAAGATTCTTGAGAATCTTGGCCACGACATTGGTGCGGGCGCTGAAACGGTTGAAGCCTGAGCCGACAGCGACACCGCTGTCGCGGGTATAACCGATAGAAGCGTTATAACTCAAATTATCAGTACCTCCGTCAACGCCGAGGTAATAGTTCTGCCAGAGGGCTGCGCGGAAGCAGTCGCCTGCCCAGTCATTGTCTTCGAAGATAAGAGTCTTAGTGGGATCAAGGGGATCCTGACATGATTTCCAGCCGGCGGGAATCGACTCCCCGGGCTGAAGATAGCGGGTTGAATATTTCGATGCGTTTGTATTGGCGTCGGAATATGCATATCCGTCGGAGTGAAGTTTGGTTGCCGCGTTCGGGCCGGATGCCCAGCGGTCGCGCATCAGAGGCACAGCCTCTTCTGCTGAAAGATATTCGATCATGCGCTCCGTATTCTCGTATGCGAGTCCGGCTTCGAAGGTAATTCTCATTTTCCCTTTGGAGCCCTTTTTGGTTGTGATAAGAACAACACCGTTAGATGCACGTGAACCGTAGATGGCAGATGATGCGGCATCCTTAAGGACCTGGATGGACTCGATATCGTTAGGATTCAGACCTTCCATAGTACGCTCAACCCCGTCGACGAGGATAAGAGGAGCATTGCTCTGAGAGATCGATGATCCACCGCGGATAATGAATGTGGCCTCTGCACCCGGAGTGTTATCGGAACTAAATACACGTACACCGGCGATCTTACCTTTCAGACCGTCACCGATTGTATTGTTAGGTGAATTCTCGAGTGTCTTGCCGTCGACCGATGCGATTGAAGAAGATACGGTACGTTTCGACTGAGAACCGTAACCTACTACAATGACCTCATCGAGTGAATCGTCAGTCGCTTTCATCGTTACGTCGAGGGTCTTCTGGCCCGTGATCTTGATCGACTGGGGAAGACAGCCTACGTATGAGAATACCACTGTCTCTCCTTTGGCTACATTGATAGTATAGCTGCCGTCGATGTCCGTGGCTGCACCGCGGGAAGTGCCTTTCACCAGGATCGAAACGCCCGGCAAGCCTTCTCCTGTCTCATCTTTTACGACGCCCTTGAGCGCGTATTGCTGTGCGAATGCCGATATCGGCATACATAGCATGCAAAGCAATAGTAAAAATAGACTTCTTTTCATATTTCAATAGTTAGGTGATAAAAAAGTTGTTTTTCTTAAATCTACAAATGCAAAAATATTCTTCTTTCTTTAAGCAATTATTTCAAATCCGTTAATTGTTAATTAATGAAAAAGAAACAAGTGACTTATTCATAGTAAATAAACTTGCATATATCGCTTATTCAAAATCGCTGAGTTGCAGGTTTTACCGACTCAGGTTCTAAATAACAAGGGATCATTAGGTATAAGAAACCGGAGGGATTTCAAATTCCTACATTGCGGCATACTTGAAGAACTCGGTCTTCTCGAGTTCGCGTCGTGTCTGCTCGAGTTCCTCGTCGGAGCAGGGAGCGATCGGCAGACGGCACTGGCCGCAGTCGAAGCCGGCGAGTTTCATGAAGATCTTGCCGGCGCGTGTTCCTCCTCCATGTTTGACGAGGACGTCTACGATCTCGACAACCTTCGCCGAAGCCTTCTGAGCCTCCTTGATGTCGCCCTTCTCGATGGCGTCGATAATCTTCTGATAGAGAGCGGGCATATAGTTGTAGGTGCTTCCAACGGCACCGCGGCATCCGCATACAAGGCCCGTGATGAGAATCTCGTCGAAGCCGTTGAGAACTTCGAACTCACCTCCGTTGGCGTTGACGCACATCTGGAGTTCCATGAGGTTGTTGTGGGTGAACTTCACGCCGGCGAGGTTAGGAATCTCCTTCTTGGCCTCGATGAGGAATTTGTCGACAGGAAGGAAGACGCCCGTGATCGACGGCATGTTGTAATAGAAGAACGGAAGCTTCGGAGCGGCTGCGCAGACGGGCTTGAAGAAGGCGATGAGATCCTCCACGGTAGCCGGTTTGAAGAAACAGGGAGCCATGGCGGCCATCATGTCGGCGCCGATCGCCTGGGCGTGGGCCGCAAGGTCGACACACTGAGGCAGCGACATTCCTCCTACATGCACGATCACCTTGAAACGACCGGCAGCAGCCTCGACCCATGCCTCGGCGATAGCCTTGCGTTCCTCGGTGGTGAGCGATACGCTCTCTCCGGAGGTGCCGCAGATGAACACCCCTGTTATGCATCCCTTCGCAGCCAGAAAATCGGCATACGCAGGGATCAGCGCTGTGTTTACGGTGCCGTCGGCGTTCATCGGAGTGAAGGGGGCGGCGATTAATCCGGTCAATAGTTTTTCTTTCATATAAATGCGTTTTAGTTGTTATTGTCCTTTTCGAAATGTCTTGTCCTTGATTTATATGTTGGTCTGTAGTTCTAAGGTAACGTCTTGGTGAAATTATCTACATCTCTATAAAAGAGAGGATCAGGCGGCGATTTTCTTCTTGCTCTGCGGGAAGAGGAAGCTTGCCAGATATCCGACCACGAAGCAGGAGATGAAGCCCGACGTGGTGTAGAGAAGTAGATGAAGCGTGTGGAATTTCGCCACGAAAAGCTGAACGAAGATGCTGACGATGATTCCGATTATCGCGCCGCCGGAATTGGCCCGCTTCGTGATCATACCCAGGATGAATAGACCTCCCATCGAGCCGAGGATAAGGCCGAGAAGTTTCTGGAATTCATCCCAGAGCGAGGCGATGTTCCAGGTGGCCATCAGGAAGGCGAAGAGAAGGCTGATCACTCCGATCACGCAGGTGGCGATACGGGCGGTGCGCAGCGAGCCGGCTTTCTTGCGCGAGATGCGCGGATAGATGTCCACGATATAGGCGGTTGCCGCCGAGTTCATGCTGCCGGAGAGCGTCGACATGGCGGCGGCGAAGATTCCGGAGATGAGGAGTCCTACCACTCCCGTGGGCAGCTTGGTGAAGATATACCACGGGAAGATGGCGTCGCTCGAATTCACCGTCACGCTCATCTCGGTCGGGAAAGTCTTGTAATATGCATAAAGAGCAGTTCCGATGAAGAAGAAGACTATGGTGGCGGGGATGGTGAGCAGCGCGTTTGTCCATACGCTCTTCTTGGCGGCCCCTTCTGTGGGCGTGGTGAGATAACGCTGCACCATGCTCTGGTCGGTGCCGTAGGTGGTGAGGTTGGTGAAGAACGCAGCTATCAGCACGGTCCAGACAGTGGAGTCGCGCAGGTCGAGATTGATCGAGCCGAGGCTGAATTTATTGTCGGCGACGGCTATTGACATCGTCTCGGAGAATCCCCCGGGAATTTCACAGATGATATAGATCACGGCGAAGAGCGCTCCGCCGAGCAGGATAATCACCTGCAGGGCGTCGGTCCAGACCACAGCCTCGATACCGCCGGTCATCGTATAGATGATGCTGCAGATACCCATGATGCCGATGCAGACGAAAATATCCATGCCTGTCACGACGTTGAGCGCTATCGATGGGAGGAAAAGCACCACTCCCATGCGGCCGACCTGGAAAATGATGAATGCTAAGCTGCAGAGCACGCGGATCACTGCGTTGAAGCGGATCTCGAGATACTGATAGGCGGTGGTGATGTTGAGTTTGCGGAAATAGGGAATGAAGACCCAGACGATAACGGGGGCCACAAGCACGATGCCGACGTTGAAGAGGGCGTAGCTCCAGTCGGTGCAGAATGCTTTGGCTGGAATAGCCATGAAGGTGATGGCGCTCAGCGCCGTTCCGAAGAGGGAGAGACCGGCTGCCCACCAGGGAATACGGCCGCCCCCTTTGAAATAGTCGTCGGTGTTTTTCTGCTTGCGGGCGAAATAGACGCCGATTCCGGCAAGTACGACAAAATAAAGCACTATCACGAGCCAGTTTACAAATCCCATCGAGCGGTCGCCCACCGAGATAGCTCCGTCGAGTTCGACGGCTTTGCCGTCGGCGTCACGCCCCAAAAGAGAAAGGCTTCCGTCGGAACCTTTGGATAGAGCATATATCTTCTCCGCCTTGGCTCCCGTGGTCTCACCGGGAGTAATGGTGGAGGTTATGGTATGGAATCGATATATCAGCGTGTTGCCGGCGCTGTCGCGACCGGCCAGCAGCAGATGGTTGGCGCCCGTGGAAGCGGCGGCATGGATTCCGGCCGGCATGTTGCCGGAAATCTTCTTCCATTTTCTCAAGATGGTATCATAGACATAGCCGTCTTTCAGTTTTTTGCCGTCGGCAGAAACGCCGCCTATTATATAGATACAGGAATTCGCGCCGTTGTTCTGAACGGAAATCGCCGCGTTGCCTCTCGGAGTTCCGGGAAGCGTCTCGGTCTGTTTCCATCCGTTCTGCGGAGCGCCGAGGTCAAGACGATAAATCGCCGCGCGACTTCCGTCGGCCGGAATACCGGATATTATCAGGGAATTGTCTATAGTAGTGCCGTAAGGCTGAAGAATACGCACCGGCAGTTCAGGCATTTTCTTCGAGGAGCCGTCAGCCCGGGTGAATCCTGTCACGGGATTGCCACCGCCCTCGGCGGCATCGCCGACGAGAACAAAACCTACCGGGGTCGGAATCACGGCCGAATAACCGGATTCTTTGTCCGAGAGAAGAGATGAGTATTTGCCGGAAGCCGGTTTTACGGAATTCCAGGATATTGTCTCCTCTCCCCTGTCGGCCGACACGGAAAGAACCGGAAGCGCCATCAGCGCTACAATCAGAAGAAATATTCGTCTCATATCGGTTGTCATATTCTTTTCCAACTTAAAATGGCTAATTGAAAATTCAATCTCTGTCGCCCTTAGGCAGCAGTTTAAATAAGGTTAGTTCATCGAAGGGAGGACTCGCCCGGCCTAACGCCTTTCAGAGAAAAACCGGACGAGTATCACCTCCGACCATCAAGCAATAATGAATTTAGTAATCAACACTGATGAGAAAATAATCGTTAACCCTCTAAAAAAAATTGCACTAACCATATTAACCGAATAAACAATCATTATTTAACCATTGTCTTATTACTGATACACTGTAAAATTATAGTTCGTTATCATATTTCAAGTTTAAGGTTTAAGTTAAAGGTTTAGAGGTTACCCTATTCAAGTTTCGCAAGTTCAAATGAACTTGAAAACTTGAAGTTTAGGGTTTAAGATTTAGGTTTAGAGGTTACCTGTCGACTCTGATATCAGGACAAAGGGTATTACCTAAACCATAGACCCAAACTATAAACCAATATAGTTCTAAACCATAAACCAAAACCATAAATCCATTCCGGTCCCCTCCGCTGAGGGAAACCCGATACTGTCAATTAAGTCTGATATGTTGGATATGTCGGACAATTTAGGCTAAAAATTAAAAACTTTGACTTCATTTCAAATTCAACGGGAAAAATCTGATGGAAAGATCTCGAAGAATGGATAAACTCTTACCTGTTAATTCTGAGAATTAAGTTTCACAAGCGCGAAAAATAAAAGTTTAAATCTTGAAATTTAAAAGTTTAGACTTTAAAAGTTATTAATAAATAAATCCTAAAGTTTCATTGACATGTATCATTACGGCGGTAAATTTAAGGCATTAATTTAATAAATGCAAACTTTTTCATAAAAATTTTAAAAATTTTTCGAAAAAACATCAAAATCGCCAACAAAGTGCCATAATCTCAAGCAGATCTTTGCTAAATTTTTGAAAATATTTTAGCTAATGCTTTTCTATTATAGCAAATATTATTACTTTTATGGTGAAATTCGCATAATTTAAGATAATTATCGTCTGAAAGAATCGTCAGACTGTCATTACCTATATTTTTAGAGCAGTATCAACCCTCTCATTTTATCATGCCTATTTCTGTATAGTTATTAGTAAAAGACCATGGAGCAACTTAAAATAGTCAAACAGGCTTCCACTCTTGTAGACCAGGTCGAGAACGAGCTTCTCAACTACTTTACGGAGCACAACCTGAAGCTTGGCGACAGCCTGCCTTCTGAAATGGAACTCGCCGAGCAGCTCGGGGTGACCCGCAGCGTGGTCCGCGAGGCACTGAGCCGTCTGAAAATGATGGGCATAGTCGAGAGCCGGACGCGCCGCGGAATGATCCTCACCGAGCCCTCGATCTTCGGCGGCATGAAACGTGCCATCTGCCCCAACATCATGAGCGACAAGTCGCTGCTTAACCTCCTCGGTTTCCGCGTCGCGCTCGAAATAGGAATTGTTCCATTCATCTTCAGCAATATTACTCCCGAAGATATCGCCGACCTTGAAAAAGCCGTCAATATGGAAGTGGCCCTCGGCGACAACATCTACGCCAATATCTCTGAACACAAGTTTCACTCCAAGCTTTACGAGATAACGCGCAATTCCACCATCATGCAGTTTCAGGAACTGATCTATCCGGTGATGGAATTCGTGAAATCAAAACTCAAAGAATACGTCACCCTCATAAACAACGACCTGGAGAGCCGCGGCGAACTCGTCACCCACGCCGACCTCCTTAAATATATAAAGGACAACGACCAGGAAGGTTACCGGAACGCCATCGAAAAACACTTCTTCGTCTATCGCGAGCTCATCCGCACCAACAACCTCAAGCAGTAACCCTCTCGAACCATTTTAAAGCACTTACAGTCACAGACTGACCATTAGATGAATATATTAAGCGAATTAAAGATTCCGGGATACCGGTTTTTAAAGTGGGCAATGACATTTCTTATCATTGCCCCGTTAGTTATCGTATTTTCTTCTTCCGACTCCAAAATACTTTCATTATCCCTAAAGATAATGGTATTACTTCTTGATGCCATTTGTTTATATATAATACTCTGGATTATAAAAAAAGAAAATGCTTAGAAGATATTTTAATATCATGTTGTTTCTTTCAGTCCTTGCCATAGGAGAAACCATGATGGCGTTTATTTAGAAACTGTTTAAATTTCTTTCGAAAAAATTATTATAGTATTTCTTTCAAGGCTTTTAAGAATCTTTTTGGCTGTTTCCGCCAAGTTTCGGCAGTCGAAACCGACTTTGCGTGCTTCAGATCAGCTTGAGCAGATCATCTTGGCGAGCTTTATTTTCAGCCGCATGGAATAAAAGCAATAAAAACCTTGCCTGCTTTGCGCCTACTATAGAACTTAATTTGAACTTGGGGATAATGCTTTACAATTTAATATGTTATAAGATTCCGCAGAGTTGCATGAGGTTCAGAGGTAATTCTTTAGAACATATAATCCGGATAATGCAACTAAAAAACTTTGCGAAAAACCTTTGCGGGCCCTCTTGCCCCTTTGCGGGAGGTTTAAATACCTGAACGACAATGCGATTCTAATTTACAAATTCTCTATTCTCAACTTTTTTAATCATCCCGCAAAGAAGCAGAGGGCCCGCCGAGGTTTT
>CAJTYD010000020.1 GCA_910583775.1 uncultured Muribaculaceae bacterium | reverse complement strand
TTAATTATTTTACTGTATTATTAACATCTCGAAATTAGTTTAAACAACTTCATTGAAAACATAACATTCCCCGACAAAAATTTTTCAAAATAAAATTGTTTCTAAGAGTGTGTTTGGATTTATTTCTAAGAGTGTGTTTGGATTTAAATGAAATTAATACAGATAGAGATTTTTGAGGGATTTAAGCAAGTTGAGAAAGGAGAAAACTTTCGTTTTCGACTGCCGAAACTTGGCTTAAATCACCAAAAAGATCATCTGTAGTGATTTCAAGATTTTCCATTACATACTCTAAAAGTTAAAATCGGTTTAAATTCAAACACACTCTAAGTAAGTATAAATTAAATTCCAACACTTACTTATATTCAAGAGTTTTCATGTACAAAAATAACAAAAAAAATTTCATATTAGGTAATTTGGCAACATTTCATTAGGTAGCAAACCATGAGCCTGCTATCCTTGTAGCATTTCATTTTGTTTTTTTGCGGCATCCCATTCTGCACCTTGTTTGGTTTCGTTAAATAACTGACCGGAGGCTTCCGGCCAGTCATTTAACCAAATAAACATACACTATGATTATCGTGAAAGAAAAAATGTGTCACTCCAGGATCTCGAGGCACGACAGAGGCATTCCCGCCTCACTTTATCCGTTTATGGAAGATCTAATCGAACGGATGCGGATACGCGGTCAGGAGGGTACAGCCCGAAACTACAAGGCGGCCATGAGGAGTTTCTGCCGGTTTCGCGAAGGCGACGACATCGGGCTCTCCCTTATCGACAAGACAGTCATGGAGGAGTACCAGACCTGGCTACGGCATGGCGGCCTTTCAAGAAACTCCATCTCTTTTTATATGCGTATTCTCAGGGCTGTCTATAACAAAGCCGTCAATAAAGAGATGACCATAAACAGGAATCCGTTTCTGAATGTCTTCACCGGAATGGAAAAAACACGAAAGAGGGCTGTTCCTCAATGCGAAATCATCCGGCTGCGCAACCTTGACCTTTCGCACGTTCCGAAACTGGAATTCGCACGCGATATGTTTCTGTTTCTTTTCCTATGCCGGGGAATGTCGTTTATAGACGCAGTCTTCCTAAAGAAAACAGATCTTCGGGGAGACAGTCTCAGCTACCGGCGCCACAAGACGGGACAGAGCATCCAGATCAAGGTCATAAAACAGATCCGGGATTTGCTCGAACGGTATCATACCGACTCCTCCCCCTATCTGCTGCCGTTTATAAAAAGTCCCGAAACCGACGAGAGGCGTCAGTATGAGAGCGCCCTGCGGAGCATAAACAAAGCCCTCGGGGAGATCGGAGAAATGGCGGGAATGCGCACACGGCTCACCACCTATGTCTCCCGGCATTCCTGGGCAACGATCGCCAAGACGAAGAACATACCGATCAACGTCATATCCGACGCCTTGGGACACGACTCGATCGCCACAACCCAGATCTACCTGTCAAATATAAGCAATTCCGTTATAGACCGGGCCAATGAACTGGTCATCAAAGGTCTATAAAATAAGATCCGTTTCCTTCGAAGAAACGGATCTTATTTTGCAAAGATACTAAAAAATCTAATTTCCAAGCGCATTTTCAAAGCAAAAAATTTTATAAAAAGTATAAAAATTACTTCTTTCATTTTCTTGCACGTCTTAAATAATTGGTTTTCAAGTAGTAATATTTTCAATCCGTTTCTTCGAAGGAAACATTCAGAGAAAAGACACCTCGCCGAAAGGAAATAAGAAACTTGCCAGAAAGATATTAAACATGCCGGCACAATCCGCAGCGGCATGAAAGACAAGATTTAACAAATCCTTTTGCATCGGGGCAAAAGTCTAAATCGGAAAAGTCCATACATACAAACCAGTTATGAAACTAATCTATTGCATATCGCTCATTGTGATGTCAGCTTTGACAGCCTCTGCCCAGATCGGTATAAAAACCAATGTAGCATACGATGCGACGGCCACAGTCAACATCGGCGCCGAAGTTGCCGTGGCGCCCCGTTGGTCGGTCGATGTCTCGGGGAATCTTAACTTCTGGTCGTTCTCCGACGGGAAACGCTGGAAACACTGGCTTCTCCAGCCCGAAGGACGCTACTGGTTCTGCGATGCGATGGGAGGACACTTCCTCGCTTTCCATGCGCTCGGAGGCCAATACAACATAGGCAAGGTAGACCTGAACCTCAATTTCCTCGGAACCGACTTCCGAAAACTCAAGGACAGCCGCTATCAGGGATGGTATGCGGGAGCCGGAGTTGGATACGGATATGCCTGGCGCCTCCACAGGCACTGGAACGTGGAGGCCGAAATCGCCATTGGCTGGATCTACACGCAATTTGACAAATATCCATGTGCGGTCTGCGGTACAAAACTTGCCTCAAACCGCCCCCATAATTATTTCGGACCTACAAAAGCGGCTCTCAATCTGGTCTATATCTTCTGATTCAAAAGACAACACGAGCATAATAGCACTGAAACATCTCTAAAAAGACATTTTTCCGCAACTTTTACGAACGACACTTATGAAAAGAATAATATACTGCCTGCTGACAGCCGTGTTCCTCACCCTGAGCTCGACGGCGAAGGAGAAAAAGGCTCTCGACGCCGTCTCCGTCCGTCTCGACAATGTGAAGATAGAACGCTCCGAGTCCTTCCTTCACTGCAACTTCACCGTTTCATTGGCCGGATACAAAGTCGGAACTGACCAGGAACTGCGGCTGCGCCCCTTCATTGTGGGAGAAAACGGAAACGAGCTGGAACTGCCGTCGGTCAGCGTGGCAGGGCGTAGCCGTTTCATTCATCTGCAAAGACTCGGTAAAAAAACGGACATCCCGGGCCTCCACAGATACAGAAAAGACATGACCCTCCCTTATTCCGTCTCCGTGGCCTATCAGCCCTGGATGGAACAGAGCCGCGTGGAACTGCGCGAGACAAGCTCAGGCTGCTGCGCGCAGATCCTTAGCGAATATACAATGCCTGTCGACAGACTCGACTTCAGGGAGATCTTCTTCGAGGCAGTGCCGGTTTTCATCGCTCCTACAGCCGACGCCGTCAAAGCCCGCAGCCTCAGCGGACGGGCATTCGTAGACTTCCCTGTCAACAAGACGGTGATCTATCCCGAATATCACGACAATATCGCCGAACTCGCAAAAATCAAAGCCTCGATCGATTCAGTGCGCGACAACAAGGATATCACCATAACTTCCATAGCCATAAAGGGGTTCGCTTCGCCGGAGGGATCTTATAAAAATAATGAAAGACTTGCAAAAGGGAGAACGGAAGCCCTTAAGAAATATGTGAGAGATATGTATGATTTCAGGAATGACCTCATAAAAACCTCTTACGAGCCTGAAGACTGGGAAGGCTTGCGCGATTACGTGAAAAACTCTGATCTCAGGGACCGCGAGGCTATCCTTGCAGTAATCGACAGCGACCTTGCGCCCGATGCCCGCGACAACCGTCTGCGTACCGCATTCCCCGAGCAATACCGCTTTCTCCTGAAGGAAGTCTATCCCGGCCTCCGCCATTCCGACTATAAGGTGGATTATATCATCCGGACATACACCGACCCGGCCGAGATAGTCCGGGTGATGTACACAAGGCCTCAGGATTTGACACTTAACGAATTTTTCGTAGCGGCGCGCGCTCTTGAACCGGGGTCGCAGGAATATAACGATCTCTTCGAGACGGCCGTCCGCATGTATCCTGATTCCGAGATCGCCAATCTGAACGCGGCTGCTTCGGCAATAATACGCGGCGACCTTGTATCGGCCGAAAGATATCTGAACAAAGCAGGCGAAACGCCGGAAGCCATCTACACGCGAGGTAACCTGGCCGCCCTTCAGGAGGATTACCCCAAGGCTCTCGAACAGTTCGAGAGGGCGGCAAAACTCAGAATCGCCGAAGCGCCTGCAGCTGCAGAACAAGTAAGAGCTCTGATGAAAAGGAAGGCAAAACGCAAATAAACAGAGATAAAAAAACACATACAATTTTAAGAATAACCATTTTATAATGACAATGAATACAAAAAATCTATTTTGTGCCGCAGCCATAATGCTGGGTACAGTTTTTACCGCCTGTACATCCGACATTTCGGATATCAAGCAGGACGACAAGCCCGCCATCGATGACGGCGCAAAAGTATACCTCAATATTGATCTTTCGATGGCTACCGGAGGATTGACCCGCAGTCAGACCGGAACGGATGGAGGAAGTTCCGACGGAACTGAAACCGGACAGCTAAACGAAAACACAATCTCAAACGTGATGGTGCTTCTCGTAGGTCTTGACAAAGACGGGAATGATAAATGCTTCATCGCCAAATGGACAAAAGACTTGACTTCCAGTCCAATAGAAATAAAAGACCCTCAGACGCTAACAGCAGACTTCAATCGGTCGGCTTTTCTTGATCATTATGAAGCTCACAAAAACGAAGATGACAATAACAATAAAAACCGGGTAGCAGTCTACGTGATATGTAACTACACGAATGCAATCGATGCACTTGTCGGAAACGCGGGGCCGTTAGCTGGGAATATTGATAAATGGGTAAAGAATGGAATTGTCGGCACCCAGGATAACGGTTCCGACTATACCAAGTCTACAATGCCTTACTGGCAAGATAATAAATTCCTTATGTCCAATGCGTCGCGTTATGAGTCATACATACCTACTAAAGAGAAAATAGAAGAGGGGAAAGATTATAACTCTCCCGGAAATGCCTTTAATCTTACCCCTAATGGTGCTATCGAGGTAGAAAGAGCTGTAGCTCGGTTCGATTATGCTCCGGATATTGATGATAAGGACGCTTCAGGCGCAAAAATATCCCAGGTTAAGACAGAAACTACTACAGATGGAAAGACTGTCTATTATTATGAGGTTGCAATTGACGGAACTAACGCCGACGGGAGTGTTAACACTAATGCTGAGAAGCTCAAAGTCTACCTTAAGCGAATGGCTCTTGTAAACATGAACCGTAAATTCTATCTATTCCGTCGTGTATCAAAGGACGGCACTCCGACTCCGGGAGAAAGCAATAATAACGAATTCCTTATCTGCGGCAAAGAAAGAAATAATAATTTTGTTGTTGATCCGGAATGGCAGTTTAAAAAGGAATTCACGAATACAACAGCTGTAACTGAGTTTGAAAAGAGATTCTTCTATTATGTAGGAGTTAGAGATATAATCAATGCCGATGGTATTGAAGTCAACAATAAATGGGATAATTACGAGATAGATAAGATTCTCGAAAATACTAAATACGATAATACATACCATTTTTGGCGTTATGTGATTCCTAACACAATACCCGGTACAAATATTCAGAAGAACGGTGTTTCAACCGGTGTCGTTTTCAAGGCCAAGATTGAACCCGCCGATATAACTAAGCCTATTGGCAGCAAGATGACTCTCGGATATGACATTTTTTCCTTTAAAGGGAAAGTTCTGGGTTCCTGGAAAGATGTTCAGAATTTTGCCACAGCTGAAAATGCCGATCCTATATTGAAAAAAGCATACAATGATGCAGTAGCAAAAGCGGCTTCTCTTAACCTTGCCGAAGGAGCTGATCCGAAAACACTAGACGACACAGAGACTGAAGCGGCTGTAAAAACCGGTGGATTTGCCAAATACGGTGTGGTCAATGGTGCAGCAGGAGTAGATGGTCAAGGATACTATTGCTATTATTACTACTGGAACCGTCATAATGACAATGGGAACCCTAATCAGATGGGCCCTATGGAATTCGGTGTTGTCCGCAACAATGTCTATAAACTCCATGTCACCAGTCTGAAACGTCTCGGCCATCCTTTCCGTCCCGGCAACGACCCGGATCCGATTAAGCCTGAGACCCCGGATGAAGAAACAAAACTATACATGAATCTTTCAGTGAAGGTTCGTCCATGGACCGTAAGAAAGAATTATGTAGATTTCTAACGAAAGAATTCATTTAAATCTATTTAATCCCCCGCGGCTCCATTCCGCGGTTCCGCGGGGGATTTTTAATTACATCTCTTTTACATTCTCGCCTCATTTTCACCCTACTCTCCCTCCTTGAATAAAAACTCAGGAGATCTCTCATATCCTCGAAAATACTCTCAGATTTCAACTTATTACAGAAAACTGACACCAAAAATGAAATTCCTTAAAAAACAATATATCACCTCCTTCTGCTCCGCTATATGCCTGGCGCTGACAATGATCGCCACATCATGCGACGCGGTCTACGACGACCTGCGCCCCTGCGTCACGGAAGCGGAGCTGAGGTTCATCTACGATTATCACATGGAACGCGGCAACGCATTCATGTATAATGTAGACTGCCTTACGGTCTACATATATGACAGCGACTCCAAACTGGTCGAGAAGCGAATCGAAACCGGCTCCTGTCTTGCCGACGAGGACTGGCGCATGAGAGTCGAACTCCCTGGAGGCGACTATCATGTAGTGGCATACGGCGGGATGGAATGTGACAAGGCTTCTTTCGAACATACCGGCGAGACTCCGGCAATCGGCTCGGCTGAGTCGTCACTTGCAGTAAACCTCAAGGGCGGACTGCACGAGGGAGCCGCACTCGGTGAGCCCCTCCACGATCATTTCTGGGGAGAGGCCGATCTTAAGATCAACACCGACACAGATGAAGTCGACAAAGCCACCGTGGAAATGCGCAAGAACACCAACAACATCCGCGTCGTGCTCCAGCATCTCAGCGGCGAGCCGGTAGACCCCGATATGTTCGATTTTCAGCTAATCGCCGACAACACCCACATGGCTGCGGACAACTCTCTTGTAAGCCGAGGAGAGACAGTCTATACACCCTGGGCCAAAGGCACGACAGCCATCGGACTGCTTCCCGACGGCAGCGAACTCTCTAACGCCTACGCCCAAATATCGACTTCGCGTATCGTGGAGAATCCGGGCGCCAATCCGCGCCTCCGCGTTACTCGCGCCGACAAGAAGGCGCCCCGCGCCGGCGATTCCGACAACACGGTGCTCGACCTCGACCTGATCTATCTCATCAAGCTCGCGCGCCAGCAGAACAACGTGAACGAAATGCCGCTCCAGGAATATCTCGACCGCGAGTCGCGATGGTCGTTCATATTCCTCCTCGATGAAAACAACAACTATTATTCGCTACGTATAAAGGTAAATGACTGGGAAGTGCGGATAAACAATATCGAAGGACTATAATGTACCCAAGGATAATGATTAGTATAATAAACCGTCACGTCAGTCGATTCATCGGCTGTATCGCTGTCTCCGTTCTGGTGTTGCTTGGTTCATGCTCGTCATCATCCGACGAACCTGATATTCCCGAAGACAATACCAGCCGATGGGTAAGTCTATCGATATTCACGGGAAACGCGGATGCGACAAGAGCCGCATCCGATAATCCATACGATTCCGAAGAAGGAATAGGAGCGGAGAATTATATAGATCTAATTAACGGCGATTTCCGAGTATACCTTTTCACTACAGAAGGGAAACTTATCAAGCAGCTTTCGCAACCCCTTGTAGAGGAAGATGACAGATTCGACATACAGCAGATTGTCGGTTCGACGGAAGAGACTTATCGAATCAAGTTCCGCGTAGATGACATAGCCGAATTCAAGAATGTCTACAACGAAAAACAATCTTTCAAGATCCTTATGCTTGCCAACTGGGGTGGCTTGGATAAATATCCTTATGTGGCACCGTATGAAGAGATCGATATAGACGGAGTGCTGCAGAAAGCTACTGAAAATATCGGAGACTACAGAGCGGGTGAACTTGTCAGCGCATCCAATCTTATTCCGTTTTATGGGATTCAGCAGTTTGATGACGTAAGATTCAGAGAAGAGATAACAGTTCTGGAAGGAATGCCTCTGAACCTGCAGCGCGCATTCGCCAGGATTGAAGTTTTCGATGAAACAAAGGATGAAGATAACAATGCCGTAGTCAACAATATATCGAGTGTAAAGCTGGTCAGGTATAACACCCGTTTCAACAAACTCCCCGCCGATCTTACCAACTATCTGACAAGCCAGGAACTGTCGTTGCCTGCTGACAACAAATATGAATGGGAAACAGGCGAATCTGTCGCTCTCTGGAGAGAAAAACCGGGATATTTTGTGATTCATGTCCCCGAATACAAAAATACAGGGCGTACCGAAGACGAACGCACAAAACTTGTAATAACCTATAACGGAGAGGGTGGGTATCAGGAATATATCTTGGATTTCAAGTATTATGAAGGAGACGACAATCCTCCTCCTCCCTCGGGAAGCAATTATGGGGATTATTATGACCTTTGCCGGAACTATTCATATAAGTTCTACGTGAAACGCAACAAATATGATATTTCCCTCACTGCAAAAATAAAGCCATATTATGAAGTCGAGCTTGATCCTGAGTTCGGCAACTAATAATAACGATCCGACAAATGAATAAACCTAAGCATCTGATAAATATAATATATCTCCTTCTTGCCGGAATGCTTACTATGCTGGCATCGTGTGTCGATGAATTCGGGCTTGATTATAACGATATACCGGAAGGAGAGAGTCTTGTGGACTTTGAAGTTGAATTCAAACCACTTACGAAAGCATTGACACGCTCAAACGGTAATGCTCTGAATAAAATAGATTATCTGTGGCTGGTCGCATACACAGCGGATGGCAAGCTTTCTTATACAAAAAAATTTTCAGAATCTGATTTAGTATATGAACCCGGGAATGCCCATTCCAAAGTTTCTTTCAGCCTTCAGCTTCCGAATGGCCGTTACAGAATGTATGCTGTCGCCAATACCGATCTTACGGATCTGGATTTGGCCTCTGAAGAGAAACTGCGTTCCATCCCTGTTGAATGGAACGACAGAGAAAAAACAGCAGACGATAAATTTGACGTTACACCCAACAGACAGATGTTCGGGTATTTTGAGAATAAATCAGATACAGATGATTCCGAATATAGTCCGGGGAATTATCCCTTTTCTCCTGATAAACCGAATGAATCAGCCGACAACCGGTTTAAAGCCTCGCTGATTGAGATTGGTAAAACAGGAAGCAATTCGCTCCATGCATCTTTATGGCGTGCAGCCTCAAAGATAACCATGGCATACGATGGTTCGGGACTAAAGGAGGGTGTCTACATATATATAAAATCCGTACAGGTCAAGGATATTCCCAGATGGTGCCGTATTGGTGACGTTAATACCGTCACAGATGTGAACGATCTGATTCATGACGGAGAGAAGATAGTCTATCATGAGAAAGGATCGGGATCTTACACTCCTGAATCTTTCCCGGCATATATCTCCAAGACACATAATTATCCAGATGTTACCGTTCCTGCAGGGAAAGAATGGGGAAAATATGTCCATAGTTCAGATTGCGAATTCGCACAGGCGAACGCATTGTTCTTCTATGAGAACATGCAGGGGAGAGGAAAAGACAAAACCTCGAAAGACGATACCGAAGCGGGCAAAGATTCCAAACCTCTCGGCACATACATTGAAGTAGATGCCATTTATAAAGACGGGGCTGATTTAGGTTATGTCAAATACCGGTTCATGCTTGGACTCGACAAATATACCGACTATAACGCTGCGCGCAACTGTCATTATAAAGTTACACTGAAATTCAAAGGTTCGCCCAAGGACCCCGACTGGCATATAGAATACACCCGCCAGATCTTTGAGGTTTCCCCCGAGAGACAAAGATTCAATTATCAGGGATATTATTTCAATCCGGATTACAGTGTCCCGAACTTAGGATATGATTTCATAAAAACCGGAGTCCCTGTTACCGTAAGCAGCTATACAGAGAACGAGGCAACAGGAGAGATAACCCCTGTAAAATGGACAGCAAGTTTCGATTATGCAGATGAAGACGGAAATACAACCGGCCACCCGTTGGCACCTTCCTGGATAAAAGGATTCGACGATAAGTTTGTATCCGGCGGACAGACAGCAGGAGAGGGAGGAGAAGCCGACATCATACAAGTACAGGCGATCCCTCAGTATGAAGATGTCGAGATAAACGACAGGCTTAAAAACGTCCCCGGACGTACATCTACATATAATCTGGCTACCTCTGACGGGAAAGGAGATAATGTGCAGAATACGGCAAACTGCTATATCATAGATTCAAAGGGATCTTACAAATTCCCGCTTGTCTATGGAAACGCGATTGCTGACGGGAGAACCGTTGATGAGACATATTCTTCCAATGGTACGTCCTCTGATATCCTGAAAAGATTCACTAACCATTTAGGGCATCCTATATCATCGCCATATATTCTGGAAACAATCCGAAATGATTCAGAGATTCCAGCAGGAGAAAAAAACAATCACTACCCTGCCAAAGCGGAATTGGTGTGGCAAGACGCTGAAAATCTTATTCAGAATATAAGTTACCAACCTGGATTATACGGCAACAAGGGGGGTATATCTTTTAACGTCAATGACAATATAACTCAGGGAAACGCTATAATCGCCGTAAAGGATGGACTCGGGAACATAATGTGGAGCTGGCATATTTGGGTCACGAATCTCAGTGCCTTTGAGGAGAAAGACATAACCGTAACCGCTTCCGACAAACGGCAGTACAGTCTAATGCCTGTGAACCTCGGATGGTGTTCAAACGGTGAAGATATAAGATACTATCGAAAACGTATATGTAAAATAAAATTTACTGCACAAACTGAAGATGGACCAGTTACACGAACTGTAGAAATAATTAAAGAGCCTCATATAGCCTTTCCCCGAGGCAATAACCCATACTACCAGTGGGGCCGTAAGGATCCTTTTGTGGGCTCAAACGCATTATGGAATAACAAACCATATCAGTATCCTATAACATGGGATCCATGGTATAATACCACAACCGATAATCCCAATCGGTTTTTCGATGACTCCGAGACATTGGCATCATCATGGCGCCCGGCTCTGTTTGCAGGGCAGGATCGTCTTACATCGCGGGAAATGATTGACAGGGGATATCTGGTTTCGTATCCTCTTGTATGGCACAATCCTCCGCGTCGTGCAATCAACAAAGATGCATACGTAAGTGAAAACATCACTTACTCAAATTTGTGGGGCGGAGAATCTGAAATCAAAACTGTGTATGATCCGTGCCCTGTCGGCTACCAGGTACCTAAAAATGATGTATTTTCCGGTCTTACCCTAAGGGGCGAGAATACGAGTGTCAAGAACCTCTTCTTTGATGTACAGATCTCCGATATAATAACCGGTAATCCGACAGACAATCTTTATGAATTCTATACAAGTCCCGATAAATACCAGTCCATTATCTTCCCTGAGACCGGATACAGGGACTGGGATGCCGGTGCCGGAATCTACAAGTTTGGAGGGAATCCCGGGGCCGCAGGATACAATAACGGAATAGGATATGTCTGGACGCGCCAGATACAGTCATCCTCGTTCGGTTTAACATATCCTGACGCGGCCTATAATCTGGAGTTCTCACGGCATGACGCTTTATATGGCTCAAACGGTTATATCCGTCCGCAGAATGCGTTCTATACCTGCGACGGGTTTCCGGTGCGTCCCGTGAAACGGTAAAGAGGGTGGTATGTGAGATCATGACACTCAAAGACATTCCTATACCCTGACGAGCCGGAATCATGCAGCAGACGGAGCGAAGATACAGCAAGGCGATTGAGCTTTACCGCACTTCGGATATGCCGATAAAGGAGATATGCTCCCGTGAAGGTATCTCGACCCCGGCTTTCAGCTCCTATCTGAGACGCAGACACCGCGACCTCCTATTCGCCCGGTACGGAATCGAGATCTCTCCCGAAGAGGCCCGTAAATCCAGACTCAGGAAAAAATCCGGCCAGACTCCGGCTGCACATGCAAAATATAAAGACGCCGTCATGGCATGCGACGACATCAGGTTCATCGAATATAATGTCTCCCAGATTGCGGCGTCCTTCGGGCTTTCGCCCCAGGGTCTCGGCCGACAGCTCCGCAATCATTTCCCGGAGATCGTCGAACGCCGTGAAAAAGAACGCCGTCGCCTCGGAATAAACGATAACGCTCACCGAGGCGTGAAACAGATCTCCGAAGAGACATACGCCGCGGCGGTGGGCCATCTCAGTGATTCCGACGATACCATCCGTCAGACTGCCGACCTCTTTGGCGTCTCTTTCAACGGACTCAGGGAGCATATCCTCTTTTATCATAAGGATGTGACGGGAAAACGCGCGGCAAAAAGAGAGCGGGGAAAGGGAGAAAAGGAACCCGGCAAAATCACCGGAAAAGGGAACCGACATCTTCCCGCCCCCCGACAGGTGGAAAAATATAAGGAGGCTGTGGAGCTCTGCCGCACCACATCCATGACCCGCGAGGCGATCGCCAAAGCCACGGGAGTCTCGGAGGGTGGACTGGGAAACTATCTGAGAATGTGGTGTCCGGAACTGATCGCAGGGAATTGCCGTAAAGGAGCCACGGAAAAATATGCCGAGGCGATAAAGAAGCTGAAGGAATCGGGACTTTCTACCGCGGAGGTGGCCCGCGAGTTCAATCTGAGTCCGGAAGCGTTCCGAGCCTATCTTCACGCGCATGAGCCGGAAATCGCCGGAAAACTCGGCATGACGAAATCCTCGGGAGGCAAAACGGTTCTTGCACGGACAGCAGACAAATATGAAGAGGCCATCCGCCTGTATGAAACCACTTCAGAGACCCTCAAATCGATAGCCTCGCGCCTGGGGCTAACCTACAACAGCCTGGGAGGATACGTAAGACGCAATCATCCCGAATCGATAGAAAGACACAACCGCCTCGTCAGCGAAGAGAATAATACATAAATCTGTTCTCCTGTACTCCTGTCAAAAGAATTATATTCTCCTGTCAATCAGGCGGACGCACGAGCCGTGCGTCCCTACAGCGTCGCAACCTTTCCGCGACGCAGCCAATTCAAAATTCAACATCATTAGTGGTGCATTAAGTTTATAGTCTGATGCATATCTTTAATACTCCGATGTATGACCATCCCGCAGAGGGGCAAGAGGACCCGCAGAGGTTTTCCCGCAAAGACTTTTGTTTCCGGTTTGTCTCAATTCAGAGGGTGCGCCTTCAGCTTTTAGAGTGCGCCGAGGGCTGACGCGCGGAGGAGTAAGCAATGTTTTTCGGCATCGTTTTAGCGGCAGGCTCTGCGAGCTCTAAAAGTCGAAGACGCAATCTCCTCATCTTAACCATCCCAAAGCGATGCGCCTACAATCTATAATGCTTTGCGGTAGAATCCTTTGCGGGCCCTCTTGCCCCTTTGCGGGAGGATTAGATACCGATAGTTAGCAATATACATCAAATAGTATTTTTAACGCACCACTAATGATTCAAAATTCAACATTCAAAATTATTTCGGGGAATGCGTAGAGCGGTATTCGCCGGGCGACATGCCGGTGTACTGACGGAAGTAGCGCGCGAAAGTGGACTGACTTGAGAAATTCAGCGCGTATGCAATCTCCTTGAAGCTCAGGTGCGATTCGGAGAGAAGCATATTCTTGGCCTCGTCGATCACGGCATCGACGATCCAGCGCAGGGCCGGGCGTCCCGTCAGACTGCAGATGATGTTGGAGAAATAGCGGGGAGTGAGATTCTGAGAATGAGCGTAAAAGCAGACATCGCGGTTCTTGCGGCAGTTGGCGAAAAGATCTCTGCGGAAACGCATCAGCACCTCGTCCTGACGGCTTCGCGGCTTCGGCACGACGGTATTGCTTTCGATATAGATACCGAGAAATTCGTAACAGAGAGCGTAGGCCAGCGAACTCACCACAAGGCTCGACAGACACCCCTCCTGCTCCTTGCGGGCGTGAAACACGCGCATCATCTCCTCAAGCCGGCGCCGCCCTTCATCGGAGGGAGAGACAAGCGGATTCTCATAGATGGAAAGGAGGCTTCCGCTGTCGAAGACGCGTCTGACTGCCGAGATCACAAAATCGGTAGAGGCCGTGCAGAGCACTCCCTTCACATCTTCGGAATATTCGTCGATATATACATGTGAAAAAGGGATATAGATGAATATATCGCCGGCCTTCACCTCAAAAGTCCGTCCGTTAAGTTGCAGACGCACATTCCCTTGGGTGCAATAGAAGCAACCGGCGACATCAACGTGGATGTCGCCGCCGAGATTCCTGACATTGCTGAAATCAACCTTAGATATCGTTGGGCGGGATGTGTCCATTTACTACTTTTTCGCAAAAATAAAAACTTCGCCTCTAATTATCAAATTTTCCCTGAATTTTGAACGGTTTCGAGAGAAGGGAGCGCCCCGCCACAGCATCCGCCACTCCTCCCGACCGCGCCTTTCCATACCAGTATTCGGCATTTCGTTCCTCCTCCTTCAGTGTAAGTGCGTCAGGGAAAAATTCCAGATATTCGGCGATCATGAAGGCCGCCGAGGGGTCGCCATACCGCGCGGCTTCCAGGAAAAGAGCCAGGGAACGGTCATGGTCATAGCCGAGCCTATTCCCCGAAGAGATATGGAAAGCAACGACCGCCATCGCATGAGGCGCCTCCTTTATGGAGCCAAGCACAGACGCCGTTTCAGGTTTAGAAAGGTCGAAGAAATCATTCAGCTGTCGCAACGCCGAGGGCTGTCCGGCGGAAGCGGCGATATCAAGCCATCTGACGGCGGCGGCAGTGTCTGCCGGGATGCCCTCGCCTCGCATATAAAGGAAACCGAGGTTTGCCGCCGACTTCACATCTCCGGCCGTCGCCGCCCTTCCGATGAAATATAGGCCGGAATCGCGTTTCTGCTCCACGCCGCGTCCCTGCCAGTAAAGATAACCGAGAAAACCCGCCGCCCGCGCCGACCCTGCCTGCGCAGAATCGCGAAGCGCCGCCAGAGCCCTGAGGTCGCCGCGCTCCGCGCGGTCTTCCAGATCACGCAGAGAATCCGGGGAGACGCCCGAAAACAGACCGCCTGCAAAAAGCAATATAAGAGATAACAGCAATGTTCGCATAATCATCGAATTATTTCATTATCGAGAGACTCCGAGTTCTCTGAGTTCTCGGAGGGATCAGGTTCTTCCGGCTCCGGCAGGCCGTGCGGAGCCGGAGGATTCTCCTCAAACCGGAAATATTCCTCAAAGGAACGCCCCTCGCGCAGGAGAAGCTCGAAATTACTCTTCCCTATCATCACGGGACGCACTCCGGCGGGAAGGACGAAGTCGGATTCCGTCATGCGCCGACGGTAATATTCGAGTTCACGAAGATTTTCGAAACCCTTCACCACCAGCATTCCCAATTCTCCGAAACTCATCTGCTCCAGATCGAAATCCTTTATCACGAATGAAGAGAAATTAAATTTAGCCACATCGTAGAGGAGCTGATTCGAGTTCACCGAATCGCGCGGGAACACCAACACGAAATAATACGGCCTGTCGGGTTCCGACAGGAATTTCGCTTTCTCCACAGGCGCCTGGCGCTCAACGGAATCCGCCGAAAGACGCGTCGACCATATCATGCCGCGCGAGTTGCCTCCTCCGGCCTTAGGCACGCGCCCTTCGCGCAGGCCTTTTGCGATATTGCCCGCGATCGGCGCCAGCTCCGTGTCGGGCCAGCGCTCCAGCAAGGTGTCGATGCGCGAGCGGAAACGGGAATTGTTTCCTTCGGTAAGATAAGAGAGAGCATCCACAAACACGAACTTAGGCATAAGCTTCGAAAGAGGGAAATCCTTTTCCACCATATCGGCGATCTCATGCACCTCGCCGCTGCGGTCGTACAGATACGCGTCGTAAGCCTTTTCGTAAAGCCGTTCCTCTTCGCGGTGCATCCTCCGCAGGTTCTCGAAATAGTCGGGGTCGCGCATCGCGCTACCGTATGGAGAATCGGGGAAATCATTGACAATAAGGCGCCGCCATTTCTCCGCCTCCGCTTTTTCGCTGCGGCGCACCGCCATCATGTAGAGGTTGTAATATGTGTCGAGACGGTAGATATTGTCGGGATACCGGTCGAGAAGACGCATGAACTCATGTTCCGCCTTCGGATAATCCTCAAGCTGATCCTTGAGAATCAGGCCCATATTGTAAAGACCCTCCTGAACGATATCGTTGGCATTCCGGATCTCCCGGTCGGTGGAGGGAATCTGCCGCAGATAATATTCGGCCGACTCCGGTCCGGCCTCCTTCGCGACGGCTGTCGAATCAGCAGCATTCTCTGCCGGGGAGCCTCCGTCGGGCTTCTCCCCGAAGTCGTCGGCGGTCTGCCCGTCGTCAGGGCCGAGCGAGAACTTGGCCTTGTTGCGTCGCCGCCAGTCGTCCTCCGGCTTTCTCGAGCCCCAGCGGCGCTGGAACTCCGCCTTTCCGGCGGCAAGCGCCTGCTTATTATAAAAATACCACGATCTGTCGGTGTTAGACATAAATATCTCCGGGCGTGTGTCAGCCTTTATATTCGTCTGCGGGGTAGCCTCACGTTCCGCCATCGTCTCCTCTCGCTTCCTGTCGTCCTCCATGCGGCGGAGGCTGTCGGTATAATTCTTCGCCAGGCGCCCGCACACCTTTATCCTCTCCTTCTCGGGCATCGCCGCGAGCCGCAGAAGTGAATCCTGAAGCTCAACGTTTCCGGCATACACTGCAAGACGGTCGAGCACGTCGCTGCGCAGACGAATCTCCTTATATCCCGGATAGTTCTCCGGGATACGGGTGACGCAGCCGCTGTAACTCTTCTGCGCCTTCACATATTCCCCTTTCGCGAAATAGAGATTGCCGAGCGAGAGCATGGCCAGCGCCTCGTCGAGCCCCTTGCTGACGGATTTCTCCACCGCCAGCGAATAACTGCGCATCGCCCGCGCCGTGTCGCCCGAAGCGAGGCTCAGGTTTCCTATCGCGTAATATATCTGGTCGAGATAATCGCGGTTGCGCGCGTAACGGGTCATTCTCCGCAGCTTTCCGATCTCCCCCTTCACATCCGGGCCGGTATAGACCTCGCTGCGGCGGATACGGGCGTTGAACTTGGCGCGATAAGGAATCCTTTCACCCTTTCCGGCCTTCTCGAAGGCAGCGTATGCCTCCGGCTTCTTCCCAAGAGATGTATAAAGCTGTCCGAGCAGGAACCAGAGGCGGTTACCCTGCGGGCCATGACTCTTCAGAGCCGCCTTCTCGATATATCCTGTAGCGGCGTCATAGTCCTTTCGCAGTATCTCGAGCGAGGCCATCGCCTTGTCATAGAGCAGACGGAGTCCGCCGGAGACCAGATCTTTCTCCTTCACCGCATGGAGCGCGTTTTCGGCCTCATAGCGCCATCCGAGCGCGCAATAGCTCATGGCCTGCCAGAGTCTCGCCTCCGTCACGGTGGAGGGGAGCCAGCCGAAATGCCTGGAAATATACCGGAAAGTGGTGGCGGCGCCGAGAAAATCGCCGTTGTAATACTGCGACCTGGCCATCAGCATCCAGGCGTTGTGAAGAAAGGGGTTGAATTCCCCGCGCTCACGGAAACGCCTCTCCTCGGGCGAGGAGCTCCGGCGTTGCGGCTTGCGCTTGATTGAATGGAGCTGGATGGCCTTCTGCATCTTCTCGATTGTCCGCGTATAGTTGCCCGAAGGCTGAGGCAGCGTCCTGTCGGCCCGCGCCGCTCCGGGGTCGACGGGCAGAAAACGCGTATAGTCGTCCTCATAGCCGCGGAGCATCTCCTCCATCGTCCGGTCGTAATGCTCGCGGCCGTTGAAATATACGTTATATCGGGTGGTGAACGCCTGCCACTGTCGCGAAAGAGCCGTGTTGCGCGTCGTTCCGCAACCTGCCAGGAGAAGCACGGCGACAGAAAGAATCGAGAACAGCAGTAAAACCGGAGAGAGGCGCCTCATGGTCAAAGAGCCCCCTGCTCGATCAGACACGCCACCCGGTCGATGATGGCATCCTCCTTGTTTTTCTCAGGATGGAAGCCGGCGCGCATGTTCATGCCGAAAAGACGCCCGAAGCCCTGCCAGAATGCAGCCCTGAAAGAACCCATGAAAGCCTTCACGATGTTGAACGACGACTGGTCGGTCTCGCGGTTTATCAGCTTGAGGAGCACCTTCCCCTGGTTCTTGGTCATGTGTTTGACAACCGGCTTGTATTGTTTCACGATATCCTTCTCGAGCT
The DNA here is from genome assembly GCA_910583775.1 of uncultured Muribaculaceae bacterium. GTDB lineage: Bacteria > Bacteroidota > Bacteroidia > Bacteroidales > Muribaculaceae > Lepagella. The sequence continues at coordinate 17,622 of CAJTYD010000020.1, read as the reverse complement.
TCTTGAGATGGCGCTCGCGCTCCTTCTTGTCGGGAATCGACTGAATATACTCATACGTCTCGCAAAGGGCAGAGAAGGCGAGCTTGGCGTAGGGAAGGGTCTTGCGCACGTCGCGCACGGTCCGCCAGTAGAATTCCTCCTGCTTCCTGTTCTTGAACTTCAGCGGAGGGAAGACATAGACGTCGCGGATATAGGTGAGACGGACTGAATCGCCATATTCATCGACAATATACCGGTATCCCTTGTAGGCCTTAACCTTGAGCCGCAGCTCACCCTGTTCCTGAGTCTGATCCTGCGCAGAGGCGCCCGGCGCGACAGCCAGAGCCGCCACGGCAACGAGCATCAATATTTTCAGGATTCCTGATATACGCATAGAGCTTTCAGATGATCAGACTTATCGGAGATTCCGCCCCGCAAGGCGAACACCGTATCTTTACCTAAACGGAACAAGGCGTCAAAAATTGAATAATTATAGTTAACTTTTGTTTCAAAATACTTTTCGACCTCTTCGAAACGTGCCGGATGCAGGCTTTTCATTCTTTCAAGCTCCGGAAGAAGGAGCGCCGGCTCCAGCCAGTCCATGACCACCCCGAGGAGAGCGGAATTGAATTCACCGAGCGTGGCCAGCGTCTCGTTCCGGTAGACGGCCTCCATCTGCGGGAACAGATACGGGAAATAGGGTGTCTTGCCGTAAGCGGCGTTCCAGGCTCCGAGATGCACCTCGCGCCATCGGCCATGATCGGAAAGGCACGGATCCTCCAGGGCAAGTGCTCTTTTGCCGCCCTCGACAGGCACCGACAGAAGCCTCTCTCCCTTGATCAGCGTGCGTCGGAGAGCGGTCTCCGCAAACCGCGTCTCTCCGGCGAGCAACCGACATAAAATGCCGGCTGAAGGAGCGAACGGCACCCGATTCCTCATTCTCCGGCCATTTTCTTGCCGTCGGGATTCGGATTGGCGAATATCCGGTTCCAGCGGATCTTGCCGTTGAACAGACTTCTCTCCTTGTCGAGAGAAAGGATAATGAACACCGGGGAGCCGACGATATGGTCCTCCGGGACGAATCCCCAGAAGCGGCTGTCGGCCGAGCGGTCGCGATTGTCGCCCATCATCCAGTAGTAGTCCATCTTGAAGGTGTAGTATTCGGTCTGTCGGCCGTTGATGTATATCTTTCCGTCGCGCATAGCGAGGTCGTTGCCCTCGTATGTGCGGATGGCCCGCTCGTAGATCGGATAATTCCCGGGAGTGAGATGCAGAGTGACGCCGCGTTCGGGGATCCAGAACTCGCCCATATCGGTGCGTGTCCAGCCGTATGGGGCGCCGAGGGGGAAGGTGTCGCCGAGCTCGTAAAGGCCGCTCTCGCTTTCGCGCTGCAGCGGACCGATAACCTCGGGCCAGCTCTCCACCTGCCTCTTCATCGCCGCCGTGAGCGGAACGTTATAGAACGAGAAGCCGGCGTAGTCGTTTCTTACCGGCTCCACGCCATGGTCTTCGCCCCTGACTCCGATCTCGCTCCATTTCTCGTCGGGAATCGTGCGGCTCACGGGTATTATATAGTTATACTGCACATTCTCCGGTTCGGGAAGCGCCTTGCCGTTGATGTATATTGTGTCGCCCGAGATACGGAGACGGTCGCCGGGAAGACCGATGGTGCGCTTCACGTAGTTCTCGCGGCGGTCTACCGGACGCCATACCACCTCGCCGAACATCTGAGGATTGTCCTTGATATATTTCAGAGGATCCTCCACACCCTGGCCGCGGAGCTCGTGGCATATCTGATAATAGTCGGGATTCTGGATCTTCAGCGTCACAGTGTCGCCCTGCGGATAGTTGAAGACCACGATGTCGCCGCGGCGGATCTTGCGGAACCCCGGCATACGGTGGTATTCGAGCTGCGGCTTCTCCACATAGCTCTTCACGTTGAGTATCGGCAGGGTGTGTTGCGCGAGCGGGAAATGGATGGGCGTCTGCGGCACGCGCGCCCCGTAGATCGTCTTGTTAACCCAGAGGCGGTCGCCGACAAGCAGCGACTTCTCGAGGCTCGACGACGGTATCTCATACTGCTGGCCGATAAAGGCGAACACGATGTATATCAGCACCAGGGCATAGACGATGGCGTCGACCCACGCCATGACCTTGCGCGTCGGCCCTTTCTTGCTTTTCCACCATCCCCAGGGGATTACGTTGGTGATATAGATATCGAGCAGGAGCAGCCAGAGCAGCGCGAGCCAGGGATTGCCCATGAGCACCACCCATAGGAAGAAGATGGCCGACACCACGCCGAATCTCACCCAGCGTGTGGTCTTGATCGATTTGATATGGTTTATGAATGTCTCCCGGTTTGCGACTGTAGAGAGAGGCTTTTTAACCCCCTCTTTTTCCCGTGCCGCAGCCGGCTTCTGGTTTTCTGCCATGTTGGATTTTTTTAGAAATTGAATACCTCGCCGATTGTATGGAGACCTTTCCTGTCTTTAAGCCATTCGGCCGAGATCACGGCGCCTAAGGCGAATCCTTCGCGCGATTTGGCGCTGTGGGTGATCGTGATGCTGTCGACCGCCGAATCCCAGTCGATCGTATGGATGCCGGGCACCTCTCCGGAGCGGATATGGTCGATCGTCATGAGCTCGCCGTCGTGCAGTCGTTCGGTTCTCCCCTCCTCCTCGCGCCAGCCGCCGATGCGCGGATTCTCCTGAGCGATCTCTTCGGCGAGAGTGATGGCGGTGCCCGAAGGATGGTCGAGCTTATGGATATGATGGGTCTCAACCTCATGGGGCGTGTATTGCGGGAATCCGGCCATCAGGCGCGACAGATAGCGGTTCACGGCCATGAAGATATTGACTCCGACCGAGAAGTTGGAGGCGTAGAGCATGGTGCCTTCCCCTTTGTCACACACGGCCTTGAGCTCGGGAAGCTGCGCGAGCCAGCCGGTGGTGCCCACAACAACGGGGACGCCGGCCGCGAAACAGGCCCTGATGTTCTCCACGGCGGTGGCCGGAGTGGAGAATTCTATGGCTACGTCGGCGCTCCTGAAAGCCTCGCCGCAGAGATCCCCGCGGTTGTCTTTATCTATTTTCGCAACCACCTCATGGCCGCGTTCCAGGGCAATACGTTCGATGATATGCCCCATCTTTCCATATCCTATAAGTGCAATTTTCATCTGTTCAGAATCCGAATGATATGTTGTCGATATAAAGGGTAAGGCCCTCGGTGCCAACGTATGGCTCGCCGCAGCTCGACGACGCCATCACCAGCACATGCGTAGGCACGGCGTCGGCCGGAGCCCAGCCTGTTTCCTGGACAGGCACGAGCTTCCCCTTCGAATTATGTGCGTAATATGCTTTTTCGCCATTAAGCAGCCCCATCCAGGGCTTGAACCAGGGCTGATGCGAAATGTCGCCGTAGTGGACGGGAAGCTGATGGCCTTTTGTCCAGGGCACGCTCTTCGAATAGCGCTCTCTGCCGGTGCCTACCCTCTGGGCGTACAGATTGCCGTTCTTGTCCTCCCATCGTTTCTGAAGGAGGATATAGACCTCGGCGTTGTCGCGTCCGGGAAGCGTCTTCTTCTTGCTGAAGCCGGTCGACTTTATGCGCGTGTCGGACGCCGGCATATCAACCTTGAAGTCGTAGACAAGCGCCTTGGGCCGTTTGTTATACGGGATGCCCATCTCCATCTTGGAGAAGGGGCCTTTGGGCGAAGTTATGGGCTCGTCGATCCTGCCGAGGAAGATCGTACCGGCCACCATCACGTCCATGTTGATGAGACCGAGCACCTTCACGTGCTCCATCTTGGCCTCCATCTTCGCGACCTTGTTGCCGTTGACCACGGCGGGAGTGACAGTGTTGGAAGCCTTGACGACCCCCATCACCTTGGCGTAGACGTTGCTCGTGGCCCAGGGAGAGCCGCCTTCGTTCGAATAAGCCACATTACCCTTGACGTTGCGCGTAGGGGCAATCTCATATACATTTTTCGTATTGCCGCCCAGCAGTTTCGACTCGGTGATCTCTCTCTTTACCCAATGGGAGAAGTCGGCATATTTTATCGGCTCCAGCCGTAAAGCGGAGGCTGCAGCGGCCGACAAAAATGCTGCAATGCAAAATATGCTGATTCTTTGTAACTTCATGGACATATAAAATGGACATATAAATATGCTGCATATTATGCTGCAAAATTACAAAAAATCATCGATTATTCTGATGAAAAGCCCGTTATTTCTTGCGGAGCGTGGAAAGAAGATGGTCGGTCCAGTCGGAACGGTCGGGGGTGGCGATGATCACGGTGGTAAGTTCCTTGTCATTGACAGGCACGACGACCACGGTCACGGTCTGCCCTTCGAGTCTGCCGGTGGATATGGCTCCCTTCAGGCCGTTGCTGTTGAATTTGCCGACTTTGCCGTCGGTGAGATGCATGTCGCCGGCTATGCCGCGGCATACCTCGAGTGCCCGCTTCTGATTGCTGCCGCGGACACGCGCCGTTGTGGCAGACACGCCAAAACTCCCGTCGGGATATTTGGCTACCTTGGAGTTTTCCTCGGTCACTATCGAGCCAGCAGGCACCTCGAACCAGAACCCGTCATATTCGACAGGAATGAAACTTACCGCCGGACTCAATGCCGTGGGCATAGTGTCGTTCTCAAAACATTCCGTGCGCTCCTGCGCGCTTGCGCCTAACGAGGCCGCCAATATCAACAATATAGCTATCCTTTTCATAATCTTGATTTTATATCACAATGAAGCTCGTTACCCAAAGCCATTATCCCGTATGACCGGGACCCGACTTATCTACTTAACAAAAAATCAGCCGTATTTTCTCTTATAGCCTCCAGCATATTCTCTCCCCTTGCTTCGGAAAGACGCGCGATTATCTCCTCGATCGAGAGTCCGGATTCATCCGTTTCAGCCAAAATCATCTCTGTGGGGAGGGCGCGGACGGTGTCAGGATTGAACATCTCGCCGAAGCTGAGACGGCACCCGGCGTGAAGCAGCTGTCCGGCGAGCTGAGACTTGCCTCGGAAACCGTGGATGACCCAGTTCTGCTTCGGATTCAGGTCGCGCCGAAGCCCGATGATGATGTCATGAACCTTGACATCATGGATTACCAGAGGCTTGCGCACTCTCTCAGAGATCTCGACCATGCGTTTCATAACCTGCAGCTGCCTGAACATCGGTCCGCCCTTTGTAAGGTCGATGCCGCACTCTCCGAGCGCCCTGACGTTCTCCAGCCCGGCCGCGGTCTCGATCAGTTTCCAGAGAGCCTCCGAAGGAGCCTCGAGAGTGGTCCAGGGATGGATGCCGACGGAATATGCTCCGTCGCCCTCGCTGAGGACAACCGGCAGTTCTCCCGTTTCAGCCAGCATCGCCGACAGATCGGCCACGGCCTCCGGCTGCGGAAGCGGTTTGTGGGTATGAATATCAAGTAACATAAGTATGGATATGAGGTGAAACAAGAACCTGTCTTCTTTAAACAAAAGAAGACGCCGGAAATATCACGGCACAGGGTCATATCCCGAGCCGCCCCAGGGGTGACAGCGGCATATCCTCTTGATGGCGAGCCAGCCTCCCTTGAAGGCACCGTAACGCATGATAGCCTCGACGGCATATTGCGAGCACGTCGGAGTGTAGCGGCATGCGGGCGGGAAATGCGGCGAGATCGCCCCCTGATAAAACCGTATGAGCAGGATAAGTATCTTTTTCATAGTTAGGAATTAGCCTCCGGAGAGCCGGATGAAGTGAAGAGGCGTTTCGCAAGTTTTGAAAGGAGCCTCGACATCTTTTCCTCAATCAGGGAGTAGGGCAGATTTTTGTCGCATAGATAGATGAAGGCCACGCTCAGTGTTCCGACCGACATATCAGCCTCAAGCCGCTCCTTGAGCGGCAGACGGCTGAGGCGGTAAGCCTCGCGGATGCGACGACGCATCAGAACCCGGTCGACGGCATGGCGCCTCTTCTTCTTGGGCACGGTAATAAGCATCTGAAGCTCGCCGACTCTCGGAGGCACTCCGTTCTTGAAGCTATCCTCGAGAGCTTCGGGAGAAATCCGGCGCCAGACAAGCCTCAGAGGGAAGTCATAAAGGCTCTCCCCCTCGCCGAACAGCTCGTCGACGAGGCGTTTGTGGCGCAGTTTCTCATCCTTGCGCAATGTGTATCTTCTCTTTGCGTTATCTTCCATCTATGCAAAATACTCTATGCAAAATTACTCATTTGCGGCCTAATAAACAAGACGCGAGAGCATTTTGACAAGTTTCCGCCCTCCGAGATAAGAGACAATGATTCCCAGCCGGTCTTTAAGACGCAGACGAGGATCAAGGAAACACCCTCCTCTCAGCCGCTTTATCTCGCTCCAGCATTGATCGGGAAGCGCCTTTATCTCCTCTTCTGCATTTTCGCAGAATCCGGCGAGGCAGAAGATGTTGAAATTTGCGGCAAGACGGCGCGCGCGGGCGGCGCCGAGAAGCTCCGGACGATGTTCGGCCATATAGCTTTCGATCCGGCGCGTGACGGCAAGCGCGTCTCGGCGCGCAGGGGAGAAGCGGCTTAGAAGCGAATCGGGATTTTCCCGGTGGTAATAAACAGTCTGCGTAATCTCGGCGATCTCCCCGGCTTTGAGGATGATGCGATAGAAGAGATCGAGATCCTCGTAGAGGATTCCGGGGATAAAGGCGAGGTTCTCGAAAAGACTGCGGCTGAAGAGCTTGCCGTAGGCCGAGGTATCGAGGCCGCGCTGATAAAGGAGGCGGCCGACAGCGGCGACGGCATCGGAAACGCTGAACTCAAGTTCAGCCACAGAACCACTTCGCGAGGCATTCCTCCGGGGCGCCGATGAATCTTTGCCGGAGCATGAGGCTATCGGGAAGGATTCAGCGGCTCGCCTTATCGAGCCGCAGACGATGGGCGCGCCGCTTCGGAGGGCCGCTGCCCGGAGTAGCTCCAGAGCCTGCGGATGCAGAAGATCATCGGCGTCGACAAAGGCCATCCACGGGGCAGCCGCTTTCCCGATTCCGAAATTACGGGCCGCGCCGGGACCGCCGTTGGCGATATGGAAGGCGCGGATCCGAGAATCTTTGGCGGCGAAACCGTCGCAGATCGCGCCTGAGGAATCGGTGGAGCCGTCATCGACGAGCAGAAGCTCCCAGTCATGAAAAGTTTGCGCCAACACGCTCTCGACGCATTGACGCAAATATCTCTCCATGTCGAATACCGGAACTATTACAGAAATCTCTGGCATCCGCAATGATCTTAGAAACTGTTTAAATTCAAGCCGCTAATCGGGCATTATCTCAGACGGTGAGGATCTCTTTCTCCTTCTCGGCAAAGACGGCGTCGATCTTCTTCATGTATTTGTCATGAATTTTCTGAACCTCGCCTTCGGCATCTTTTTCGGTATCCTCGCTCAGACCGTTCTTGATCTCCTTTTTCAATCCGTCGATTGCCTCGCGGCGGGCGTTGCGCACCGATACTTTGGCGTTTTCAGCCTCGCCCTTCGACTGTTTCACCAGAGCCTTACGGCGCTCCTCTGTGAGCGGCGGGATCGACAGACGGATCACTTCGCCGTTGTTCTCGGGCGTGATGCCGAGGTCGGAGTTGATGATGGCCTTCTCTATCTCCTTGAACATCGATTTCTCCCAGGGAGTGATGGCTATTGTCCGCGCATCGGGAACGCTGACGTTGGCAACGTTCGAGACAGGAGCCTGCGTGCCGTAATAGTCCACACGGATGCCGTCGAGAAGACGCGCCGATGCCTTGCCGGCACGGATATGCGACAATGTGTCCTCAAGATATTCCACTGCAAGCTGCATCGAATCCTCGGCCTCCTGCAAATATTCCTTTACTTCCATATATCTGTTATTTTTGTTTATATTCTCTTTTCCGTTTCGCGGGCCGGGAGGCTTATTTCGCGCTTACGAGCGTGCCTACGTTGTCGCCCGAAAGCATTTTGGCGAGATTTCCCTCCACGTCCATATTGAAGACATAGACAGGCATTCCGTTCTCCTTGCAGAGAGCTGTGGCGGTGAGATCCATCACCTTCAGGCCACGGCTCAACACCTCGTCGTATGATATCTCGCTGAACTTCACTGCCGTCGGGTCTTTCTCCGGGTCGGCGGTGTAGACGCCGTCGACGCGCGTGCCCTTAAGCATCACGTCGGCCTCGATCTCGATTGCGCGGAGAGCCGAGCCGGTGTCGGTGGTGAAATAGGGATTGCCGGTGCCTCCGCTGATGATGGCGATCTTGCCGGCCTTCATGGCGTCGATGGCGAGCCATTTCGAATAATGCTTGCCTATGGGGTGCATGGCGATGGCGGTGAATACCTCCGCGGGCTGGCCGATTGCTTCGAGAGCCGAGCTAAGCGCGAGCGAGTTGATCACCGTCGCGAGCATTCCCATCTGATCGCCCTTGACGCGGTCGAATCCCTTGGTGGCGCCGGAAAGGCCGCGGAAGATGTTGCCTCCTCCGATCACGATTCCTATCTCCACCCCCCGGTCGGCCATATCCTTGATCTGACGCGCGTATGAATTCAGGCGCTCGGTGTCGATGCCGTAGCCCTGAGAGCCGGCGAGCGACTCGCCCGAAAGTTTAAGCAGTATTCTCTTATATTTCATATTTATCAATTCTTTTATAGACTTTGATTAATCTGTCGGTCGGGTTATATTTCATATTCCTCACCAAAGTTAATAAAGATTTTTTTAAATTTGAATTTTATTTGTAATTTTGTGGTTCGTTATGGAAATGTTGAAGAATATACAGGAAAGATTGCGCCCCGAGCTGTTGGAGATGAACGCCATCATCTCCGACTCTCTCAACACTTCCAATCACCTGATGAACAGCATCGTTTCCTCCTATCTGCAGAAGAAAGGGAAACAGATCCGCCCCATCCTCGTCATCCTGAGCGCCAGAATGTTCGGCGACGTCAACCCCGACGTGCTCCATGCCGGAGCCGCCCTCGAGATGCTTCATAACGCCTCGCTTATCCACGACGATGTCGTGGACGAGACCTCGCTCCGCCGCGGAGTGCCCACAATCAATTCATCCTGGGGGAACCATATCGCCGTCCTTGTTGGCGATTTTTTTGTGTCGAACGCCCTGGCTGCCGGAATCCGCACAGGTCATCTTTCGATAATCTCGGCCCTTTCGGCCCTCGGCAAAGAGCTCTCGCTCGGCGAGATCGACCAGATCTGCAACGCCCGCGAGCACCATTTCGACGAAGAGAGCTATTTCATGATGATACGCAAGAAGACCGCGTCGCTCTTCATGAACTGCGTCCGCATGGGCGCCGAGGCCGTCAACGCCCCGGAGGAGAAGATCAAGCCGATGGAGAGATACGCCGAGCTCCTCGGCCTCTGTTTCCAGATAAAGGATGACATATTCGACTATCTTTCAGACGAAAAGATCGGCAAGCCCACGGGCAATGACCTCCGCGAAGGGAAAGTGACCCTGCCGTTGCTCTTCGCCGTCAACAACGCCCCGGCCTCGGAAGCAGAGCCGATGAAAACGCTTATCCGCCGCGGCGACCTCACCACAGAAGAGATCCGCACCCTCATCGACTTCGCCAAACGCAACGGCGGCATCGAATACTCCTTCGAAGTGATGCGCCGCATGCAGGCCGAAGCCTCCGAAATTCTGGCCGCATATCCCTCTTCCGACTCCTCCGACAGCTTCCGCGAAATCTTCGAATTCATCATCTCCCGCGACTTCTAAGAAATTTAAACAGTTTCTAAGTCCCTCCCGACCATTCCGTATCCCTCTGTAGGGTTGTACCCAAGGTGCAACCACCCATATATTACCCGAGCGTGAAAAACAACGGATAAATCTTGCAAAATAGCTTTAAACTTTCTAAATTTGCCATGCGAATCCGCACTCCGGCTGCAAATCGCTTCCGGGCGCGGCGGGAAGATTACATCACCACGGCAATTCGGCGTTCAGGCGGACACTCCGCGCAATACTGAAAGTGATGGGACGGCTCTTCTTCCCTTAGGCAAGCAAAAAGAAAGTCTGCTTACCTAATAAAACGACATATCTGTGTCCCGTCTTACAGAATCTCGACAGCCTCGATATCATCGGCTTCTCTTCCGACAGAAAGAAATGCATACTTTTGTCGAAACAGGGGTCGTATATCCGTCTTGAAGATTCTATTTCACGGGAAACAAACCGATATCAGGCTGAAAGAGAAATTTCTCTTTCGGCCTTTCTTGTTTACAAAGCACGGGATTACAAACTTGGGAAACAAATACTTATCCTATGAACATATAAAAAACAACAACAAAACAACTTTTATCAGAATATGAACAAAACCAATGGAATCAGACAGTCAAAGCCGACAGGCATCACCAGATGGCTAAGCAGCCTCGTCGCCGCCTTTCTGCTCATGACTTTCGCCTTGCCTGCCTCTGCTCAACGCGAGGTAGACGGAATTACTTATTACATCCTTTCAGATGCAACATGTTCAGTCTATCCGAGTCAAGGATCAAAATACAGCGGTAAAGTAGTGATCCCCGAGAAAGTCACGATTGATAATAAGGAATACACCGTGACAAAGATAGATTATCAGGCATTTCGAAACTGCACCGGCCTCACCGAAGTGATAATGCCCGGAACCGTTATAGAAATAGGCCAGTGCGCATTCGATGGCTGCACAGCCCTTCAATCTATTCAGCTTTCGGACGCCATCACAAAGATAGGGCCTAACGCATTCGATTCCTGCCAATCCCTCACAAGCCTTAAGCTCCCGGAAGCCCTGGAGCTTATCGAATCATACGCCTTCGATTCCTGTACAGGTCTTACCTCGCTCGTTATCCCCGATAATTGCACAACGATCGACTACTGCGCCTTTTCGGACTGCTCCTCCCTGAAGGTCATAACATTCGGAGCAAAATTATCGACAATAAAATCCAGCAACCATATTTTCAGCGAGTGCACATCTCTTGAAGATATCTGGATCTACAATCCGGAGCCAATAAAATTCGAAGACAACACAGGGCTGAGTATCACTACGAAAGTAACCATTCATGTGCCCGAAGAAAGTCTGGCTGCGTATAGAGCCGCTCCTGGATGGAGCTCGATCCTCTCAGCATCAAACATAACACTCACGGGGTTCGAAAACAACTCCGCGATGACGAAGATCAAGTCCGGAGATCTCTATTATTACCTCAATCCGCAAACACTCACCGGAAGAGTCGCTCCCGAAAGCGAAGTCGCGGAGGAAAACTATCAGGGAATCACAAATCCGGAAATTCAGGCACGAATAAACTGGCAAGGCAAGGAATACTCCGTCTCCACAATCGGAGAGAAAGCCTTTGCAGGAAGCAAGATAACTTCCATTACGATTCCGGAAGGAATAACGTCAATATCTAAAGAGGCATTCAGCGGATGCACCTCGCTCGCCTCTGTTAAACTGCCGACATCCATCACCTCCATAGCATCTCTCGCCTTCTCCGGCTGCGATGCGGTAACAGGGATCGAATGTTCGGCCACCACAGTGCCCGCCCTGGCCGCCGATGCATTCACAGAGACAGTCTATGAGAACGCAAATGTATCGGTTCCGGCTCTTTCCATCGATAAATACAAGGCGGCTGCAGCCTGGAAGGATTTCAAGAACTATGAATATACAGCTGCGTTTATCGAGCACGAGGGTCTGCGCTATATGCTCGATATAAAATTCCATACGGCAAGCGTTGTGGCTAAAAATGACTCCGGACCGGCATACACCGATTTAGGAAGCTATAACAGTAAAGCCGTGATTCAGCCCCTTCTCACACACGAAAACAACCAGTTTAAGGTAACTTCGATAGCCGAGAAGGCGTTTCAGAACAGCAGAATCAATTATCTCTCGATCCCCTCGTCGATCGAGACTATCGGAGCGGGAGCGTTTGAAAAAGCAGAAGTCAGCACTCTCGACGTGCCCTCGATCCAATATTGGAATTCGCTAAGCATAACCGAACCGACACAGAATCCCTTTAACGGAGGAGGCGGCACTCTGGAAGTCGGCGGGAAAATCTTTACCGACCTGGAGCTTCCGGAAAATGTAACAGACCTGCGGCCGTACCTTTTCCAGAATGTGACCAGTCTAAGAAACATGAAGTTTCCCGCCACCGTAAAAGCAATCGGCGATAAGACGTTTGAAAACTGCACATCTATAACCGATCTTTCACTCCCCTCCACCATTGAGAAGATAGCCGACAATAGTTTCGCAGGATGCTCCAACATCAAGAATCTCTCGCTCGATCTCGAAGTGTCGGCCACCTTACTGTCATCGATGACCGCGGTAACCGATCTTACCATCGGCACCGGGGTCAAGACTGTCAAGGCCGGTCAATTCTCCGGGATGACAAAACTCACAAATGTGACTCTGAAAGGAGACACACCGCCGGCTGTCCCTACAAGCGGCTGGAACACAAACGCCTTTTCCCAAGATACATATAATAAAGCCACACTCCATGTCACGGCAGTAGCCGAACCTGCATGCTACGCTTCTTCGGAATGGAGTCAGTTCAAAAAAACGGATGCTCCCGATCTGACTCTTGGCGAGTTTCCGGGACTAATATTCAAAAGCATACGTGACAACGGATTCAGTTATCAGGTAAGCGGGGAGGCGTCCTCTCTATATGGTGATGTGGTGATTCCCGCAAAAGTAAACGTCGGTAATTATTCTGTCACAGTCTCCGAGATCAACGACTTCAGGAACTGCTCCCTGATGAAGAGTCTGAGTATACCCGACGGCTACGCGGATATTTCTTCTGCCGCCTCGTTCTCCGGATGCTCCTCTCTTGAGAAAGTGATCATTCCTAACCTCGAGACCTGGCTGCGGCAGAGCTTCTCCGCGAATTCAAATCCATTGTCGGCCAACGACAACGTTGCCCTCTGTCTCAAATCGACCGGAGAGACGATAAAGAATCTCGTCGTTCCGAGCAGTATAACAGAGATAAATTCGTATGCATTCTATAATTACCGTCAGCTCGAATCGGTTGTGATCCCCGGAAGTGTGGTCGCAATAGGAACCAGCGCGTTTGCCAACTGCACCGGGCTCAAAAACGCGACTTTTGAGAATTCATCCACATCCCTCAATACTGCTTCGGGTTCCTTCAGCGGCACAAGAATCGAAAATCTTACCCTCGACCGTTCGGTATCCGCCCGCGCTTTCAGCGGAGTCGCAAGTATCGGGAAACTGACCTTCGGCGCAAACATTACCGCGATTCCCGACTATTGTTTCGATGGTTGCACCGGAATCGAATCAGTGGATATTCCTGCAAACATCGTCTCCATCGGTCAGTATGCATTCAACAAAAACGAGAAACTCTCTGCAGTAAAAATCGAAAAAAGCGATGCAACGCTTACGATAGGAAACGCTTTCCTCGCCGGATGCCCGGTGACGGAACTTCACGTGGGCCGTCCGGTGGCACGACCCTCCCGGTCTACATATCCGTTCAGCGGAATGACCGGAGAAACAGTCCTGTTCCTTTCCGCCTCAACCACCACCGGGGAATTCTCGGAATTCGCCTCCCTTAAAAAAGTGAATTTCCTCGACGGAATTGAGGAAATTGCGGAGCAGTCGTTCTACGGCTGTCAGGTGCTTGAAGAGGTTACTGTGCCCGCAAGCGTCAGGAGTATAGGTTATTCGGCATTCCAGAATTGCACGAATCTAAGTTATCTTGCCTTTGAAGACAGCCGTGACGAAATAAACATCGGACAGTACGCCTTCCTCAACTGCTGGATAGAGAACCTTTATCTGGGTCGCAAGTTCAAAGACAACAGCAACATACCCACATGGCAATATCTCAAGTCATTAGAGACAGGGCAATATGTGGACAGGATAGAGAATTTTACGTTCAGCGACTGTCCGATGCTTTATTCTGTCACCATCGGCGTGGGAGTGAGAGTGATAGCTCCGAATGCCTTTGCCCGCACACCTCTCGTGAAAGTTATATGGATGCCCAACACTCCTCCGGAGGGGTATGAGAAAGCGGCAGGCATGGTCAACTATGTATCTCAGTCTTCCTACGATCTTCCCAACATGAAGAACTACTCCAACCTCTCCTCGAAATTCATCGTAGACAATGTGGTATATGTCTTCAACCGCACGGCTTCCGACAGGACTTGCGTCGCCATTGACTGCCGCTATGTTCCCGCAACTTCCACCCTTTCGGTACCCAACACCGTAACCTATAAAAATATTGAATTCACGATCGAAGAGATAAACGAATACGCGTTCTATAATAATACGTATGTAGAGAATACCGTCATCGGCAACCATATCGTAGCCATCGGCGACTACGCATACCACGGGAATGTAAATCTGGCAAGCGTACTTATCCCCAATTCCGTGAAAAGGCTTGGTAAGTGGGGATTCGCAAACTGCCCCGATCTTGAAAGCGTTATTCTCGGCACCGGTCTGTCGCAGATAAACGATGCCTGCTTCTCCGGCGATGCCAAATTGTCGGGTCTGATGGTGCCTCCGAATGTTATGAGCATCGGCAATTCGGTGTTCGACGGCTGCACGGGTCTGAAGAAATTCGAGATCAGCGACCGCAACACTGAACTCAGCCTCGGCTATAGTTTAGGGCAGACCGGAGGAACCGATTCCGGAAGCGCCAACTCTCCCCTCTTTACCGGCTGCTGGCTTGAGGAAGTCTACATCGGAGGAAACATAACATATTCCTCTGAGCCGGCGAACGGCTATTCACCGTTCTACCGTAACGACTGGCTCAAAAAGGTAACCATCCACAACAACGAAACAGAAGTGTCTGAAAATGAATTCTACGGATGTCGCCGGCTCGAAGAGGTGATAATCGGCAACGGTGTGGAAAAGATCGCCGCCAGGGCATTCTCGGGATGCCTCGAGCTGCAGTCGTTCTCATTCGGAACTGCACTTAAGACTATTGGAGAGGATGCATTCTCCGACTGCAAAAAGATGAAGAATCTTACAAGCAATACGACGGTGCCCCCGGTATGCGGCGAGCAGGCGCTTGCGGATATAAACAAATTCTACTGCATCCTTCATGTGCCGTCGGCAGCTCTCGACAGCTATAAGAACGCCGACCAATGGAGAGACTTCTTTAACATCGTCCCGATCACTGCGGTAGAGATTCCCGTTCAGAGAATCGAGATGACCCCATCGACACTCACACTTGTTCAGGGAGAACTTGATCAGCTTGAGGTCGAGATCGTCCCCGAAGATGCATCTTTACAGACATTGAAATGGGAGACATCAGATCCGGATGTCGCTATGGTGTCACAGTTCGGATATGTAGTGGCGATCTCGCCGGGAACATGCTACATCACGGCCACCACAACCGACGGCACCGACATAGAGACAACCTGCTTCGTAACGGTCAACGCCACATCGGGAGTGAACGAGATAGAGCTTTCTCAGATTAGGATTGTCCGCGAAGGGTCATCGCTGAAAGTTGTAGGTGCCTCCCCGACGGATATCGTGACAGTCCTGAACCTTTCGGGTCACATCGTCCACCAATCGTCCGAAAAATACATCGACGGCCTCGACAAAGGCATTTACGTCGTCATCGTCAACGGGAAGACCTTCAAGATCGCCGTCTGAAAAACAGACACCATCTTTATCCTTACCGAAAGGCGGGAACCCCTCACCGGGCTCCCGCCTTTTTTCATATCTATTTAATCTCAGTTAATCAATTACTTGAATATACAATTTCCGAACTTGGCGCGGTTTCACTTCCGAATTTGGCGCATTTTCGCTTCCGAACTTGGCGTAAAATAATTCCAACTAATCACGTAAGGTTGATATCGGAACCACCAGAACACCGTCATTCCGACGATAAGCGTAGTCGCCTACCGCAGTCAGTATCATCATGAAAGAGGGGCTCTTCATTTTTGAAGTATCAATGCAGGATGCAAGTTTCAATAAATTGGACGCACCCTCTTCAATCAGCTTATCTCCTCCGAGTTTGATTTCTACAAGCCCGTAGTGACCGTTACGAAGGTGAACAACGGCATCACATTCCAATCCATTCTTATCTCGGTAATGAAATACCTCTCCTTCAATCGGTTGAGAATATACTCGCAGGTCTCGAACGCACATGGTTTCGAAAATCAGTCCGAAAGTATTTAAATCGTTAATCAGATCGTCAGGACCAAGGCCAAGGGCGGCACATGCGATTGACGGGTCGGAATAGTATCTTGTATCCGAAGTGCGGATAGCTGTCTTGCTCCGAAGGTTAGGATTCCATGCAGGCATATCCTCTATCACGAAAATCGCTTTGAGAGCATTCATGTATGAGTATATGGTCTTATCGCTTAGTTCCGACATATCGTTTGCCTTTATATCTTCAACAATAGCCTGAACGCTCACCTGGGCACCCTGGAATCTCGCTAAAGACCTCATGATTCGACGTGTACGCTGTTCGTCTCGCTCAACATCATCAACACGCGATATGTCCGTACGGACAATGGCCTCGTAATAATTAATCGACTGGCGCAATGCCGATTTATCGAATCCTTTCTCCGATGCTCTCGGCCACCCGCCACGACATGTAAGAAATGCGATATCGCTAAGTTTCAGCTTAGAAAATCCCCTGATGGAAGAATCATTACCCATAGAGAAAAGCTGAGACAGACTGACTTCTCCGCTTGAGTTTCCGGATTCCCATAATGACATAGGGCGCATGGTCAGCCACGATATGCGTCCGGCTCCGGAATGCTTCATCCGATCTTTCTCCTTCTTGGGAGGAACTGCAGAGCCTGTAAGTATGAACTGACCGTCGCCATGGCGGTGGTCGACTTCATAACGCACTGCATCCCAGATTTTAGGCGCGATCTGCCATTCGTCAATAAGACGAGGTGTCTTGCCGGCCAAGATGTAACTGATGTCAGTATCCACCATTTGCATATACTGAGCATTATTGACGGGATCATCCATATAGATAACGCTACCGCACATTTGCTCAGCCGTGGTAGTTTTGCCACATGCCTTCGGACCCTCAAGCAAAACCGCGCCCATGGCATCAAGTTCATCCTTGAGAATCCTATCCATTATTCTTAGTTTGTAATTATCCATAAGGCAAAATTAAAGATGTCACAAAGATAGTGTTTTATTCTCAGATAATCAACTAAATGGTTGACCGATTTCCAAACTTGGCGCATTTTCGCTTCCGAACTTGGCGCAGTTTCACATCCGAACTTGGCGCAGTTTCGCTTCCGAACTTGGCGCGTTTCAATTCTCTGTTAAAAATCACGCGGAGGAGCATGAGGGGCAGAGATTTAAATTACCTCTGCGGGATTTTTACAACGCGTTTAATCCTACAGCATTATCCCAGATTGAATAAAATACTACAGTAGTATAAAATAAATTTCTACAGTAGTATAAAGAGATATAAGTAGTTGAGAAAAATTAATGAACATATAAAACGAAGAGATTTTTGAGGCGATTTTGGTGCGGAGAGAAGGAGCATATTAATATATGCGACTGAACGACAAGCCAAAAGCGGCCAAAAAGATCAAGTTTTATAGTTCAAGATATCAACTACTCATATATCGATTAATTTTTAGAAACTACTTATAGATTATTCTTAAACCATAAATACAAGCAAAACTTGAACAAATTTATATTTTTTTGTTTAGTAGATGACAAAAATTAAATTTATGCTGTTAAACACTTAATTTTCAGT
>CAJTYD010000019.1 GCA_910583775.1 uncultured Muribaculaceae bacterium | reverse complement strand
GGGGACACAAGGATTTTCAGTCCTTTGCTCTACCAACTGAGCTATGGCACCATCTTTTTATGCGTTTGAGCGATCTGTTTCGCTTTTGCGAGTGCAAAGTTAAGAACTATTTTTTAATTGAGCAAATTTTTTTTGATAATTTCGCGATTTTTGTTGTAAATAGGTATCGCCTTGGGCTCGGCTACGTGAAGGGAGAGAGATTTGACGCAGTCCCCCGACTTACATCGGGGGGTGTAAAGACATCGCACCTCCGGCGCTTTACGCGGCATCTTACATTGGCTGGCGTTTGCATCTCGCCTACGGTTCGATACGAGGGAGAGGAACGGAATGGCGGCTCAGTGAGCGGGAGAGCGGATCAGTAGTCGGGGAGGTTGGCGAGGTTCCAGAGGTTGAGGTAGGCGGCGCGGGTGATGTCGACGGTCTTGGCCCAGTTGATGCGGTCGGAATGGTCGGAGGGCAAGTGGTAGTCGGGATGGCCGTCGGTGTGATACCAGATGATAGGGATGTCGCGCTTGGCGAATGATGCGTTGTCGCTGCCGCCTACAGGCTTGTCCCATGCGCGGTAGTCGGGATTCAGGGCGAGGCGGTAACGCGAGATATGGTCGCGCAGCCAGTCGCCGAATGCCGGATGAGATTCGGTGAAGAAATAGACCACTCCCTGGGGTTTGTTTTCATCATTGTTCCTGCCGATCATGTCGAAGTTCAGATAGCCTTTGATCTTCTCGGGATTCTTTCAGGACAACATGAAGTGTTCAGACCCGAGCAACCCTTTCTCCTCTCCGTCCCATAGGGCGAAGATCACTGTGCGCAACGGTTTCTTTCCGCTCTCTTTAAACGCCTTGGCAATCTGAAGCACTGCTGCCACACCGGAGGCGTTGTCGTCGGCCCCGTTGTATATCTGATCGCCGTCGAGCATCGGATCGATGCCGAGGTGATCAAAATGGGCTCTTATTATCACGAACTCTTCCGGTCGTTCCCCTTCGATGCATGCCAGAACATTCCTTAACGGAAGTTTCTGGTGCACTTCTTTTTCGAGCACGGCAATAGAGTCGGGGTGCACGGTGTAACGGGCACGTTTCTGACGCTCCTTGCGGTAGGCCGCGAAGTTCTGAAAGTAGTCTTCACCGTCCCAAGGCCCAAGACCGAGCGACTTGAAATAAGAGCGTATGTAATTGGAGGCTATACGACCTTCACGGGTAGATGCTTCCCGTCCGAGAAGATTGTCGTCGGCCAGGAATTCTATGTGGGCCTCCGCCGCTTGTCGGTTGATGGTTGCGAGCCCTTTCTCTAAGGGCGATACTGCGTTGTCCTGTTTCTTACTTTTGCTCTGGGCGCCAGGAGCGATGGCGAGCAGAGCCGCCAAGACGAGATATTGTATTTTCATGGTTTCGGTTGATTCGAATAATCTATCCACAAAAATACAAATAATAATTGAATTTCGGCAAGAAACCTTTAAACCCGATTCGGTTGCTCCCTGAACTCCGATAATGTTAGAGCCAGCGTATCTTTTTAAGGACAATGTAGAGGATGAACGACAACGTGAACGATCCGAAGAGGATCAGCCAGAAGGCGAAAGGATTGTTGCCGTAGGTTATCTCGACGTTCATGCCGTAGAAGCTCGCTATAAGTGTAGGGATCATCAGGACGATCGACACACCGGTCATCTTCTTCATTATATCGTTCACGTTGTTCGAAATGATTGATGCGAAAGAATCCATCGTGCTGTCGAGAATGTCGGTGTAGATATTCACTGTGTTGTCGGCCTGGCGCAGCTCTATCTCCACGTCCTCGAGCAGGTCATGGTCGAACTCGTCGCGGTAAAGCCGCTGTATCCTTCCGATGATCATCTCGTTGCCGCGGATCGAGGTGTTGAAGAATACGAGGGTTTCCTGAATCTTCATAAGGCTGAGCAGATCCTTGTTTCGGATGCTCCGCTCCAGCTGTTTTGTAGCCGTCTTCAGGCTGATGCTTATGTCTTTAAGATATTTCAGATACCAGAACGTGGAGGAATATATAAGGCGCAGAATGAAATCGGACTCACGGGAGATCTGAATGCCGCGGCAACGGGTATGGGCGATGAAGTCGGGAATAAGCTCGGTGAACTTGTAGCATACGGTGATCACGACCTCGTTATTGGTGATGATGCCGAGCGGGACCGTAATGTAAGGAGTGTCGCCATCCTGGCAGTGGAGCGGAATTCGAATGATTGTCAGTTTCCATTCCCCCTCTTTCTCTATGCGGGGACGTTCGTCCATATCCGAGATGCTCTCCAGAAACGACGGCGGCACACTCAGGTCGTCAAGCATGAAGCGGATGTCGCTCTGGTCGGGACATTCCACGTTTACCCAGCAATGGGGCGACCATTGCCGATGCTCTATAAAACCGTTTTCATCGTTTAAGAATTTTCTCATACCGTCGTGTGTTTTTCAAAGCGCATTTAATCGAAGTCAGTCGGACAACCAACCTTATTTCGCGGAAGGTGTAAATGCGATATGAGCCTGGTATCTCCATAGGGAGTCGAACCCTAATCGTCGGAACCGGAATCCGATATTCTATCCATTGAACTATGGAGACATTTCAACTCCACTTATCTTAACATCCGAATCGCGGAAAAATATCTTGGAAACGGCATAAAATTCCGGTGGAATCTTTGGCAAAGTTAAGATTTTTTTGCGAGATAATGGCTAAAACGGCATATAATTCTTTCGTAAACATAAAAAATCACGTAATTTTGTGGAAGATACCGAGCAATGTAGGGACGCACGGCTCGTGCGTCCGTATCGGAAAGAATGCAAAAATGATTTTGTAAAAGCGGAAGCACGAGCCGTGCGTCCCTACATTGCCAAAAATACAATAGTTTGGAATTAAATACGATATGGCATCAGACGTAAGGATAGAAGAGGGGTGGAAGCGCGAGCTTGCCGCAGAATTCGACAAGCCGTATTTCAGGCAGGTAACCGATATGGTGCGTCGGGAATATGCCGATCCGGCAATACGTGTCTATCCGCCGGCTCGTGAGATATTCGCTGCATTCGACGCCGCGCCTTTCGACAAAGTGAAGGTGGTAATAATCGGGCAGGATCCCTATCACGGCCCGAGGCAGGCCAACGGCCTCTGTTTCTCGGTCAATCCCGGAATAGAGATTCCTCCTTCTCTGCGCAACATATTCAAGGAGATCCACGACGACACGGGAGCACCGATTCCCGAGAATGGCGATCTTACGCGTTGGGCGCGCCAGGGCGTGCTGCTGCTCAATTCATCGCTGACCGTCAGGGAGCATCAGCCAAAATCGCATGCCGGAATGGGCTGGGAGGAGTTTACCGATGCCGCCGTCAGAGCCCTCGCCCGCGACAGGGAGAATATCGTGTTCCTTCTCTGGGGCTCGGATGCGATCCGCAAAGGCGCTCAGATCGACAGGAACCGGCATCTCGTACTCACATCGCCTCACCCGTCGCCGCTCTCCGCACATCGCGGTTTTTTCGGCAATCATCATTTCTCCACTGCCAATAAATATCTTGAGGCCCACGGCATGTCGCCCATACAGTGGTGAGACATATTGCTGATTTAACCCGTCTTGTATGTTTCGTATAATCCATATATTGTCCCTGTTGGTCGTTCTGCTGCCGTTTCGCATGGCGGCGGAGGATCATCCCCGTTTCAGTAGCGTAAAGGTATCGAATCCCGACGATTTCATGTCGCCGCCTGTCTTGCGGCTCGGCACCGACGACCGCATATCGATAAATTTCGACGAGATAGGTGACGATTACTCCGAATATCGTTATCGACTCATCCATTGTAATGGCGACTGGGCCCCGAGTTCTCTAACTGAGGCGGAATATATCGGCGGTTTCAACGAGGGGGATATTTCGGATTACGCCTTTTCGAGCAACACGTTTATCCATTATGTGAACTATCAGATAACGCTGCCCTCGGAGACGGCTCTGATTTTGCGTTCGGGCAATTATCTGCTTGAGGTTTACGAACGTGACTTCCCGGAGGAAACGCTGCTCTCCGTTCCCTTCATGGTTTCGGAAAACCTGGCGAAGGTAAATGGCGAGGTATCGGGCCGGACCGACAGGGGATTCAATACTGAGTGGCAGCAGCTGAACCTGACCGTCGAGCTACCCTCGGATCTTTCAGGCGACGCATACCGCGATATGAAGGTCTTCGTCTCGCAAAACGGCGCTGACGCCACTCGCCGGCAGCTCGCCGCCCCGTCGCGGAAATCGGGTAATGTCGCTTTCTACGAACACCTCCGCGATCTCATCTTCCCGGCCGGCAATGAATATCGCCGTTTCGAGAACGTCAGCACCGCCTTCCCCGGCCTTAACACCGATTCCGTAAGGTTTGTCGGTCCCGGCTATCATGTATGGGTTAAGAAAGACACTCCTCTGAATGAGGCGGATTATGTCTACGACAGCACGCAGCGTGGACGTTTCCTCGTAAAGGAATATAATGCAAGCGATTCCAACCTCGGCGCCGATTATATCACGGCCCATTTCTTCCTGAAGACGCCTAAACTGAATGGCGGGGAAGTTTATATCGACGGCGAGATGACGCACGGTGTTTTCAACGACAACAACCGGATGAGGTATAATGCCGCGAAAGGGGGCTATGAACTGAAGATGCCGCTGAAACAAGGTGCCTATAATTACCGGTATGTGGTGAAATATTCCGACGGGACGCTCGGTTTCTCCGCGATCGACGGCAATAAATACGAGACACGGAATGAATATTGGGTGGCTGTCTATTATCGGGAGCCGGGTGACCGCGCCGATCGGCTGATAGGATTCTCCTGGATTCTCCCCGTGTGATATGCAAGAATAATAAACTATTGAATATGCTTAAGATAAAAGATACACTTGTTTCTCTCGACTTAATAGAAAACTTTTTTATATGTGATCTTGACAGCTGCTTAGGGGCATGCTGCATAGAGGGGGACGCCGGCGCTCCTCTCACCGACGAGGAATACGAGAGGCTTTGCGAACTCATGCCCGAGATATATCCGATGCTTTCGCCTGCGGCCAAAAGGGTGGTGGAGGAACAGGGGCCGGGATATTATGACGAGGAGGGCGATCTGGTGACATCAATTGTCGATGGACGCGATTGCGTATTCACTACCTACGCGCCCGGCGGAAAATGCCTTTGCGCTCTTGAGAAGGCGCACCGCGAAGGGAAAATACCATTCTTCAAGCCATCCTCCTGTCATCTTTATCCGGTCAGGCTGAAGGAATATGCAGGGTTCACCGCTGTCAACATGCATAGATGGAAAATCTGTAAATGTGCCGAGGTGCTCGGACGCAGGAAGGGCGTCAGGGCATACGAATTTCTTAAGGACCCGCTGATTCGTCGTTTCGGGCAGGAGTGGTATGACGAGCTCGACCTCACGGCCCGTGAGTATCTGAAGGCACAGGGAGCGGGCAAAAAATAATCGGTGCAAAGAGAAACTGGTCTATGGAGCCGGTTGAGACGTAAGTTAGGAGCGCATAAAAAACTAATATAGATTTTTTATGCAATATTAAGGATGATGATTCCTAAAGGTGCAAAATTGTTCACTTGCTTCACATTATTTAACAATATTTAATACGGAAATTGAAAGGGGAACAGAAATAATGTATTAATTTTGCATCCAGATACTATGATCCTAACATGTAAGAATTTATTTAGTTAAGCCAAAGAGGTGAGGTGATTGCGAAGTCCCCTCACTTTTGTTTTTTATTGGAGAAGCCTCGGGAAGCGGGGGGCAGTTTCTGCCGTCAGCTTTTCCGGTTGCGGAATCTGCCTGCGGCATAGCCTAATGCTTCCTTGAGTTCCGGCAGACGTACGACCCGGCAGACCGCGAGATATACGAGACAGCCCGCCCCGAGCATTGCAGCAAGAAGGATCGCCCCGGAAAGGCGAGGCGACATGGCCGCGAGATGATTCTGAATCAGCAGCAGCGCGAGTGCGGAGGCGGTGGCGACAAGAGATATCAGAAGCGACGGGAGGAGGTCGGCCGTCATTCGGCGTGTATTATAACCGATGGCGCGTGATGTGATCAGCAGAACGATGATATAAGTGATTACTGAAGCCGCGAGCTGGCCCCAGACAAGGGCTTCGACGCTGCCGAACCATATCGTTGCGAAAATGGCGCCGATAATCAGCGCATCCTTTATCAGCTCTACCGAGAAGATTCTCCTGGCGTATCCTAAAGAGAGGAGGTAATTGCTGTAAAGAGAGATGAGTACGATAAATATTCCCCTCACCATAAGAATCTGGAAAAGAGGAATCGCTTCGTCCCATTTCGTTCCGAAGAGAGTGTGGAAAAGCGGCATTCCGACAGCCGCCACTCCCAGCATCACCGGAAAGAGAATGAAAGCCGTGAAACGGTTGATCTTACCGACATAGCGGTGGAAGGTGTCGGGTTCATCCTGAAATTTTGAAAGAAGAGGCACAAATGAGGAAGTCAGGATCTGCGATATGGAGGCCGATCCCATCTTGCTCCATTTGTCGGCCTGGGTATAGACTCCGAGCGAGCTGAAATTGTAATAAATCCCTATAATAAATGAATAAATATTCAGGCAAAGGGTATTGAGGGCGGATGAGGAAAAGACGCTGAGTCCGACGCGCCATATTTTCTTAAGAGAAGTTATATAAAATCCTTTCCGGGGGAGCCATCCGCCGGTTATCCAGAGCCATGCTGATTTCACTCCGGCGAGCACCACCGACTGCCAGACGAGTGCCCACGGTCCGAATCCTGTGAGCGCCAAGGCTATGCCGACGGCTCCGGAAACAGTAAGCGCCACCACATTCGCCACGGCGACCATCTTCACGTCCATACGCTTCATCAGCCTGTTTGTCTGTACGATCGAAAGGCCGTTGAGCACAAACGTCAGGAACATTACCCTCGAGAGGGGAATGAGCTGAAGGTTGTCGTGAAAAACATGCGCTATTACAGGGGCGCAGAAATAGAGAATCGCATAGACGAGCAGGCTGACTCCCAGATTGAACCAGAATACGGTGCAGTAGTCCTCCTCCGTGGGTTCCTTGCGCTGGAGCAGGGCCGCTCCGAATCCGCTGTCGACAAAGAGGATGGCGAATGCCTGAAAGACCAGGAGCACGCCGACAACGCCGAAATCGGCCTGCGGGAGCACGTTGGCCAGAACCAGTCCGACCAGGGCATAAAGCACCTGGGTGGCGAACCGGTCGATCGTGTTCCATTTCAGCGTCCGTGCCGTGCGCAGTTTCAGCGACGGAGTGGCGTTGTCTTGACTCATTCCTCAGAAGACTCCCCCTCGGCCGAGGCTTCGGTGAGCGGGAATACTTTGCCGCCGCCCACTTTCTTTATTTCAGGATTACCTTTATAGTAGACTTTGGTGGATCCGATTCCTCTCACGTCGAGGGTCTTGGTTGCCCAGCATCCGATCGTGCCTGTTCCCATGTTGGTGCATTTCACGGAAGTGGCCTCCAGCCCGTCGGCCTGGATAACGCCGGTGCCGACCATCTTGAATGAAGCCTTGTCGCATTTGCCGTTAACAGCGATCGTGCCGTTGCCGGTGGCGATCGTGGCCGACAGCTCGTTCGATCTGACGTTGTTGACCACTATTTTGCCGTTACCCACGAGCTTGATCGAAAAAGTAGGTGTGGAGAATCCGAGGTCGACATGCAGAAGGCTCTTTGATGAATTCTCTACGCCGGTGATGAAATCGGAATATACCCTTACTGTAGGGAGGTTGTCCTTATCCTTATATTCTTCGGATACGGAGATTTTCAGAGTCCCTTTCTTATTGGTGAAGATATAGGCGTCTGCCATATTCCGCTCGCTGGTATAGGCTGCGTAACCGGAAGAATCGGGCACGCAGGAATAGACTACGTTAATGTTGTCGGAAAGCTGTATCTTGTCGAACTGACCGACATTTACCTTGTATTCCTGCTGGGCCGAGACCGAGAGGACCGAAAAGGCCGCTATGGCGAGAAATGATGCTATTCTATTCATAATTTTCATGTTGTAGAATTTTGTTTTATCGTTCGGTATTTTAACTTTAGAATTACAAAAATAGGTAAATTTATTAAGCCGGAAGATTTCCATCAGTTAAAAATGGTGAATCGAAGAATGTTTCCGAGATATAACTGAGAAGATCGAAAAGTTCCTGCTCGGTTTCGGCGCGAAGGAGCTTTATCCTTGTCTCTCGGAAATTCGGGATGCCTTTGAAAAGGGGAGTGGCGGCGAGGTGCCTCCGGATGTGAAGGATGCCGCGGTATTCGTCGATTCGGTCGATGCTCTCGCGGATCTGGCGCCGCAGGATCTCGAATTTCTCACGGTCCGGAACCGGATTATAGCTCCCGGTTTCGATATATTCCCTTACCTCCTTGAAAATCCAGGGGGCTCCGATAGCTCCGCGGCCTATCATGATGCCGTCCACACCATATTGCCCGAAAGCTGCCTTAGCCTTTTCCGGGGAGGTGATGTCGCCGTTGCCGATCACGGGAATCTGCATTCTCGGATCGGCCTTTAGCTCGCCGATAAGGGTCCAGTCGGCCTCACCGGTATACATCTGCGAGCGCGTGCGGCCGTGGACCGTGAGCGCCTTGATTCCGCAGTCCTGGAGCTGCAGGCCCAGCTCGGTGATGATCTTGTTCTCGCAATCCCAGCCCAGCCGCGTCTTGACGGTGACGGGGAGCGATACGGCTTTTACCACGTCGCGCGTGATTTTCAACATTTTGGGAATGTCACGGAGCATACCGGCGCCCGCGCCCTTGGAGGCCACTTTTTTCACGGGGCATCCGAAATTGATGTCGAGTATGTCGGGATTGGCCTGCTCCACGATTTTCGCCGCGTCGACCATGGCCTCGGGGTCTCTGCCGTAGATCTGTATGGCCACGGGGCGCTCGGCATCGTTTATCGCAAGTTTACGCGTGGTCGACTTTATGTCGCGGACGAGAGCCTCGGCCGAGACAAACTCGGTATAGACCGAAGCGGCTCCCATCTCGCGGCATATAAGACGGAAGGAGGGATCCGTGACGTCTTCCATCGGAGCGAGGGAAACGGGCATCGGCCCGAGATCAACATCTGCTATTTTCATTTTCTTTCTTTGTCTGATATTTATGGAACGGATTCTTGAGGGAGGGAAAGCCTGTCGAATAATGATTGATCTCACAAAAAGTCATGCTCTCAGCATATCGAGAGAGAACTGAGCCCGTGTTCTGCGATAAGCCCGGCGATTTCCCTCACCTGGGTGGCCGTGACATCGCGCATCATGGCGGCAGTGTAGTCAAGATCATGGATCTCGTTATAGTAGGAAATGCTTTTGGCCAGAGACATCGCACGGTTTTCCATATTGTCGGATCCGACTATAAGCTGGCCGCAATATTGCTCGCGTATTCTTGAAAATGCCCTTTCGGGAATCTTCGAAGCGGCAAGCCGCTCGATCTCGCGGTTGATAAGGGCGAGACATTTCCTGACGTCGGCGGGGTCGGTGCCGAAATATACCATCATTGTTCCGGCGTTGCTCATGAGGGCAATGCTGCTCTCTACGGTATATACCAGTCCGCGGCGTTCGCGAAGCTCGAGGTTAAGACGGGAATTCATGCATGGGCCCCCGAGATAATTGTTAAGCAGGAAAAGGGCGTGGCGCCGCGGATCGTCGCGACCGAAGAGGCGAACGCCCGCTATCGTGTTGGCCTGGTGGTTGCCACGGTCGCGTTTCTCGTCAAAGACCGGGGCGAGCTGCGGAATCGGACGGCCGTTTGTTGTATTTCCTGCGGGAATGTCGCTGAAATATCGGGCAATCTTCTTCATAAGACGGTCAGGGTTCTCAGGTCCGCAGCAATAGACCACGAGATTACCGGCAGTATAATGATTCTCGATGAAACTCCGGGCATCGGCGGGGGTGAGTCTGCGCACGCTCTCGGGTGTGCCGAGAATATTGTGCGCCAGATCTGATCCGGCATATATGAGTTCTTCGAATTCGTCAAAAACCGAGTCGGAGGGGCTGTCCTGATAGCTGTGGATCTCTTCGATGATGACTTCGCGCTCCTTTTCTATCTCTTTGCCCGGGAAAGATGCGTTTTTCACCAGGTCTGCGATAAGCTCAAGCGCGCGTTCGGAATATCCGGCGGGTGCGTTGGCGTAGATCACGGTCTCCTCCTTGGTGGTATACGCGTTGAGCTCTCCTCCGACAGTCTCCATACGGTTTGAGATATGCCAGCTCGAGCGTCGGGAGGTGCCTTTGAAAATCGTGTGTTCCACAAAGTGGGCGAGACCCTGCTGCGTATCCGGTTCATCCCGGCTGCCGGCGTTGACCACGACTCCGGCATAGCAGACCATGCCTGATGTTCTGGCTGTGACTGCCCTCAGCCCGTTGGGAAAAGTGTGTATGAGATATTTTGAATCAATGTTTGTCATCTAAGGAAATAGTCCGGGGGTGTAAGTCCCCGTTGTTGTAAAATTTTTTTGCAAAATTAATTCATTTTGGAGATACTTATAATATTTTTATGTAATTTTGTTAATTATCGGCATCCTGAATAATGCCTTAAAAATATTCCTGACAGTCCATGAAACTTATCTTCCCGATTATAATAATTCTTTTATTCCCGCTTTTGTGCTATTCGTCGGGCAAAGACAAATCTATGCCTGCGGATGAGTTTGTCAACCTCAACCGGGTAATTAACCAGTCGGAGAAATATGCTTCCGAGTTCGAGGCGAAGGTGGGAAGAAAGAAAAAGCTTCTGAATAGTCGCGAAACTACGGAAAAAGAGAGGATAAAGTTATTGATCGACATCTCGGCGCTCTATCGTGCCAACATGACCGATTCCGCGTTGCTCTATTCATCGCTGGCCGATAAGGCTGCCCGTAGGAGCGGGGACGAGAGGGAGATGCTGCTCACTTCTCTCTCGATGGCCGATGCTCTCGCTTCGGCAGGATTCTTCAGCGATGCTTTGCTGAAATACGATTCTCTGAAAGTCGACGGCCGGGACACGGACGCAAAAATAAGTTATTATCAGGCTGGAAGACGGATCTATTCCAATCTTGCCAATTATGCGGCGGGGCAGGGAATGTATTCCGAGCATTATATCGACAAATATTCCGAATGCGACGACAGCCTTATCAGTCTTCTGCCGAAGGATGACCTGATGTATACTTTTATAATAAACGAGCGTCTTGTCAACAAGGGGAAATACGAGCAGGCGAGAAAGGGTCTTGAGGCATTGCTCTCAAAGCTTCAGCCGTCTGAAAATCTTTATGGTATGACGGCTTTTCAGCTTGCCAAGGTCTATCGTACATTTGGCGACAACCGTCAGTATGCGGCCTATCTGGCAAAGGCAGCCGAAAGCGATGTGCGTAGCGGAGTCAGAGAAGGATTCGCGCTTCCGGCGCTTGCTGCATGGCTTTACGACCAGGGAAAATTTGACGATGCTTTCAGATATATCAATTTCGCCCTCGAGGAAGCTAACCGCGGTGATGCCCGGGTAAGGATGGTGAGCATGGCCGGATGGGTGCCTCTCATAGATGAGGCCTACAGGAGGGAGATCAATGCTTCCCGCAACGAACTGATCCTTTATGTGGTGCTCGTCTCGCTTCTCTTGCTCGCTTTAGGCGTGCTGGTGGTTTTTCTTCTTCGCGAGGTGAGAAAAAGCAGGAAAGCTCATATGGCTCTATTGTCGGAATCTAAGCTCAAGGATACGTATATAGGTAATTTTATAGGGTTGTGTTCAACTTATTCTGAGCAGTACGGCTCGCTTGTGAAACTTGTGGACCGCAAGATATCCTCCGGACAGTCTTCCGAGCTTCTGAAAATGCTGAAGAACGGAAAGATCGCCGAAACCGGAAGCGATGATTTCTATAAGACCATAGACTCGGTGATCCTTGATCTCTATCCCGATTTCATAGATCGCGTGAACGGACTTCTCAGATCGGAAGAGCAGATATC
Source organism: uncultured Muribaculaceae bacterium (assembly GCA_910583775.1). GTDB lineage: Bacteria > Bacteroidota > Bacteroidia > Bacteroidales > Muribaculaceae > Lepagella. The sequence continues at coordinate 24,126 of CAJTYD010000019.1, read as the reverse complement.
CCTCTCTTCGAAAAACCGGGAATTGAATCCCGAGCTGCGTATCTATGCATTCGTTAAATTAGGAGTGACCGAAAGCACCAAAATAGCCAGAATTCTCAATTATTCGGTAAACACCGTGTATACCTATCGCAACAGGATGAGAAACCGTGCGATTGACCGCGATACCTTCGAGTCTGACATCAAGAATATCTGAGATCAGGAAGAATTTTCAGTAAATCCCATTCATATTCGCGAGAATAGATGTAATGATATGGCTTGGCAGTCATACCATTAATCATATATGTGCTTATATTCTTAGAAGATAAGATTCAGAATATAAGAAAGTTATCTTATTGATTATTTATATTTCATTGATATGTGCATTTATAAAGCTTGCAGTAGGGATGAAACTGTTGTAATTTTGTAACATCGGAAATAGATAAAACAGGTATTTAGGTTAACATAAGATTGAAATCAAATTATCTTATTCTATAAAACGAAATAATATTGGTTAGTGTTAGGAATTTCAACTGGTAAATTCGTTTATGTTAGGTTTGTAGAATTTAATATTGACAACAACATTGATTCGCATTTCGGTAGGCCTCTTGTGAAAGATGCCTATCTTTTTTTATGTCTGTTTGCATGATGGTTCTCGCCTGTGGGTCTAACACGTGGCATTTAAGGGTGATGCCGTTTTCCTCCCGGTGTCAGTCGGGGAGGCCGGGCATAAACACCTTAGATTATTTGAAAAAAGGTCTGCTGCTGTCTGCTCTTGGGGACGGTTTGCCCCGCCGCTTAGACATCCCCTTGCCGGAAGGAGAGAGGGAATGTGTATATCACTTGCATTCTGTGATTTGTATCCGCGACCGCACCGCGGTCGTAATTCACACCACTAATCTACCACGGGTGGGGAAAGGCATTCGCCTTTCTCCACCCGTGGCTAAAATCCGTGACCATTGCCAGGGTCAAACCTCGGGCCTCGTTCTACCATCCGTGACCATTGCCAGGGTCAAACCTCGGGCCTCGTTGTTGTTCCCATTAATCCACCTCCGCTAAAAATATACTGGTTACGGGTAAAAATATACGGGTTCGGGTAAAAATATACTGGTTACGGGAATATCCCAACGATCAGAGAATAAGATCGACCGCTGGAGCGGTCGCGGATTATAGCCACGGGTCAAATCGGCAAACCGATTTGACCCGTGGGAACTTAGTGACGCAGGCAAAGGCCCCATCCCGCGCAGGCGAGAAAAAGAAAAGGACCCTGACTCGAAAGTCGTGGCCCCTTTTCATAAAATAAGCAAGTGTTTTATTATTTTATGGAATTTGATTCTTGGTTGTTTAAGGTTTTTTTGTCCGTCTCAATTTTTATGGTTCCTGATTACATTAGTGAGTCCGGATGCCGATGCTCCGGTCTGAAGTAAGGGAATCTTTATTTGCCGAGACGGGCTTTTTCACGCTCGATGTAGGCGTCGACGGTAGTGCCGTTCCCAAGCTGGAAGTTGGGATAATCCTTTTTGATCTTCTCGTAGCATTCGAGAGCATCGCTGTATTTCTTCTGCTCGTCGTAGACGTTGGCTGATTTCAGAAGAACTCTGGGCACTATCTGCGAGTTGTCGCCGGCTGTGCTGATCGCTTTCTTATAAGCGCTGATGGCGTCGTCATATTTCTTGATGTTGACATAGCAGTCGCCCTTGAGAACAAGTGCGTTGGCTTCGAGGACATCCTCGGAGGTCGAGAATTTGTCGAGATATTTGATTGCCTCGGTGTATTTGCCTGAGTTGTAGTAAGCCTCGGCGGCACTGAGGGCTGCGAGGTTACCGGCGTCTGTGCTTGAATATTTGTCGGCTACCTTGACATATTCTGCGGCTGCGATTGAATCATTGCCCATTGCGTTGATCTCAACCTGGTTGTAGGCTTCGAATGCTTTGTTCAGGCGAGGATTGCGGTATATGAAAAAGTAGCTAAGGATGAAAGCGGCAACGATCGCGATTCCTCCGATCACCCAGAAAATGACCTTGCGGTTCTGAGCTATTTTTTCAGCGGATGAACTGATGTTAGAATTCAGCTTTTCGATCGCGCTTTCCTGATGCTGTTCCTTGTTGTTAGATGCCATTATTGTTTTAATGATTATTGCGGATGCCCGCAGTTATTTCGTTTAACACGCAAAATTAATAAAAAATATCGAATTTTCAACTGTGCTTTTCAAATAATTTGCGCAGTCGGGCCCAGAAATCACGGTGGAAATATTTCAGCGGCGTTATCATGGGCCTGAAGGGTGTTTTCTTTTCGTTGGTGAAGATAAGGAGGTCGCCGGGGATGCAGTCTACTTTTATCTCGTTGTTGATAGTTATAGGTTCGCCGTCGGCGTGGGCTTTGTTTGAGGTGGTGCGGATTTTTGCCGATTTCACGCGTAAGGTCTGGATAAGGATGTTGCGCTCGATAAGTCCGGTGAAAAGATCGACTCCCACAAGCGCTCTGGAGAGAGGAGTGCCGGAATGGACTACGGTTATGTCGAGCAGCCCGTCGCGTATAGAGGCGCTCGGCGCGATGAAGGCGTTGTTGCCGTATTGCGAGGCGTTGCAGACGGCCACAATGAAGGCCTTGAATTTGAAAGAATAGCCGTTGTCGGTTTCGATTTCGAATTCTTCAGGCTTGAATTTGGTATATTCGAGGATGACGCTCTTTAAATAGTTCAACGGTCCGCGACGACGGGAGCTTGCGAATTTCTCGCTCACGGCGGCGTCGAAGCCTAAGCCGAAAGTGCAGAAAAAGGAGACACCGTTGGCCTCGCCGCAGTCGCACGCCTCTATATGGCGGCTTCCGATCACGTCGAGAGCTTCGTTGAGATCGGAGGTCAGCTCGAGATGACGCGCCAGCCCGTTTCCGGATCCGCAGGGCACGATGCCGAGAGCTGTTTTTGTTCCCCGGATGGCAGAGGCGATTTCATTCACCGTGCCGTCGCCTCCGGCGGCGATGACGCCGAGGTATCCTGCATCGGCGGCATGCCTTGCCAGACGATGGGCGTCGCCGGGCGCCTGCGTCACAACAGTCTCAAGGTCAATGCCTGACTTGGCGAGCCTGCGGGTGGCCCACCATTCCAGACCCCGTTTCGAAGCTGTGCCCGATCTGGGATTAATTATCATTAGACATTTGTTGGACGACATATAGTCTGCGAAGTTATTAAAAATTTATGATTTCAAAACATGTTTTAAAACAATTAATAAAATTTTGCAGATAAATGCATCTTTACTACTTTTGCAAGGTGTAACGGATTTGAAACGTTTTAATCCGTCACATACCGGTGGCGAATCTGACTTAACATGTGGATTTGATGGCATTTCCGACAGTTGGATTCTTCCGGAATAGAATATGGCAATTATATATTCTATATAAAAGCATGCAAGCAACAGGGTAATTGATTATTATTTTGACCTTAATCGAAGAAAGAAAAGGTTTCGACGTGAGTCGGGGCCTTTTCTCGCAAACCGCGGTATGCAAGAGCCGCGGTTTTGTCGTATATATACGGTTTTGTGATAAGTAGTTGATGGAAATTAATGAACATATAAAACGAAGATATTTTTGAGGCGATTTGGTTGCGGAATGAAGGAGAATATACATATATTCGACTGAATGACAAGACCAAAGCGACCAAAAAGATCAAGTTTTATAGTTCAAGATATCAACTACTCATTTATCGATTAATTTTTATCAACTACTTATATATAACGCCGGAATCTGAGAATCAGATTCCGGCGTTAACAATTATTTGACGTCAGCGTTTTCGCTGTCACACCGCTGTCATCGATCTGATGATGCGAAGACTAAGAAACTTTTTAAATTTTTTAGATTATTCGAAGCCGCGCAGACGCAGGAGCGCTTTCGAATCAGGATTGTGACCGCGGAATTTTTTGAAAAGAACCATCGGATCTTCCGTATCGCCTGCCTCCATGATGTTTTTCTTGAACGAAGCGGCGGTCTTCTTGTCAAAAATGCCTTTCTGCTTGAAAAGCTCCCATGCGTCGGCCTCGAGAACCTGAGCCCAGAGATATGTGTAATATCCCGAGGCGTAGCCGTCGTCTCCGAAGATGTGTTTGAAATAAGGAGAACGGTAACGATATGTGATCTCGGCAGGCATTCCTATTTCATCGGCAACTTTCTTCTCGAAAGCCATGACATCCTTGACTTCGGGAGTCTGTCCGTATTTGAGGTCGAGAAGAGCGGCCCCTGCAAGCTCGGTGGTTACGAAGCCCTGGTTGAACTTGGAGGATTCGTTGATTTTCTTTACGAGCTCGTCGGGAATGGGCTCGCCTGTCTTGTAATGGCGGGCGTATGATTTCAGCACTTCCGGCTCGAAAGCCCAGTGTTCGTTTATCTGCGAGCACATCTCGACATAGTCGCGGTCTACATTGGTGCCGGCGAGTGACTTATAGGGAGCGCGCGAAAGCATTCCCTGCAGGGCGTGGCCGAATTCATGGAAAGTGGTCTCTACCTCGTCGATTGTGAGAAGCGCGGGAGCGCCGTCGGTGGGACGGGTGAAGTTGCCGACGTTATATACGATGGGACGGCGGATGTCATCCTTGCCGAAATAGCCCGAGCCCTGAAGCTCCTCCATCCATGCGCCCTGACGCTTGGTGTCGCGGGGGAAGTAGTCGCACATCCATACTGCCACGTGTTCGCCGGTCTTGGAGTCTACAACGTCAAAAACCTGAACCTCGTCCATATATTTGGGCGCGTCGGGCATCGGAACCATCTTGATCCCGTAGAGCTTCTCGGCGCAGTCGAACATTCCCTTCATCACGTTCTCAAGCGAGAAATAGGGGCGTACGTCTGCTTCATTGAGGTTGAATTTCTCATTCTTGACCTTTCCGGCATAGTAGTAATAGTCCCAGGGAGCGATCTTGAATCCTCCGCCATGGGCATCGACGTATGCCTGCATGTCCTTGACTTCTTCCTTCGAACGCTTCACGGCAGGTTCGAAAACGGAGAGAAGCAGGTCGGTCGCGGCCTGCGGGGTCTTGGCCATTACGCGCGAAGTCATCATTTCGGCGAAATTGTTGAAGCCCATGATCCTGGCCTTTTCATTGCGGAGCGTGACTATCCGGGAGATGATGTCGAGGTTGCTGTTCTTGCCGAAAGAGGCGAGAGTTGTGTAACCTTTATACATCGCCTCGCGGAGCCCGCGGTTATCGGCATACTGGAGAACGGGCAGACGGCTCGGGTTGTGAGGTGTGAATACCCACAGACCGTCGAGACCGCGTTTCTTGGCCTCTGCTGCCGCTGTCGCTACCGAAGACTCGGGAAGCCCGGCGAGATCGGCTTTGTCATAGACTACCACTGTAAACTCGTTGGTGGCGGCGAGAAGGTTCTTGTTGAACTGGATGAAGAGTTTCGAGATCTCGTCGTTAACCTTGATAAGCTCGGCCTTTTTGTCTTCGGGAAGCGCGGCTCCCTTCTGCTCGAACTCACGGTAGTATTTCTCCACCAGACGCTTCTGAACGGGGGTCAGGCCCATTTTGTCGCGGTTCTGATATACGCTCTGAATTCTCTGGAAGAGGTTCTGGTCGAGGTTGATCTTGTTGGCTGCCTCGTTCAGAAGGGGAATGGCCTCTTCTGCCATGGCGGCGAATTCAGGAGTGGAGAGCGCTTCCTGATAATGGTTGAACACTGCCGAAACCTTGTCGAGAATAGGACTTACGTTCTCGAGAGGGAGAATCGTGTTGTCGAAATCCGGAACGGCACGGTTTCTGATGATGTTGAACAGGTTCTGGTCCTGCTCTGCGATACCGGCCTTGATCGCCGGGATGAAGTCGGACACCTTGATCTTATCGAACGGAGGGATTCCGTATTTGGTGTCGTAGGGCTTCAGAAACGGATTTTGCGTGTCTTGAGCCATTGCGATTGATGTTGGGGCAAGGAGGATTAATCCCAGTGCCCATGAAAGGATTTTTTTCATGTATCTGTATTTGGGTGTTATTTGTTGTCTCGGTCGTTATCTGTTGTCTTTATTGATAAACTCAAACTCGGCGGTGAGAGGGTAGTGGTCGCTGCTTCTGATCGAATGTTTCTTCACCCGCAGCGGTCTGATGTTACCCTTATAGAAGATCTGGTCGAGATGGAACCAGAAGGCGTGTCGGTTGTAGGTGATCATGGGCCCGAAGGTGGTTTCGGCGCAGGCGTCGTCAAGACCGGCGGAGCGGACTGTCCTGTATGCGTATGATTCGGGCACGTCGTTGAAATCACCGCTCACGATGACGGGACCTTCGAGTTGTTCTACCACCAGAGCAAGTTCCCTGGCCTCGACGGCTCTGTCCCTGAACGAGTCGGAGAGCTTTCTGCGTATCGGTCCTTTCATTTCGGCGACCCCCTCCTTCGCTGATTTAACAGAAGCTATCTCCTTCATGATCCCTCTTTCCTTGTCGGTAAGGTTGTAGGAATTAAGATGCATGTTTATCCAGTTCAGTTTGCCGGAAGGGGTGTCTACCTCATAAAGGGAGAAATGTCCGGTGCCGTTGCCGGAAGGGGTGTATTCCTTCACAAGCCTGACAGGGAATCTGGAAAGAACCTTGAGGTCGGAGGTGTTGCTGCCGGCCTGATAAGGATATATGCGGAAGAGAGAGTCGCGCAGCTCCTGCGTGAAGTTCGGAATCTCGGAGTCGGAAAAACGATAGAGTTCCTGGAGGGAGACGATGTCGGCTCCGGAATTCATCACGAATTCGAAAGCACGGTTCCCGGTCTGTCCTTCGGGCTGTTCCTGGTCGATGCCATGGAGGATGTTGTATGTCAATAGCTTGATTGTCCTTGCTTCGTTGTCCGGCTTACTTGAGAAATGCAGGGGCACCGCGTTGGAGATCGGACCCCATGCGGCGACGATGGCGAGGACTCCGATTGCCGCGGTTATGTATCTTCCGGCGCATAGCCATGCCGCCGTTATCACCATCGAGGCTATGGCCAGATATGGAAGGGCAAGGACGAGGATGGAGGGGAAGGCAAGATACTCGGGGTTGATCCTGCCTCCGTATGCTGCAAGAACGGTGATGGCGAAGACAAGGAATGAAAAGATCCTCGCCACGATCCTGAAAATTGGTTTTACTACAGGAAGAAACATCTCTCAATCAGTTCTTATTCGTTTGTTTTGTCGTTTTCTCTTAAACGTCGGGAAATGGCGTCGAGTTCCCTCTTCTCCATTGCCGACAGGGAGGAATAGCCGGAAACGCGTATCTTGTCGAGCAGCTGGTCCAGACGGTTGTGGTCGCATAGGCTTCCTTTCGCCTGCCGGATCACTTCCGCGGCATTTCTCTCTCGTGAAGATCTTTTCTGCGACATTTTTCTCTTTCCATTCCATTCTTCGATGGTTTCGGAGATCTGCGAACGGTATTTCCGTAAGATGCCGAAAGCGGCTCCGAATCCCACCCCGCCGATATGCGCGAGCTGGCCGCCGTATGTTCCTGAAGCGCCGCCCAGTCCGACAAATGAAAGGATTATGCACACGAGGCACAGCCATTTCATCTTCACTTCTCCGAACAGGAGCAGATTCATGCGGTGGTCGGGGATGGTGAGCGCCACCGCCGCCATCAGCGAAAGCACCGAGGCCGAAGCGCCGCATAGACTTGCGCCCGGGGCTACGGCTCCCGCCAGCCCGCTGATCAGATATACGATTCCGCCGGTCACGCCTCCTCCGAGGTAGAGGGAGAGAAGCTGCCGCTCGCCAAGGGCGTAAAGAGAGAGCCTGCCGAACCAGAAAAGCCAGATGACGTTGAAAAGGAGATGGAGCAGCGAGAACTGAGTCACCATATAGGTGAACAATGTCCAGGGATGCGTCAGGAACGTATGGAAATCACCCGACAGGGCGAAAGTCCGGTGTAGCGTCGCGGCTCCCGCTCCCTGCTCTCCCGTGAAAAGAGATATTATCCAGAGCGAGATGCCCAATGCTATATTGATTCCCGCGATAGCCGTCAATGCCTTCGACCGGCCGCAGAAATCACGGAATCTCTCAATAAAAGCCGCCGCCACGCAACAATCCTTTCTTTTTCCAGTATAACAGAAGTATCAGTCCGAAGAGCATCCCGCCCAGATGGGCGAAGTGCGCCACGGTATCCATCGAACGGCTCACACCGAAGAAGAATTCCAGAACCGCATATCCCAGAACCATGTATTTCGCCTTGATCGGAATCGGGATGAAGAAGAGGTAGAGGGGCATGTTCGGGAAAACGAACGCGAACCCGAGAAGGAGGCCGAAAATCGCTCCCGATGCACCGATGGTCACAATCGAGTTTTTGAAATACGCTATGCTCCGGAGAAGCTGCCCGTCGCCGGCTGCATAGGCCCGGTCGACTATTTCTTTCATGTGGTCGTAGGTGACAAGGTTCTGTTTCGCCAGGGCCGAGATGAAGTCGTGTTCCCAGGTGAGGGCCCACAGGGCTTCCTGCACAAGGGCGGCTCCTACGCCGCAGACGAAATAAAACAGGAGAAAACGCTTTGTTCCCCACACCTGCTCAAGAATCCTGCCGAACATCCAGAGCGAGAACATATTGAAGAAAAGATGGAATATGCTGTCGGTGGAGTGGATGAACATATAGGTTATAATCTGCACCGGATTGAACAGTTCCGACGATATGAAGTGGAGTCCGAGTCTCGGCATCACCGTCGCGTTGGAAAAAGAGGGGAATATCATCATCACCACCCAGATGAGCGCGTTGATGATGATAAGATTTTTAGTTGCCGGAGGAATCGAACCGAATCTTGAACCAGAGTTATTAAACATATAAGTAGCTAAGAGAAATTAATCGATATAAGTAACTAATGAAATCTTGAACGCTAAAGCTCGCTCTTTTTGGCCGCTTTTGGTTTGTCGTTCAGTCGAATATTTTAATATTCTTCTTCACTCCGCACCAAAATCGACTCAAAAATAACTTCGCTTTATCTGTTCATTAAATTTCCTTAGCTACTTAGCAATTTCGTGTTTGATATTTCGGAAGTAAAGACACTTCTCTGCAAAAATACGAAAAAAGCGCGTAATAAATGGGAATGTGTGGTTGAAAGTGATAATTTTTAATGAATTTTTAGGCTTGAAATTTGAAAAATCCGCCAATAATTAAAAATTTTTTACATAATTGTTTGAATAATAATTATAAATACCTATCTTTGCCGTTGTAAGCTTTGACCTCTAAAGATGTCTCCCCGTTGTGTGCGCTTTCGGAGAGATATAAAAGAAAATGATTCTTGAGGTAAAGAGAATTTTTATCCATTATATATTATTAATATGAACAAAACAGATTTAGTTAATGAAATTGCAGCCAAAGCTCAGTTGAATAAGGTGGCTGCAAAAGCTGCCCTTGATGCATGTCTTGAGTCGATCGAGCAGGCGCTTGCCAACGAAGATAAGGTTCAGCTTATCGGTTTCGGAACATTCTCCGTTGTAGAGAAAGAGGCCAGAACCGGTATCAATCCTCAGACAAAAGAGAAAATCCAGATTCCGGCACGCAAGGTTGTTAAGTTCAAACCGGCGTCGGATCTCGCTAAATAAATTAGCGTTATTAAAGATTAAAGCGGAGCCTGTTCCACAAAGGGAACGGGCTCTGTTTGTTTTTACACTTGGAATTTTGTATTTTTGTGGTCAATATAATGTGATAAGCTTAAAATAAATGACAATAGAAGATATTATTTCGGAAGGTGCCGTCAAGGCGGTCAAGGACCTCTATGGCGCCGACGTGCCCTCTTCGGCTCTCGTCCCCTCGGCAACAAGAAAGGATTTCGAGGGAGACCTCACGGTGGTTGTTTTCCCGATTCTCAGGATTTCGCGTAAAAGCCCCGAAGCAACCGCCACCGAAATTGGCGAGTGGCTTGTTGCCAATGTGAAGGCCATTGAGAAATTCAATGTGGTGAAGGGATTCCTTAACCTCACGGTCAGTCCTAAATACTGGCTCGGCCTCCTTCATGACATCGCAGCCGACCCGAAGTTCGGCTTCAGGGACAGCGACGAGCAATCGGATCTGGTGATGGTTGAATATTCATCTCCCAATACCAATAAGCCTCTTCATCTCGGTCATGTCCGCAACAATCTGCTCGGTTATTCTCTTTCACAGATCCTCAAGGCCAACGGCCATAAGGTTGTGAAGACAAATATCGTAAACGACCGCGGAATCCATATATGCAAGTCGATGCTCGCCTGGAAGAAATGGGGCGACGGCGCCACTCCGGAAAGCACCGGCAAAAAGGGCGACCATCTTATCGGCGATTTCTATGTCGCTTTCGACAAGCATTATAAAGATGAGGTCAAAGCCATTATGGGCGCCGAGAACATCAGCCAGGAGGAGGCAGAGAAGAAGTCGGCGCTTATGGCCGAGGCCCGAGAGATGCTCCGCAAGTGGGAGAGCGGCGACGAGGAGGTTAGAGACCTCTGGAAAATGATGAATTCATGGGTTTACGCCGGCTTCGACGAGACTTATCGCCGTATGGGCGTTGACTTCGACAAGATATATTACGAATCCGACACGTATCTCGAGGGCAAGGACCTCGTGCTGGGCGGAATCGAGAAGGGAATCATGTATCGCAAGGAGGACGGCTCCGTATGGGCCGACCTCACCGACGCCGGCCTCGACCATAAGCTGTTGCTGCGCGCCGACGGCACTTCGGTCTACATGACTCAGGATATCGGCACCGCCAAGCTCCGTTATCAGGACTTCCCCATCGACAAGATGATCTATGTGGTGGGCAACGAGCAGAACTATCATTTCCAGGTGCTTTCCCTGCTACTCGACCGTCTCGGCTTCAAGTGGGGCAAGGATCTGACTCATTTCTCATACGGAATGGTGGAACTGCCCGAGGGCAAGATGAAGAGCCGCGAGGGTACGGTTGTAGATGCCGATGACCTGATGGACACGATGGTGGCATCGGCAGCCGAGATGAGCGCCGACAGATTCGCCGAAATGGATAAGAAGGAAGCTGCCGAGATCGCCAGAATGGTCGGTCTGGGCGCCCTGAAATATTTCCTGCTCAAGGTCGATCCGCGGAAGAATATGCTTTTCAATCCCAAGGAGTCGATCGATTTCAACGGCAATACCGGCCCCTTCATCCAGTATACTTACGCCCGCATCCGCTCGGTGATCCGCAAGGCCGGCGACTTCAGGGAGGATGCTGTGATCGAGGCCGCTCCCAACGAGAAGGAGTCGACACTGATTCAGAAAGTCGCCGACTTTCCCTCTGTAGTAGCCGAGGCCGGAAGAAACTATTCTCCGGCGGTCATCGCCAATTATGCCTACGACCTGGCTAAGGAATACAACCAGTTCTATCACGACTACTCTATTCTGAAAGAGGAGGATACGCAGAGGCGAATGCTGCGCCTTCAGATATCGAACGTCGTGGCCCGCACGCTCAAGAGCGCCATGTCGCTGCTCGGCATCGAGATGCCGGAGCGCATGTGATGGGCCGATTGCGTGTTTTTGGCATGGTTTATGATATTTTTCTGTCAAGAAATGTTATATAGTTCAAGAAATGTTATATAATTATGGAATATAATGATTCAAGAATGACTCCTCCTCCGTTTTACGGTGGGCAGGAGGTGGTCCGTCAGACCAATGCCGTGATGAAGCGTGTCTATGTGCGTATGTTCATCGGGCTTTTAGTATCGGCGTTCTGCGCTCTGGGTGTTGCAAGCAGTCAGGCGGCGCTGCAGTTCTTCTTCGGAAACCAGATCGTCTTCTGGGGAATGTTCATTGCAATGCTTGCGATGGCATGGATTATTCCGGCACGCATGATGAAGATGTCGTCGGGAGCTGTGCTCGGCCTGTTCGTGCTCTTCTCGGCCCTGATGGGATGCTGGATGGCTCCGATCTTCATCGCGTATAGGCTGGGAACCATTGTCTATACATTCTTCATCACAGCCGGAACCTTCGGGGCGATGTCTGTCTATGGATATTTCACGAAGAGCGATCTTTCTAAAATGGGTTCGTTCCTGATGATGGCTCTGTTCGGGCTTATAATCGCCATGGTGGTGAATATATTCTGGGCCAACAGCACTATGGAATGGATCATCTCGATCGTAGGCGTCCTGATCTTCACGGGTCTTACCGCATGGGACACACAGCAGGTAAAGGCCATGTCTCGCGCCAATCTTGATCCGGCCCTTGCTGACAAGCTCGCCACAATGGGAGCGATGAACCTCTATCTCGATTTCATCAACCTCTTCCTCTTCCTTCTCAGAATCTTCGGAGGCGGCGACCGCGATTAAATTCATTGTAATATGCAGATTGCGAAAAGTGAGTTCAAAAAGGGTCTTCTGGCTGCCGTGGAAGGGTATATTGCCGATGAAGAGACATACGATGACAACGCCCAGCTGCAGATAGATCCCGAGACAGGAAAGGCCACCATTGTCGACAGCGAGGGCATCGACGGGTTGGATTATTACGACGTGATGGATCTGGTGAAGATGGATCCTGATAGTCCGGGTTTCTGGAAGCCGGATATCGAGGCCGTAGATTCAGTTGTCGACGAATATTTTAAATGACGTTCACAAGACAGGTTTGGTTCCTGTCGTTTGCTAAAGACGCCGGAGAGCATTTCGATATAGCTCTCCGGCGTCATTTTATATTGTCTGAATTGCAGATTTCTTTTCTTAATCATCGGATCAATCCTCGCGTTTGTTGCGGGGAGTGAACGTGCGCGGACCGCGGTCGTTGTCGCGGCGGGGACGGTCGTTGCGGAAGTTGCCCTCTCTGCGGGGACCATGGTCGTTGTCGCGGCGAGGACGGTCTCCGCCTTCGCGACGCGGACGGCTCTCACGCTCAACGTAGCCCTCGGGCTTGGGAGTGAGCACGCGCATTGAAAGACGGTATTTGCCGGTCTTCTTGTCGATTTCGATAAGCTTGACTTTCACTTTATCGCCCTCTTTCAGACCGCTTGCCTCCATATTGTCGAGGCGCTCCCAGGATATCTCGCTGATGTGGAGAAGTCCGTCGCGGCCGGGCATGAATTCAACGAATGCGCCGAAGTCGAGGATCGAACGGACGGTTCCGTCGTAAACTTCACCCTCTTCGGGCTGAGCCACGATAGCCTTGATCTTGGCCAGGGCGGCGTCGATGCTCTCCTTGTCTTTCGATGCTATCTCCACGCGGCCTATTCCGAGCTTCTCGTCTTCGTCGATGGAAATGACTGTGCCTGTCTCCTCCTGAATGCCCTGGATCACCTTGCCCTGCGGGCCGATAACGGCGCCGATCATCTCCTTGGGTATCTCAAGAGTTATCAGGCGCGGAACGTGAGGCTTGTAGTCCTCGCGCGGCTCGGGGATTGTGTCGTGGATGATGTTGAGGATATGAAGACGTCCCTGTTTTGCCTGGTCGAGGGCTTTCTCGAGCACCTCGTAGCTGAGACCGTCGCATTTTATATCCATCTGTGTGGCCGTGATGCCGTTTACGGTTCCCGTAACCTTGAAGTCCATGTCACCGAGGTGATCCTCGTCGCCGAGAATATCGGAAAGGATGGCGTATTTGACATTGCCTTCGTCGGAGATGAGACCCATTGCCACACCGGCCACCGGACGTTTCATCTTGACGCCGGCGTCGAGCAGGGCGAGCGTGCCTCCGCAGACTGTGGCCATAGAAGACGATCCGTTTGATTCCAGAATATCGGAAACGATACGGCAGGTATAGGGGAAATCATCGGGGAACATTCTCTTCAGGGCGCGGTGAGCGAGGTTTCCGTGACCGATCTCGCGGCGGCCGACGCCACGCTGAGGACGGGCTTCGCCGGTGGAGAAGGGAGGGAAGTTGTAGTGAAGAAGGAAGCGCTCCTTGCTCTGGTTGAGCACGTCGTCGACGATCTTCTCGTCGAGTGTGGTGCCGAGTGTGGCCGTTACAAGAGCCTGTGTCTCGCCTCGTGTGAAGACTGCGGCTCCGTGAGGACCGGGAAGATAGTCAACCTCACACCAGATCGGACGGATCTCGGTGGTCTTGCGGCCGTCGAGGCGGATGCCTTCGTCGAGCACGCAGCGTCGCATGGCCTCTTTCTCGACATCATGGTAGTAGCGCTTCACCATGGCTACGCGCTGGTCGGCGCTGTATTTCTCAAGCTGCTCCTCGGTCATCTCGGGAAGCGACTCTATATATTCGTCGCAGATGGCGGAGAAACTCTCGTTGCGCCACTGCTTGTCGGCGCATCCCGCCTTTGCGATGGCGTATGCCTTGTCGTAGCATTTGGCGTGAACGTCGGCGCGAAGCTCGTCGTCGTTGATCTCGTGGCAATATTCGCGTTTTGTCTCTTTGCCGGCTTCCTTCATGAGCTCCATCTGAGCCAGACACTGCTTCTTGATCTCGGCGTGGGCTACCTTGAGAGCCTCGAGAAGCTCAGCCTCCGAAACCTCGTTCATCTCGCCCTCGACCATCATGATGTTGTCGTAGGTGGCGCCGACCATAAGCTCGATATCGGCGTCCTCGATCTGGCTGAATGTCGGGTCGATAACCCATTCTCCGTTCACGCGGGCAACTCTCACCTCGGAGATCGGGCCGTTGAACGGCACGTCGCTGACCATGAGCGCTGCCGAGGCGGCAAGTCCTGCCAGAGCGTCCGGAGCATCGTTCTCGTCGGCTGAGAAAAGGATTACGTTTACAAATGTTTCTGCGTGATAGTTGTCGGGGAAGAGCGGACGAAGCACCCTGTCGACAAGTCGTGATGTAAGGATCTCATAATCGCTTGCGCGTCCCTCTCTCTTGAGAAATCCTCCGGGATAACGACCGATGGAGGCGTATTTCTCTTTGTATTCTACTGTCAGGGGCATGAAATCAACGCCCTCTCCGGCTTCCTGCGCCGAGCATACCGTGGCCAGGAGCATCGTGTTGCCCATGCGCACCTCCACCGCGCCGTCAGCCTGCTTGGCAAGCTTCCCGGTCTCAATAGTTATTTCTCGCCCGTCGGGAAGCGCGATGGTTTTCTTTACTGGTTTTAACATAAAATCTTTATTGTTTTTCTTCGCGTTTTTGTCAGCGTAAATAAATTTTCCACAAAGTTAGCAATTATATTCAAGAAAAGTAACGGATTCTTCGTATATTTGCATTCTGAAATATAAAAAATGACAATATGAAAGCTTTTTTTAATAAAAATTTTGTTAAAGTATTCAATCTCTCTCTCTTCATGCTTGTCGGAGCCGCGCTCGTATCCTCCTGTTCTGATTCGAAGTTCAAGGTGAACGGTGAAATCGAGGGGGGCGAAGGCAAAAGCATGCTTCTTGAAAAATCCGACTTCCACGGGCGCTGGATTCCCCTTGATTCCGTGAAGGTTTCCTCTTCGGGAGAATTCTCCCTTGAGGCCGATGCTCCGGCATCGCCCGAAATCTATCGTCTTTCGCTTGACGACCGTTTCATATATTTCCCCGTCGATTCGATCGAGAAGCTGACCGTAAGGTCGTCTGTCGCCGGGTTCGGGCGTGATTTCTCTGTTACCGGCACGCCCCAGGCCGAACGTCTCGCAGAGTTCGAGAAAGAGCTCATGACGCTCGATATCAATGATTCAGTCAAGGCCACGGCCTTCAAACGCAACGTCTACAACAAATATCTGAAGGACGCCAAAGGTTCGATCATCAGCTACTATGTCCTGACAAAGATCGTAGGCAACAAGCCTCTCTATGACCCGGCCTCAAAGGAGGATGCGAAATATTATGCCGCCGTGGCTACTTCTTTCCAGGAGTTCAAGCCCTCCGACCCCCATACCCAGATGCTCCGCCAGGTTTCTCTCGACGCTATGCAGCGCAAGAACAACGCCGAGGGCAAGAAGGTGGTGCTCGAGGCCAACGAGCTGACCCTTATAGATGTCGAGCTCCCCGACGAGAACGGTAAAATGGTGAAGCTTTCCGATGTCGCGAAGCAGGGAAAACCCACGGTGGTTGTCTTCGGCATGATGAACCAGCCGGAGTCGCCGGCCTTTAACGTTGCTCTCTCCGAGCTTTACAGCCGTCTCGGGGGGCGCGTGAATTTCTATCACATCTCGCTCGACGCCGATCAGTATGTCTGGAGAGACGCCGCCCGCAACCTCCCCTGGACCACTGTCTTCGACCAGTCGGGACAGACCTCCGACGCCCTGGTGAAATATAACGTTACGAGTCTGCCTGCGTTCTACATCTATAATGCTGCGGGTTCGCTCGTGGACCGTGGCGAAAACCTCAGGGATCTCGAAAAGAAACTCGCTTCTTACTGATATGGGTGACTGGAAAGACGCTCTCGCTTCGCTTCGTGACTCCGGCGATCTGCCCGAGCCCGATGCCTCGAGCGCGAATGAAGATATACATGACGAATCCCCGGCTGAGAAAACGGCCGGGGATGTCATACATATAGTGTTTGAAAAGAAAGGCCGCAAGGGGAAAAGCGCCACCATCGCCGAGGGTTTCACCTGCTCCGACGAGGAGCTCGCCGCTCTCGCTTCCCGGCTCAAGCAGCGACTCGCCACGGGCGGATCGGCACGCGGCGGCGAGATCCTCATCCAGGGAGATTGCCGCGACCGTCTCGCCCGGGCCTTGAGGCAGGAAGGATATAAGGTGAAATAAGCGGGCTGAATAAGCCCTGTCACTTGCTTAAACTTTTTTGACATGGATAAGTTCCTCCAGATCCAGAGGGCCTCTGCCGGCTCGGGAAAGACATATACGCTTGCAAAACAGTTTCTCTGGTATTTCCTTACAGTCAAAGTCAACGAAGAGGGTGAGAAGAGGAGATTGCGCACTGTCAGCGAGCTCGAGGACTCGCTGTCCCATATCCTCGCTGTCACCTTTACCAACAAGGCCACCAACGAGATGAAGGAGCGCATCGTGAAAAAACTGTTTGCCCTCGCTTATCCCGGACTGTCGAAGGATAAGCCTGACTATATGGATGATTTCGTCAGGGACCTTCATCTCGAGGGGAAGGAGGAGCAACTGACGTCGCTTTGCAAAAAGGCCCTTTCGGTCTTGCTAAACAATTATTCCGAATTCCAGGTCTCTACCATCGATTCCTTCTTCCAGATAGTGTTGCGAACGTTTGCCTACGAATCAGACCTCAACGACAGCTATCAGATCGAGCTCGATTCCTCGTTCCTGACAAAAGTCGGGCTCGACGCCGTTCTTGAAGACATAAACAGCGGCCATGCGAGGGCGGATGTGCGGAAATGGATAAAGCTGCTTATGGACCGTTCGATGGAGAACGGCGGCAAATGGAATATTTTTCAGAAAAAGGAGAACAACAGTCTCTATAATGATATACTGAATGCCGTCAATAAACTGCAGACCGAGGATTTCAAGCGAATCCGGCCCGATCTGGAGACTTATTTCCGAAACAATCCCGATCTTGTCTTTCTTTATGATGATCTTAAACGTAAATATGAGACTCCTCTGAAGAATGCGCTCACGACGGTTAACAAGAAGGCCACGGCTCTAAGAAACTATATCGATTCCGGTGACTATAAGGACGATAAGACGGTAAACGGACTTAGAAAACATGCCGAAAATGCTCTTTCATGCAATCCCGACAGATTCCCCTCTTCGGGACTGACGGTCAAGGGTGACGATTTTTTCGGCAAAGGGCCAACTTATAGTAAATTGTTAAAGAAAGATTTCGCCTATTTCCAGACCCTGGCCGATATTTACAAGGATTTTTCAGCTTCTGTCAACGCCTGGAAGACAATTCTCGATTCAGAAGAATATAAGAACTGGCGCCTTTATTCCGCGAATTTTCCATATCTCGGGCTTATCGATGTCTCTTTGAAGAAACGTCGGGAATATCTTGAGGAGAACAACGCCGTGGAGCTCGGCGAGACCAACGCCATGCTGCGACGCATAATCGGCGATGACGACGCTCCTTTCATCTACGAGCGTATAGGAACGCGCCTCAATCATTTTCTTATCGACGAGTTTCAGGATACCTCGGAGCTTCAGTGGGAGAATCTCAGGCCGCTCCTCGACGAAAGCCTCTCGCGAAGCAACGAGAACCTTATCATCGGCGATGCCAAGCAGAGTATCTACCGCTTCCGTAACGCCGACCCCTCTCTGATCACCACTACCGTTCCGGAGACTTTCCCTTCGGCTACGATAAAGGGAAATACTCCTGCCGAAAACACCAACTGGCGAAGCGACCGTAATGTGGTGGAGTTCAACAACCGCTTCTTTAAGTATCTCGCTTCCGGACTCTCTGTGGATGAACCCGGCAGGCTGGATTTCAATGAGCTTTATTCCAATGTGGAACAATATCCCAAAAAGAAGGGGGTAAACGGATATGTGGAGTTGAATCTGATAAAGAGGGAGACAGGATACAATAGTGACGACCTGATGCCCTCTCTTTCCGCGCTTGCTCCCGAAATCGTCGGCGAACTGAGATCGAGAAAATATCTCATGAAGGACATAGCCTTCCTTGTCTACACCAATGCACAGGGCGAGGCGATAATCAGGGCTTTTGCTGCCTATAACGCCACTCTCGGGCACGATGATCCGCGCAAGATCGAGTTTATCAGCGAGGAATCGCTAAAGGTTGCCTCGTCGGAGGCGGTGACTCTTGTCGTCAATACGCTCGAGACCATCAACCGGGGAGTGGATCCGAAGATACGCGCCGGAGAGGAGGCCAAGAAGAAAGGCGTTGCCGACTGGAACAGCCTGAAATGCAATTTCCGGCTGTTTTCGCTCAGCCATAAGGACCTCCCCAGGGCAGAAATGCTTGATGAATTCCTCAAATACGGTTCCGACTATAACGCCATAGAGCAGATGCTTGCCGAAATGCAGTCAGTGTCCTTGCCTGCTCTTGTGGAGGCGATAATCGTCACGTTCATACCCGAGTATTTGCGCCGCGAGGATGCCGCCTATCTTGCCGCCTTCCAGGATATCGTGCTTGAGTATTGCAATGCTTATCCCACCGACATATCCTCTTTCCTCGAGTGGTGGAAACGTAAGGGAGCGTCTGTCTCGATAACTTCCCCTGAAGACACCGATGCTGTCAGGGTGATGACAGTCCACAAGTCGAAAGGTCTTGAGTTCAAGTGCGTGGTGATGCCGTTTGTCAATGTCTCTTTCTTTTCTTCGAGTATAACGCATCCGGAGTGGAGATGGGTTGAACCCCGGCTCGTGAGTTCCGCCGCATATACAATGCCTCCCTATATACCTGTCGACACCACAACCTCTTTAAGGGGAACATCCCATGAACGGGAGCTTGACCGATATATCGACATGCGTCACATGGACGAGCTCAACAAGCTTTATGTCGGGTTCACGAGAGCCAAGAACGAACTCTATGTCTTCGCCTCGGCCTCTTCCCGGAAAAATTCTAATTCACTGCCCTCACTCATGGAGGATTTCTTTGAAAACAATATCGACGGGGGCGGAGAGCCTCCGGAGGGAAATACCTGCTTTGCCGGTCGGCTTGCCGACCTGGAATCAGTGATGGAGACAGGAAGTCTTGTGTATGGAGAAAAATATGCCGAGGCTCCGAAAGATACTGAAAAGAAAGAGGTGCCGGTGAATACCGTTACTGTCGATTCATACGGCTCGCGTCGCGTTCCCGAGTCTCTGAAATATCGCGAGGCGAATCTTCCGGCCGTTGTCGATGCAGACAATTATGATGAGGGCGCCGCGAAGGATACCGATCCCCGCTCGGAGGGAAATATGTTCCATTTCATTATGGAGAATGTCGTGACAGCCGGCGATGTGGCTTCCGGCGCATCGAAACTTGTATCTAAAGGATTAATAACTGAAGAGAAGGCAAAGGAGATGGGTGAGTTTGTGGCTCTTCATCTGGAGAGACTGCCCGCTGAATTCCGCAGCTGGTTCGACGGGACATACCGCGTGCTTAACGAGCGGCATCTTCTTGGGGGAGGGGCCTGGAAAAAGAGCGTTTCCAAGGATGGCTCCAGGTCGAAGAAAGAAAATATCGCAAGGGCCGACAGGATTATGTGTGACCGGGAGGGGAACGCCATTGTGGTCGACTATAAGTTCGGCCAGGTGGAAAAGGAGCGTGAATACAGCAGGCAGGTGCGCGGATATGTGGAACGTCTGAAGTCTACCGGACGCTTCAAGTCGGCGAAGGGATATATCTGGTATGTCGCCCTCGACCGTATAGTTTATGTATGTGATTGATTCCGAAAAGAAATTCCCGGCATGGATCCTGCACGTGTCGCGGAATTGCTAAATCAAGATT
This sequence comes from uncultured Muribaculaceae bacterium, assembly GCA_910583775.1. Classification (GTDB taxonomy): domain Bacteria; phylum Bacteroidota; class Bacteroidia; order Bacteroidales; family Muribaculaceae; genus Lepagella. Next base: position 4,015 of record CAJTYD010000019.1, on the reverse strand, counting down.
AAGGAATCTGAAAGCGGCGAATGTATAAAGAATGAATAATCCGGCGTGGAATCGGATCTAAATGGAGACAGTTTTGTCTGAATCGTTCTGCTGCTTGTCGACAATCGTCAGCCTCATCCCCAGAACATTCAATATTTTTTCAAGGGTAGCTATTGAGGGATTGGCATAGCCTCCTTCGATAGCTTTTATCATTCTTACGCTCACTCCCGACATATCGGCAAGCGACTGCTGGGTTGTTCGTAGTGTCTGTCTTCTGTTCCTTAAAACATTTCCTATTTCCATGGCTTCACAGATTGATATAGAAATGACTTTTTTGAGTGTTTTTTTAATATTAATCAAGACCTGTCGCATTATTTCCTGGTGGATTCTCGGGGTCTTTTGAGTTTTAACGATACAAATATAATGAATTTTAAATTATATTTTTTCCGATTTGGAGTTTTTTATTCGTGATTTTAATAAATAATTAATACTTATACCATATATTGCACACGAGTATTCCATATATTGCACTGACCTTTCGACTCAATCGTCCATTTAACCTTTATTTGCATTTCGCTGAAAGAAAATTGCACCCGTTCCGGCTAACTTAGCGGCGTGGAAAGGGAACAGGCTCCGGGCTTCCTGTCCGGCGGTTGAAATCCGCTCGAAGCATCTTTCAAATAATTATGAATAAAAACTTAAAAGATCATGAAAACAGAAGAATTTTCAAATTGCCGTTTTTATCGTAAGGCCGGGTTGGCTCTGGTCTACGCAATGGGTGCGTTCATAGTGTTCCTGCAGTTGCGCAGCATCCTTGCGATGTAGTCTGCATCCGGGCTGTGACGCCGTTCACTATCTTACAATTTAGCTAAGGCTTGAAGCCTAAACGCCGGAAGCGACATCAGTGCGCTTCCGGCGTTTAATTTTTTATAAATATTTACAGTTTTGTATTTTTTTAATTGAAAGAATCCCTTATTGCTCCTTACCGAATTTGGCGCACTTCGGACTGTATGCCAGGGTCACGATATTGCCCTCGGATACATAGGAATATAGGAGCATCTCGAATTCCTTTGTCACATCGCCGTCTTTAAGCCGGATCGCCGCTTTGCCTATGCTGTCGAGGCCCGCTTCGGGATTTTCGCGCTGCGGAACCGCCGGACCCGGAACGGGAAGACGGAGGATCGTCAGGTCGTTGCGGAAATCGAGCCCTTCGGTCATTGCGCTTTTGTAAAGCGCTTCCTTAGCGGTCCAGGCGATTACGTTGCTTTCCACGTCTTTCGCGTCGATCATGGCGAGCTCCTCCTCGGAAAGGAATTTTTCTCTTACTTTCAACACCTGCTCCCTGGTTCGCGACTCGGCGTCGATACCGATGGCGGCGCGCTCCGAGAACTCAGCGAGATTAACTTCGGGAGTCGGCGGCAGGGTGGCAACGGCGAGAAACTTCCCGGTGTGGGTTATGGAAATCCTGCTGAGCTCTCCCTGGATAAACGGAGCGCCGTTGTGGAAGTGTCCTAATTCGCGGAAGCCGTCGCGGCCGTTCTCTCCATAGACCTGATAGGCCATCTCGAGCCAGAGGCGCCCGTTCTTGTCTTCGGCGCCGCAAACTTCCTCGACCTTGATGCCCGGAACGGTCCGGTGGCGCCAGTAGATGAATTCTGTTTCCATTATTGACCCTTTATTGATCTTTGTTTTTGTCTTTGCTGTCGGCTTCGTCTCCGCTCCGGGGAGTAAGCACCTCGACCTTGACGCGAACGATACGGTGTTTCTCCATCTTGATGATCGTGAAGCGGAGGTTATCTTTCTCAATAACCTCTTTGGGGACCGGGAAATCGCCCTTGATCTCGAGGATGAGCCCGGCGAGGGTCTCGGAGTCGCCCTCCTCGGCGATTTCGGAATCCTCCATATCCAGAATATGGTAGAAATCCGTGAGCGGAATCTTGGCGTCGAATATGTATGCGTTATCCGATACTTTCTTATACATCAGCGACACCTCGTCGTATTCGTCGTCGATTTCGCCGACGATCTGCTCTATGATGTCCTCGAGCGTGACGATGCCCTGTGTGCCTCCGTATTCATCGACAACGATGGCTATGTGAATCTTCTTCTTTCGGAAATCCTCGAGAAGATCGTCGATCATCCTTGATTCTGGAACGAAATAAGCCTCCCTCAGCAGATTCTGCCAGCGGAAATCCTCGTCCTTGTTGTCGATATAGGGGAGAAGGTCCTTGCTGTAGAGAATGCCTCTGATCGAATCGAGGGTCGTGTCGTAGACGGGAATGCGCGAGAATCCTGAGTCGAGAATCACTTTCATCGCCTGGCGCCAGGTGTCGTGATATTCGATTGAGGTCATGTCGACGCGAGAGATCATGATCTCATGCGCCTCGATCTCTCCGAACGTAAGGATACCCTCGAGCATCTCCTTCTCCTTGCCGTCGGCCACGTCCGAGATCTCAAGAGCCTTCTCGAGCTCGTCGGTTGAGATATTCTCCTGTTTCTTGGTGATTACCTTGTTTACGATGGTGGTCGACTTGACCATTATCCGTGAGAGCGGACCAAGTACATCATAAAGGAATTTCACTCCCGGCGCGGCGAAGCGTACCCACCACATCGTGCGGGTGCGGGCAACGAGCTTTGGAAAGATCTCTCCGAAAAGAAGCAGCAGAAAGGTAAGGAAAACGGTCTGCAGCAGGAAGTTGAGCACGCTGCTGTTGAAAATCACCGTCTGGCTGATGGCGAACGTGAGCAGGACGACCATCGTGATGTTAACCAGATTGTTGGCTATGAGGATGGTGGCGAGAAGACGCTCGCTGTGCTCGATCAGAAAGAAAGGCTTCTTGTCGCGCGGCTCCTCCGATTCCTCCAGCTCGTTCAGTTCCTGAGGGGTAAGACCGAAGTATGCTATCTCGCTCCCGGAAACGAAAGCGGATATCATAAGGCAGCAGAACGCAAGTATGATGAGTATTGTCCAGGAAAACCAGTCGGGCGGCGCTGTGAAGCTGATTGCCGGAGCTGACTGGGATAGAAGTATAAGTAAAGATGCCGGCGAGGCCGGTAAAGGATCTGTATCCAATTCTGTATCTGTGTTGGTTTATAGTGCAAATTTACTCCTAAAATCCCTTATTTGCAAATTTGTAAAGGCAGAAAATTATTCTGCGGCGTCTTGAAGATGTCGAGATAGATACAGACTCGATCAGAATAATTAGGTTATTTTTAGAATCTACTATATGAAAATGCGACAGCTTTTCGTTAATTTTGTCGCGGTAAATGAAGATAGAATATATGAATGATTTCGCAGCTATAGATTTTGAGACGGCCAACGGACAGCGCACAAGTGTCTGCAGTGTGGGCATAGTGGTTGTGCGCGGAGGAGAGATAGTCGACAGATACTACAGCCTGATCAAGCCGACGCCGAATTATTATAATTACTGGACCACGCGTATCCACGGACTTACACGCGAAGATACCGACGACCAGCCGTCGTTTCCCGAAGTCTGGGAGCAGATCGCACCCCGCATCGAGGGACTGCCGTTGGTGGCCCACAACCGCCCCTTTGACGAAAGCTGCCTGAAAGCGGTATTTGCCAAATACGACATGGAATACCCCGGTTATGAATTCCACTGCACGCTTGCCGCCTCGCGCCGTTGCCTGCGGCTGCCCAGCCACCAGCTCCACCTCTCCGCGGCCGCCTGCGGCTACAACATGGAAAACCACCACAACGCCCTCGCCGACGCCGAAGCCTGCGCCGCCATCGCCCTCAAACTCCTCTAATCTCTATTTCAATAGACATTGCTTGGTGAACAAGCTCAATTTCCCATATTATCACTATTCCTAATATAGGGCAAAACCATTTTAGAAATTCTGCCCACATTGCACGGCGGCGCTTCTTTTTTTTTGTGCTATTTTGTAGCATTTCTTTCTTTATGATCCTAATTTAAGAGGGTAAAAAAACGCATGTTTTTTGTGCCTAAATCATAATATTTTAATTTTAGTAGATGACAAAAATTAAATTTATGCTGTTAAACACTTAATTTTCAGT
>CAJTYD010000018.1 GCA_910583775.1 uncultured Muribaculaceae bacterium | reverse complement strand
GATGCAGAAATGGTGGAATGGTAGACACGAAGGACTTAAAATCCTTTGGCCTTTACCGGCTGTGTGGGTTCGAGTCCCACTTTCTGTACAAATATCTGTTTTGAATGGAACCGGACGCTCTTCGGTTCCGTTTTATTTTCAAACGACGGTTGTTTATAAACCGGGTTAACCTCTGATTTCAGGAATTTCAGGCATGGCACAGGATCTCAGAATGGAACAGCGCATCGGCATGCGCCTCTCCCAGCAGCAGCTTCGATTCGTGAAGCTGCTGGAGCTCAACGCGCCTGAACTCGACGAAGCCGTGGAGCGGGAGCTTGAGGACAATCCGGCTCTCGAGCCGAAAGAGGAGACCACCGAAGAGGATATCCGTCGTTATCCCCTGTTCATGTCCTCGCGTTCCAACGACGACCTCCCGGCCTTTTCTCCCGCCGATGAATCGGAATCGCTCTACGACCAGCTCAACGACCAGCTGGCCGAACGGCGCCTCGATCCAACCATAGAGCTCGCTGCCCGTTACATCATAGGTAACCTCGATTCAAACGGCTACCTCCAGCGGACTCTGCCGAACCTGATCAATGACATGGCGTTCAACTCCGGAATAGAGATTTCAGAGGAGGAGGGCCGCGTGGCCCTGGATGCCGTCAGGAGTCTTGACCCGCCGGGTATCGGTGCCTTCGGCCTGCAGGACTGTCTCGAAATTCAGCTAAAGGCCATTCCCGCCTCGGAAACGCGCGACGACGCCCTCCGCATCATTCGTGAGGCATACGAGCCTTTCACGATGAAGCACAAACACCGCATCATCTCGGCGCTCAAAATCTCTGCCGAACGCGTCGGCAGGGCGCTTGCCCTTATCCTGTCGCTCAACCCGAAGCCGGGTGCCGTACTCGGTTCCGACCCCTCGCAGGCATCAAACGTGATCATACCCGATTTTATCGTCAACAACGAGGACGGCAACATCACTATTTCCCTCAATAACAGGATTCCCGAACTGCAGATCGAGCAAAGTTTCGAGCAGGCCATGGCCACGCTCGAACGAACCGCCAAAGGACGCCCCAAGAAGGGATCGGAATTCGTGGTGAGCCGATACAACGATGCCCGCGACTTCATCCGCATTCTCACCCAGCGCCAGCAGACGATGATGGCGGTGATGACGGCTATCGTGAAGATCCAGAAAGATTATTTCCTCACCGAGGATGTCTATCGGCTGCGCCCTATGATGATCAAGAACGTGGCCGAACTCACAGGCCTTGACCTCTCCGTTATCTCGCGAGCCACCACCAATAAGTTCGTGGCGACCCCCTGGGGCATCTTCCCGCTCCGCTTCTTCTTCAGCGACTCCATCGGAGAGAATACCGGGGGCACGGAAGCCGCCACCAACCGCAAGATCGAGGCCGAGATCACGGCTCTTGTCGAAGCCGAAGACAAGCGCCACCCCCTCTCCGACCAGCGTATCATGGAGGAAATGAACGCCCGTGGCTTCGATGTCTCCCGCCGCACTGTCGCCAAATACCGCGACCGCCAGGGCATACCTGTTGCCCGCCTGCGCAAACGCCTCTGAAACATCCAATTTTAAATGTTGAATTTTGAATTTTGAATTGGGCTGACGCACGATGATGCCGGACGTTGTATCGGACTGACGCCGCGTCGACTATTACTATCGTTCTAAAATTATTTCTTGGAGGGATGCGGGGTGGTTCCATATTTTTTTATAATTTTGTATTCTGCAATTTCTTCGGATTTCATGATGGAAAGATTGCGTTCTGATTTTCTTTGAATTAAAATTTGCCAATAGCTATATGATTAAACGACTGCTTATTATACTGATGGCCGCCATGCCGGCATTCTCGGCCCTGGCCGTGACCGACAAAGAGATGGAACAGGCCAAGACCATAGCCGCCAAGGCTTACCTGCGTTATGCCAACGACGGATCGGGATATCTCGACGACGTGAAAGCCACCACAATGAGCGAGCTTCAGTCGAAGCTCAAGGCTAAGGAGAAAGAGAACCTGAAAGCCTTCAATTCCGTGAAGATTCCGGGAGACTACGCGTCGTGGGACAAGGCAAAACTCGTGGAATTCTGGTCGATAACATTCTTCACATCGCCTAATCTTTCAGATAAGGGCAAGATCGCCAGAAGCACCGTCAAGAAACGCATATCGGCGATGAACGTTTCCGCTCCCGCGCCTGCGGCTCCGAAAGAGCCGGAGAAACCGGAAGCCACAGCTCCCGCCGCCACTCCGGAAGCTGCCCCCGCTCAGCCTTCAGCCTCCGCTCCGGCCGCTGAAGAGGTGCCGTCGGCCGATGCCGCCATCGAGAAGCAGGAAGAGATTCTCGCAGATCAGAACGCTATCGCGCAGGCTGAGGAGGAAACACGTCTGAGCGGCCAGAAAGACGACAACACATGGATTTACGTGATCGTACTCGTGATTCTCGTCGGCGTTGTGGTATGGCTTGTGGTTTTCGCCGCCAACATGATGAAGAAGCAGAAACCGGCCGATGATTCCGACGGAACACCGAATGGTTCCGGCGCTTCCGACAGCGAACTGCGCGCTCAGTTCAGCAAGGCGATGGCAAAGAAAAACGAGGAGCTTAAAGGCGTTGCCGACCGACTCGAGCTTTCCGAAAACGAGCAGGCACGCCTGATGCGCACGGTCGAAAATCTGAAAGAGGAGAACCTTCGTCTCAAAGAGGAAATCGCGAGACTCAAGTCGCAGGTGCGTCAGCAGCCCTCTGCCGCGCCCGTCGAGGCCGCGCCTGTCGCCAGAGAAATGGCAGCCGCCCCACAGCCTGAGCGCAGGATGCCCAACGTGATATACCTCGGCAGAGCCAATTCCCGCGGGCTTTTCGTCCGCGCAGACCGCCGCATCACCCCGGGGCATACCATCTACCGTCTTGACACCCGCGACGGACTCGTCGGCACGTTCCATGTCGTTGACGAGCCGGAGGTGACAGAGGTTGCGCTCAACAACCCTGTGGAATATCTTGCCGGAGGCTGCAACGCCATCGACATCGAGGATACCGCCGGAGCAACCCGTATCGTCACCGAGAACGCCGGCACCGCCCTCTTCGAAGACGGCAAATGGAAGGTACTCCGCAAATCCCGCATCCGCTACGAATAAACGCAGACTCCCGTATTGAATTGATATGCGGCATCACTGAGCTGAAAAGCCACTGTGCGGACTCTAAAAGTTAAAAATTCATATCGCGTTTATGAATATTTGACAAAAATGATTAACTTTGCAACGTCTTAGACGCTTTGGCGTCGCGAAGGCGCCCGGATGGCGGAATCGGTAGACGCGCTGGTCTCAAACACCAGTGGAGCAATCCGTGCCGGTTCGACCCCGGCTCCGGGTACACGAAAAAGGCTGATAATCGTTCGATTATCAGCCTTAATTTATTCACTTTAATGAGAGGAGTCAGCGTCAGCCGGCAACCTCAAGTTGCGCAGCTACGTGCCGGAGATTGGCCCGTTTTTGATATTGAGACGGGATTCGGCATCAAAATCCGGGATTTGTGGGGTGAAAGTGAGGAGGTTTGAAAGAAAAATGTTAATTTTGAAGATTATTTGGGAGAACCGCTCCAATCAAGCGCTGACAGGCCATGCAGACTGAATGGCAAGAGTATACTCCCGTTTGATCTCCTTAGCATGAATCATCTTATAAAAGTTACAAACGAAATATATGAAAAAGGGAATTGTCTTAGGGATAATGATGGCGGTGGCGGCTTGTGCCAACGCTTTCGTTGTCAACGTTTCGAACATTCCGGAACAACTTAAGGGGGAAAAACTCCTTCTCATCAACCGTCTCGACAATAAGACCATCGCCTCCACAGAGATGACAGGCGAAAGCGCAAGTCTGACCGGAGAGCTTGACAAGCCGACTTATTGTATGCTCGACTATTCTTACGATATCGGGAACGGCCGGATCACATATCATGTACCCGTATTTGTAGCAAACGACACCGTCAGCGTCCGGTTCATCGACTATACCGACGGTACCGCCAAAAGAAGCGGCGGCGAGCTGAACGAGAAGTTCGAGGAGATCTTCGCTAAGGTAAAGTCTATGCTCCCGGCTCCGGAACCTGAGCAAAAGACAGCCATCGACGACTATGTCATGAACCAGGCCATCAAGAACCGTTCAAATCCGCTCGGCGCATACCTTGTAGGCATCCTCTCTTCAACCCTGAGTCCAAAAATATGGCTTGGCTTGTATCATGAACTTTCCGCCGACATGGCCAGATATCCTGTACTTATCGAGGAATCCGACCGCATGAGGGCTGAGGAGGCGCAGGAGCCCGGCGAACCGGTAAAAGACATCGTATGTCAGACCCCTGACGGCAAGACCGTCCGTCTTTCCGACTATGTGGGCAAAGGGAAATATGTGCTCGTAGATTTCTGGGCTTCCTGGTGCGGCCCCTGCCGCCGCGAGGCCAAGGAATCGCTGACTCCCCTCTACGAGAAATATAAAGACAACAAGAACTTCATGATTCTCGGAGTAATGACCTCCGACAAACTTGAGAAGCAACTCGAGGCCCTGAAGAAACTTCACTATCCCTGGACGCAGATCATCGACGCCGATCGTCTCGCCGGGAAAACCTTCGGCTTCAAGTTCATACCCCAGATCATGCTGATCTCGCCCGACGGCAAGATACTCCGCCGCGATCTCCGCGGAGAGGAAATTACACGCTACGTCGACGAGGCACTCAACGGAATAAAAGCCAAATAACGAGTCCCTTTTAAACTAAATTCGCAGTAAAAATACGATCGTAACCAAACAGACATGGAATATAATCATAAAGACATCGAATCCCGCTGGCAGAAGTACTGGCGCGACAACAAGACATATCTCACCCGTGAAAACCCCGACAAGAAGAAATTCTACGTGCTCGACATGTTCCCTTATCCGTCGGGCGCCGGTCTGCATGTCGGCCATCCCCTGGGCTACATAGCGAGCGACATCTATTCGCGCTACAAGCGTCAGCAAGGATTCAACGTGCTTCATCCCATGGGCTATGACGCATACGGACTCCCGGCCGAGCAGTATGCCATCCAGACGGGACAGCACCCTGAGAAGACAACCACCGAGAACATCGCGCGTTATCGCTCGCAGCTCGACAAGATAGGATTCTCTTTCGACTGGAGCCGCGAGATCCGCACCTGCGATCCTGAATACTACAAATGGACGCAGTGGGCTTTCATGCAGATGTTCAACTCATATTATGACCTCGACCTCAAGAAGGCGCAGCCGATCTCGAAGCTCATTGAGCATTTCGGGAGCCACGGCTCGGAGGGCATTCATCCCGCCGCCTCTAAAGATATCGTCTTCACGGCGGAAGAATGGAACGGCCTGAGCGAAAAGGAGAAGAGGACGCGTCTGATGAACTACCGCATCGCCTATCAGGGCGAGACGATGGTGAACTGGTGCCCACAGTTGGGAACCGTGCTCGCCAACGACGAGGTAAGCGAAGGACTCAGCGTCAGAGGAGGCTTCCCCGTGGAGCAGAAGCTGATGAACCAGTGGTGTCTCCGCGTATCGGCATACGCGCCGCGTCTTCTCGAAGGACTCGACTCGTTGGAATGGAGCGACTCGCTCAAGGAGACACAGCGCAACTGGATCGGACGCTCTGAGGGCGCCGAAATGCGTTTCCCGGTCGCAGGCAAAGACATCGAGCTCGAGATCTTCACCACCCGCGCCGACACCATCTTCGGAGTGACATTCATGGTGCTCGCTCCGGAATCGGCATACGTTGCCCAGCTCACTACCCCCGGGCAGAAAGCCGCCGTCGACGCATATCTCGACGAAGTGAAGCATAAGACCGAGCGCGAGCGCCAGATCGAGAAGAAAGTCTCGGGCGTATTCACCGGAAGCTACGCCGTAAACCCGCTTACAGGCAAGGAGATTCCCGTCTGGGTGAGCGACTACGTGCTTGCCGGATACGGCACGGGCGCCATCATGGCCGTACCTGCCCACGACTCGCGCGACTACGCTTTCGCCCGCCATTTCTCGCTGCCCATCATCCCGCTGATCGAGGGCGCTGACGTTTCCGAAGAGAGTTTCGACGCAAAAGAGGGCAAGATGATCAACTCATGCGGGCCGAAGCTCGACCTCAACGGTCTTGAGGTGAAGGACGCCATCGCACGCACTAAGAAATTCATCGAAGAGGAGGGCCTCGGCAAGGTGAAGGTTAACTACCGTCTCCGCGACGCCATATTCTCGCGCCAGCGCTACTGGGGCGAGCCCTTCCCCGTATATTACAAAGACGGAGTCGCATATCTGATGGACGAGAGCGAACTGCCTCTTCTGCTTCCCGAAGTTTCGAGCTATCTCCCCACCGAAGACGGACAGCCCCCGCTCGGACGCGCCGAAAACTGGAAGACACGCGAAGGCTATCCTATCGAAGTATGCACGATGCCGGGATTCGCCGGATCATCGGCCTATTACCTCCGTTATATGGATCCACGCAACAGCGAGGCCCTCGTAAGCAAAGAGGCCGATGAATACTGGAGAAACGTTGACCTCTATGTCGGAGGCGCCGAGCACGCCACGGGCCACCTCATCTACTCGCGCTTCTGGAACAAATTCCTCTACGACCTCGGCCTCGTCGTCGAGCAGGAGCCCTTCAGGAAGCTCGTGAACCAGGGCATGATCCAGGGACGCACCAGTTTCGTCTACCGCATAAAGAACACCAACACTTTCGTAAGCCACGGTCTCAAAAAGGATTACGACACGACGCCGATCCGCGTCGACGTCAACATCGTCTCCAACGACGTGCTCGAAACCGAGGCGTTCCGCGCCTGGCGTCCCGAATTCGCCGACGCCGAATTCATCCTCGAGGATGGCAAATACGTATGCGGATGGGCTGTGGAAAAGATGTCGAAATCGATGTTCAACGTGGTCAATCCCGACGATATCGTGGAGCGTTACGGAGCCGACACGCTTCGTCTCTACGAGATGTTCCTCGGTCCTGTGGAGCAGTCGAAACCCTGGGACACCAACGGCATCGACGGCGTAAACCGCTTCCTGCGCAAGCTCTGGAACCTCTTCGAGAAAACAGACCTCGCTTCCGACAAAGATATGACTCCGGCAGAGAAGAAAACCGTCAACAAGCTCGTGAAGAAAGTCACTGAAGACATAGAAAACTTCTCGTTCAACACATCTGTCGCAGCCTTCATGATAGCGGTCAACGACCTTACTTCCCAAAAGTCGACAAACCGCAACGCCATGGACACTCTCACACGCCTCATCGCCCCCTTCGCGCCCCATATCGCAGAAGAGTTCTGGCACCGTCTCGGCAACGAAGGCAGCGTCACCGACGCAGCCTGGCCCGAGCTCGACGAGAGTGCACTGAAAGAGGATACGGTGAAATATCCTGTAAGCTTCAACGGCAAGACCCGTTTCATGATCGACGCGCCCGCCGACGCCTCGAAGCAGGAGGTGGAGCAGATGGCGCTCGCCGCCGATGGCGCCGCGAAGTGGCTCGACGGAAAGACTCCTAAAAAAATCATCGTCGTTCCCGGAAAAATCGTCAACATAGTCATTTAAATAATTGTTTAGATTATTGGGAGAGCTCGGAAATCAAGTTTTTCCGGGCTCTCTTTTTTAGAGCTCTTTCCTCCGAGCCTGCTCTTTGCTCTTTAATGAATTTGTTATAGAAGACCACGATATGAATGCATTCAAGAAATTACTGCTGTTGTGCACAGGGATAGCGATCGCAACTCCGCTGTTTGCAAAGAATCCGGAACTCGGCAACAAGATGGCGGCCTCTCCCGCGCCGGATTGGATGAAAAAAGCTGTCATTTATGAGGCCAATCTGCGTCAGGGCACTCCCGAGCGCAACCTCAAGGGGCTGCAGCGTCAGCTCCCGCGACTCCGCGACTTAGGCGTGGACATCGTCTGGCTGATGCCTATCCATCCCATCAGCGAAGACGGCAGAAAGGGAACAATGGGCTCATATTACGCCGTCAAGGACTACAAGGCCGTCAATCCCGAATTCGGGACTCTCCAGGACCTCAAGGAATTCGTAAGGACAGCCCATTCCCATGGCATGAAGGTGATTCTCGACGAGGTCTGCAACCATACGGGCCGCGACAACGCCTGGGTGAAGGACCATCCTGAATATTATTATCGCGACAAAGAGGGAAAGATGGCAGGGCCCTACGACTGGACCGACACATATAAGCTCGACTATTCCAACCCGGGCACTCGAGCCGCCATGATCGACGCCCTTAAATATTGGATAAAGGAGGCCGACATCGACGGATACCGCTGTGACGTGGCAGGAGAGGTACCCACAGATTTCTGGGAGGAGGCACGCCCGCAGCTGCAGGCCGTCAAACCGGTATTCATGCTCGCCGAAGCCTCGAAGCCCGAGCTGTTGCTCAAGGCCTTCGACGCCGACTACGCATGGCCCATGAAGGATGTCTTCAACGCCATCGCACATACCAAAGGAGTGAATAAATATGCGCAGGAAAAGAAACAGAATCTGCCGAAGATGACGGCAAAAGACATTCCCGCACTTCTCGACCGCCAGAAAAAGGAATATCCCAAAGGGAGCGTACACATGAATATGATCACCAACCACGACCTCAATTCATGGGAGGGAACGGAATTCGACCGTCTCGGCCCGGCCACGGGAGCTTTTGCAGTGCTCAGCTACACGCTGCCCGGAATGCCGATGCTGTACACGGGACAGGAGGCCGGCTTCAACCATCCTTTCGAATTCTTCGAGACCGATTCAATAATGCCCGACTATTCGGCGAATGAATTCACCGCATTCTACGAAATGCTCAACTCGATGAAACATTCCAATCCGGCTCTCGACGCCGACGCTCCCGTGGAGAACACGCAGTTTGTGAAAGCCTCCAACCCGGATGTGCTGACGTTCACGCGCACAAACGGCGACAACATAGTCACGGTGATTGTAAATCTCTCAAACGAGTCCGTACCGCTCTCCTATACCGGACACCAGCCTATAGTGACAGGACTAACGAATATGTTTACCGGCAGTGACGCCGAACTTCCGGCCACACTCGCTCCCTGGCAGTATCTGGTGTTCACCGGTTCGCCGACGCTTGGGGCAAAATAGGACAGCCGGCCTCTTCAAGAAGGGAGAGGCAGCGACTGTTCGCCCTTTTACGAGCCGGATCGGAAAACCAGCCCCACTTGTTAAAATATTTGATTATAGACCCGGTGTGGATAAGAAGATATTTCATGCTGTGGTAGGAATCTCGGCGAAAGGCATGGAAAACTTCCGCGTGGGGATAAAACATCGTCTTTGACACCTCCCCGATTCTGCGGCATAGATCCATATCTTCGGCATAGAGGAAGAAGCGCTCGTCGAATATACCTACGTCGCGCAGCACGTCGCAGCGGAAAAACATGAAGCAACCCGACAGACAAGGCACCTCCATGACCTTGTCGTAACCCGACCAGTGCATCTCATATCGGGCGTTACGTCGACGGTTATATCCCTTAAGAGGGAAGAAACGGCGACCAAAAAGATCTGTGGGAGTGGGCAGCAGTTTGCATAGCCTCTGTATCTCTCCGTCGGGATAGAGGATCTTAGGCATTACGAGCCCGCAGTCGGCGTGGGCGTCCATATAGTCGCGGAGACGGGCTATCACGGGCATTTCCCAGTAAATGTCGGGATTGATCACGGCATGATATGTCGCACAGGCGTCAAGCGCCTTGCGGATGCCGCTGTTATGTCCGGCACCATATCCCCGGTTGGGATATTTTTCATAAATGACCTTATCGAAACGGGAGCACACACTCCCGGCGTCGCACGAGGTAGACTGATCGATTACATATACGACATCGACCGGAGAATCCTGAAGACTCCCCAGAATATTTTCCATCTCCTTCTCGGAGTTATTATAGAAAACCACAGATGCCGATATCATTTGGCTCGTTCGAAAATTATATTTCTATTAATAAGTTCCTTTAAAAGTTTCACTCTCCCTCCGATTCTTGCGGTCATCGAACGCACCGAGGGACTTCCGACAGTCGACATGGATCCTTCATGTCTACGCATATATGTTCCAACGAAAGGGATGAACGCAGTCTTTCCCCGGAGAGCGGACACCATCCCGAGCCAGCTGTCGTAGAAGAAAGCGTTGTCGGCAGGCACTGGCAACGCCTTCCGAAGCATCTCCCTGCGGATGGCCATGCAGCAGCCGCTGAATCGGTTTCTAAAAAGGTTGTTGAGGAATCCCTCCTTTTTGTGCAAGACCTCGAAAAGCGTCACTGGCAGCGGCTGAAGCCGTGAATCCGTGATCCGCGCGTCATGGACCACCAGGTCGCAACCGGCGAGAGCCTCGAGGCAAGCCTCTACTTTGCCGGGAAGCCACACGTTGTCCTGATCGGACAGAAAGACATACTCTCCGCGCGCATATCTCAAGGCGTTGTTGAAATTGGAATTGACTCCCCTTTCGCCACGGTTTCTGACGACCCGGATACGGGGGTCGCCGAAACTCCCGACAATATCCAGCGATCTGTCGGCCGACCCGTCGTCCGACACTATCACCTCATCTTCATCTCCGAGCTGGGAGAGGATCGATTTCAGCTGTTCCGCGATATATTTCTCGCCGTTATATAATGCCAAGCAGACGGAATTCATAAACCATGAGCCGAAGTTGCCGGAACTTCATTAATTTATACCCCCGAATCCTCCCATTTACTTACAAAATTAAAAAAATTTGCCTAATTACACACTATATCCCGCTTTTTTAACAGTCGGATTCCGCGGCCAGCCTCTCCATGTCGGCCCTCGACTTGCTTATGGTAACGAGCCAGACGCCTGTGAAGATCAGCCCGACGGCTATGAATTTCATCGGTGTGAAACTGTCGAGACCGAGATATATGCCCACTATCGACGCCACAATCGGTTGCACGTAATTATACATTCCGACAAGCGTAGGCCGCAGCGCCTTCTGCCCGATCATCACGAGCAGGTAGGAGAAAAACGTGGCACACACAACCACGTAGACCATGCCGAGGATCTCGCCGGAGGTTATGGCGCTCCATTTTGTATCCGTCAGAGTCCCGATCGATACCGGCAAAGCCAGCACAGTAGCCGACAGAAACATCCACTTCATCAGTGTCACCAGCGAATAACGCTTGATGAAATTCTTATATAGCGTGAGATAAAGCGCGTAACTGAGCTGAGCGCCAAGAACGAGGAGGTCGCCGAGCACGGGATTCGAGCCCGTCGCGCCCCGTGTCTGCGTGCTCCATACAAGCAGGAGCGCGCCGCAGGCTCCTAAAAGGATGCCTCCGAGTTTCTTGAGTGTGATCGGTTCGCGCAGGATAAGGGCGGCGAGGATCATCACCCACATAGGCATAGTGGTGGTTATGATAGAGGCTTCGCCGGGCGAGGATAGCTGGACGCCGAATATGAAACTGCCCTGGTTGAGGCCGACGCCGAGAAGCCCCGCGCCGACGAGACGCAACTTGTCAATTGGCGCCACGCGTTCGCGCGGCATAAAAAGACCGAGAATCCAGAAAAGGACGCAAGCCCCGGCAATTCTGAAATCAGTTACAAGCAAAGGGGTGATCACGGCTCCCGACATCACTATCTTTGCGACCGGCGACATCAGCCCCCACATCACGTTGGCGCCGAACATCGCGGCGTGCCCTCTTAGTTGAGTCTTATCCATCGATGATAATGAATGTTCATGCAAGGGGCGACAGCGCGCCGGTGGTGGAGTCCATAATGTATCCGGCAACGCGGACGTCGTCGGCCATAAGGGGGTGATTCGTGATGAGGTCGACGGTCTCGCGGACAGCCTCGCCCGTATCCTCGAACCCGTGAAGCCAGCTGTCGAGGTCTATTCCGCAATGACGCATAAGGGAGATATGCTCCTCGTTGACGCCGCGTTCCTTCATGAGATGAAGCATCTCCGAGGCATCCATGCCCTGAACGCCGCAACCGGTGTGGCCGATCACCATGATTTCGTTCACACCCAGCTCATATACCGCCACAAGCAGCGACCTCACGGTCGAGTCGAAAGGATTGGTTATGGTTCCCCCTGCATTCTTGATGATCTTGACATCGCCGTTCTTAATACCGAGGGCTGCGGGCAGGAGCTCGACGAGACGAGTGTCCATACAGGTTACGATCGCTATCCTCTTATCGGGATATTTCGAAGTTATGAACTTCTCATACCCTTTCGCTTCAACGAATTCTCTGTTATATCTTAAAATTTCATCAATCATATCGCAAAATTACGAAAAAATCCCCATAGCTCGAACAGCAATCAGAATTATCGGGGAAATCGGAGGGATCGGAATCTCTAAAACTCGGTTGAATAACAATCCCGGCTCGTTTTTGAGACTTATTTGGAATTGGAAGATGGCGGATTCTGTCGCGGAGGATTTGTATAGCCGTTTCTATGCGAGATTCGAGCTCTTGTCATCTGCTCTCTGATTCCTCCTTCTCTCAAGAAACGATCTTTCAGTTTCTCTATGATACGGTCAAGGAGGAATTGAGTTTGCTTAATCAGTGTTATTGAGAGATTGCATATTTCCTCGGCATTTAATTTCGTTATCAAAATAGGATAATTTTGTTCAAAATCAGGAGTTCTTACATATTCACGAAGCTTTATTAAGCGAGAATTATCCTTCTGCCAAAGCTCAAGATTATTAAACTTCAAATAATCTATAAAATCTTCTTCCAATTCTGATAAGCTGGCTCTGGCAACATTGGTGAGTTTAATTTCAGTTTCTTTAGAAGTTAGCCCTGAGTCATGGCCTTCTACAATATTCTGTTTGCAGGATCTTGCAGCCTGTTGCATTTGATCAACCGTCCTTGAATGATGGTTGATATATTTCTTTACGAAGAATTCCGTAATGAAAGAGATAATAACAGAAACTTTGTATGATTTTAAATTTCTTACATCTCCATTACGCTTCAGAAAGTTGCTGTCAGATTCCATAATCAAGGAGAGTTTTTATCCAATATTGTTTATCCTAAAGGCAAAAGTAATAAAAATGCCAAATTATAGCAAATCTTTATCGAATTAATTTAAATCCTAAAATGTTCTTTTGTCATTTTCAGATTCCTCCGATAATTCCGATCCCTCCGATAATTCCGATCCCTCCGATTACTCCGATCTTTCCGATCCCTCCGATAATTCCGATCCCTCCGATAATTCCGATCTCTCCGATAATTCCGATCTCTCCGACCCCTCCGATCCCTCCGAGAAATAAGAAGACATTATAATTATTATTAAACTATTCCGTTAAAATAATAAGCGATCAAGAAAAAAGAAAATGAGTATTTTGAATTCCGAAAATAAGAGGACAGCGAAAGCCGGGAAAAATATTCTGGCCTCGGCAATTCTCAAGGGGATAGATATGCTTTCTTATTTTTTGTTGGTTCCGCTTCTTTTAGGATACCTGAATCCATACGAATACGGCATCTGGCTGACGATAAGCTCCATTCTTGCCTGGATAGACTCGCTTGACATAGGCCTGGGCAACGGAATGCGCAACCGCGTTGCCGAAGCGCTCGCTAAAGATGACAGGAAATCGGCTCGAATATATGTCAGCACTACTTTCTTCGCGCTCGCTTTCATAATGGGGGCGACAATCGCCGTCGGCACAGTGATATCTCCTTTCGTAGACTGGTATTCCCTGATAGGAGTTTCCTCGGGAAGTGTGGCGAATCTTGATAAAATCATCTATTTCGCATTCTGCCTGTTCTGCCTCAACATGATATTCAAATGCATCGGTAGTTTTTTCATGGCTCTGCAGATGCCGGCGGCAAACTCTTTCCTTATAACGACAGGTCATGTCCTGGCACTTGCGGCAATCTATCTCTTAACTCTTTTCTCGAAAGGAAATCTTATGGCGGTAGCCATAATTTACTCCCTCGCTCCTCTTGCTGTATATGTGGCTGCCTACCCCATTACATTCAATAGACTTTACCAGAGTCTTTCTCCAGCAATATCCTGCTTCAGAAAAAGCTGTCTGAAAGACCTTCTCTCACTGGGAGCTAAATTCTTCCTTCTTCAGATTTCCGGCATACTGCTTTTCTCTTTTGTCAATATTCTCATATCAAGGCAATTCGGACCTGAGCAGGTAACGCCCTATAACATCGCATACCGTTATTTCAGCATCATACTTGTCGCGATGACCATAATTCTCACCCCCTTATGGACTGCCTGCACCGATGCCTATACACGCGGAGACATCCGATGGATAAGAAAAACGATGAAAAAAATACGTCTGATTGTATTGGCCAATATCGTTCTGCTTTTTATCATGGTCATAGCATCAGGTTTTATCTACCGTCTCTGGATAAACGATATGGTTCAGATTCCTTTGTCATTGTCCTCGCTGATGGCCTTATATATCGCAATCCTCATTGCAAGCCTCTCCTATTCAAATTTTCTCAACGGCTTAGGCAAACTCAAGTTACAGACCATCAACACCGTGGCAATGGCGCTGTTATTCTACCCGTTTTGCAGATTCATGAGCGGTCTCGGAGGCATCAACGGCATCCTCATCGGGATGTGCCTGCTGAACCTCCCCGGCCTTATACTCAATATCATCCAGTATCACAAAATAATCGACAACACAGCCGCTGGCATCTGGAACAAATAGATCTTAAAATGATAGCCATCTTATTATCAACATATAACGGAGAAAAATATATCGAAGAGCAGATAGGATCCTTACAAGCTCAGACCTATACTGACTGGCAACTTTACATACGCGACGACGGTTCATCTGATAACACAGTCAGAATCATCAAAGGATTGTCCGAAGTTGACAGCCGAATAATACTAATGCCGGACGAGACATACCACAGAGGGTGTAGGGAAAGCTTTTTATGGCTTCTTGAAAGAGTTACGGCGGAGGTGTTTATGTTCTGCGATCAGGATGACGTCTGGCTGCCAAATAAAGTAGACCTTTGTTTGAATGCACTTAAGAAATATTCGTCAACAATTCCCGTATTGGTTTGCACCGATCTTCGCATTGTAGACAGCGAATTAAAAACCATCCACAGATCTATGTGGGAGGCCAACCGAACAAGCCATCTGATTGACAATCCTGAGAATCTCATAATAGCTTCCCTTTATACAGGTTGCACGATGATGTTCAATAAGTCTGCAAAAGAAAATATTATTAGAAACAGATTCACGCCTTCAATACTTCATGACCAATTGGCATCACTATCCGTTTTTAAGGCAAATGGCAAGATCATCCCGATCCATACTCAGACAATCCTATACAGACAGCATTCCGGCAATGCTATCGGATTGAATACTCACTACATTTCTTTTTTTCGAAAACTTTCAAAATTTAAAAAGTTAGTTGGCAATAATTTGCAACAGCTTAGAGTTTCTCGTGAGTTCTTAGATACTTCCTTCCTCAAGTACTGTATCCTTAAATTCAAACATATTCTAAAATACTATAAATGAAATAATCAAAAAGGACTCATGAAATTAGACACTTTCGTCCATTCGAAAAATATAATAATATCCATATCAGCAACTGTGGAAAAAGGCCAATAAATATCAACATATTATCAAATAGATTCATTACCACAATTATGTCAAGGGTGATTAACATCGGAATATAAAACCGGCTGTTTATATTTATAATTTTAGTATTAACCAAAATAAAAAGCAGAATAAAGATATAAATAATCCATAGCCCCATCCATCCCATGTAGCCATATCCTCTACCGTATACCGAGGATACTATCAGATCATCTTTTATAAGTTTAGCCTTGTTCCGATTATTTTCTTCAACTCCTAATCTCTTAGAAACTATTCCCGGAATAAACTCATATTCAATCAGGTTCTGAAGATTCTCTGAATCGACTGAAGGAATTCCTCGGGTTCTGTTAATTGTGTTTTGAGTATTAGCAAGGGGTGTTGCAATATATAAATACCCCCATGCAAACTCATTTGGCACCCAAGACTTTCGGAACTCATTCGTTATTCCCCCCACTTCCAGTATCATATCCATTTTATCCTTTCCAAATCTGAGGTTTCCCATGTAACCGAAACCATATAAAATTGCCAATCCTAAAAAAATCAACTTGACAAACAATAAGATCGGTCGTTTGGAAACCAGCAGACTCATAAGGAATACCCCAAGTAGATTATCAATTATCCCTGCACGGTTAAAAAGTATTAGGTATGGAATAAAGTTAATGAAGACAAGCCATCGTAACTTCTTTCTAATCATTTTATCTTGAGATGAGATATAAGCATAGTAAGCAAATATAATCATTGCAGAAAAACAGTTAACGACAATTATATGAATACCCGGTAATCCAAATTCATTATAGAGTATCGATCTGGTACCGGTAACATAACTGAGTAAGGGGAAGCCTCCTTCTGCTATAATCTCAATACATAAAAGAATATAAAGGATAGTGGTTATTACCCATAATGGCTTCAACCTAACTCTCCTTAACAAATAGAACTTATTAAATCCTTTCTTTTGCAAGAGGAATCCGCAGAGAAGGGAGATGACGACTGTAGTGATGAGGAACGTCAGCATCTCTTCGCTGAGGCGCGGACAGAGAGTGCTCCAGCGGAGCTGGTAGACGAGCAGCACGAGCAACCAGGTGAATCCGTTTATGAAGAAGGGATTCACGAAAGCCGTGTTGAATCGTATTCTATTATTGACAGGCTGACTCGTCATTAGAGCTTGTTCCTTAAAGTTTCATAGGCCGACGGCGGAGCGGAGGAGGCGCAAGGCTGAGCCTGATGGCGAACGGCGTATATTCTGGTCGAATGACGAGAGGCGGTGCAGGTCGCTGCCAAACATATCTATCATCCCTTTCGAAAGGAGCCATTCAAGTTTCTTACGGGCCGTGTCGCCATACGTACCAGCCAGCGACGCCACGTTACCCTGAAACAGAAGTCCCCGCTCTTTCCACTTCTCATAATCCGCCTCCTCCATATAACGATAACGCTCCGGATGCGCCAGAACCGGAGTATAGCCGAGACGGAACGTCGCCTTGATCATATCGTCCATTCCGTATGGGGGATTATAATATGATGTTTCAACAAGAAGATGACTGCCTCCGTCTCCCAATGGGAGAAACTCATTGTTTACGAGCCTCTCCTGAAACAGAGAATCAAGCATATTCTCCGAAGCCAAACAAATCCGGATCCTGCCGGTATATGCATCGAGCAGCTCGCCGAACCGTTCTCTCAGTTTCTCGACCGTATTCGGGAAATCCTCCATAACATGCGGCGTCAGCCATACTTTTTCAACGCCAAGCTCCTCAAACCGGCCAAGGACGGCGAGTGAGTCGGAGAGAGATTCGATGCCGTCGTCCACACCCGGAAGAATATGGGAATGCCAGTCGGTGAAGCCGTTGAAGACTCCCGATTTCTCAAGACTGGGTGTTGAACTGAAGGGCCACATCATGACTGCGTGATTTTATACCTAAGAAATTAAATAACAGCGGACGTCTAATCCTGCCTGCCGTAATATCCGTAAGAGCCGTATCGGCTATCGGTATTCTCGGAACCGTTGAGGATGACGCACATCTGCGGGAATCGGGTGTTTCTGTAGATCGCGTCGATATCGGCGACGGCGCTCTTGTCGAGCAGCCCGGCACGCACAACAAACACCGTGCGGTCGACATACCTGCCGATGATCTGCGTGTCGACCACCACATCCACCGGAGGGCAGTCGATAAACACGTAATCATACTCCCTTTTCGCCTCCTCCAGGAGAGTAGAGACGCGACCGCCGTCGAGCAGTTCCGATGGATTCGGAGGCCGGTGTCCGATCGGCAGGATGTACATGTTCTCCTGTTCGGGAACGGGAACGATGAGATCACGCCAGTCGCCGGAGGTGCCGGTAAGATAATTGCTGATGCCCCTTGAAGGCATCCCCACGAACTGGGAGAGGGAACCATGCCTGAGGTCGCCGTCGATCACAAGCACGCGCTTCCCCTTCAGGGCGAACGAAGCCGCGAGGTTATAGGCCACGAACGACTTGCCTGATCCGGCATTAAGCGACGTCAGCATGATGGCGTTGGCGCCGTCCGATCCTCTCATCATAAAATCTATATTACCTCTCACGATGCGGAATGACTCCGAAACCATATCGCGGTTTCCGGCTGATACGACCTTTTCCACCTTCTCAAGCTCTCCATGTTTCCGTTTCTTTGCCGAAGCGCCGAATATTTTTTTTATAAAGGCAATCCTGCTTCGTTTCCCGGCAAAGGGAATTTCTCCCGCAAACGGAGCCGACAGGCCCTCTATGTCCTTGCGCCTCCTTACCTTCGTGTCGGCGGCCATTACGATATATATCCACACCGCCGGCACCAGCAAAGCCAACAGGAAGCAGATCCCCAATATCATGAACTTCTTGGGAGCGACAGGCTTAAGCGACCCCATGGGAGGGGTGATGATGCGTGTGTTATAGGCATTGAACGTCTGTGTCAGCTCATTCTCCTCCCGTTTCTCGAGCAGGTAGATATAGAGCGACTCCTTCACCTTCTGCTGGCGCTCGACGCTCAGCAGATACTTGGCCTGCGACGGGCCTCCGGCAAGCTGCGCCCGGTTCTCGCCTCTTGCACCCTGCATGTTGCGCATCGACACCGACAGTCCCGCGGTGTGGGCCTCCACGGCCTTCACTATCGACTCCCTCATCCCGGCCAGTTTCACGTCATAGTCGACAACGAGCGGATTCTTCACCGAAGAGTTAGCAACAAGATTATTACGGGTCAGCAACACCTCGTTATAATCGGCTATCTCCTTCTCAAGAGCCGCGGAGCCTATCCCCGTATTCATGGGGAGCACCTTATCCTCGTTGGCCGGATTGCGGACATAGTCGCGGAGATAGGAACTCATGGCTATCTTGTTGGAAAGCTCGAGCGTCTTCTCTGAAATGTCGGCGCTCTGGGCCATGGTCAGTTTAGCAGCTTCCCGAAGGTCGGGGACCATCGTCTTCGACTTGAACCTGGAGATGTCGTCGTCAACCACGCCGAGTTCCTGCTCGATGATCTTCAGACGCTCGTCGATAAATCGGGAAGTGGCCACAGCAAGACGGTTCTTGTCCTCCACCCAGTTCTCGTTGTAGACCTCCACCATAGTGTTAAGGATATCCACGGCTCTCTGCGTCGATACATCCTTGATCCTGAGCTCGATCACGTCGGCATCCTTGTCGACGAAATCGCCGTGCAGTCTTTTCTGATAATACTCTATGCATGACTGCAGGCCCGTCTTGCCTACATATATAGTCTCGGGCAGTTTCCCTCCCGATTCGTAGCGTGGATTGCTTTCTATATCGACCGTACCTAAAGGAGTGCGCACGTTCTTGGCCCCGACGCGGGTCTTGACCGTGCCGTCGAATTTATTCTTACCATCCACACCGATGCTGTAAAACCTGTAAAGCTCGAACGAGCCGTCGTCCGAAGTGCGTATTCGGAATCCATACGTCCGCTGAGGGTCGGCGTCCTTGAAGATCACACGGAAAGGCAGCGTGGTGCCGTAGAGAGTGGTGCCGTGCGGAAACCCACGGGCGATGTAGTCGACATCTATGCCGAGGCGCTCGATCACCTCCGCGACCACGGCCGGAGAAGTGAGCGAGATCAGCTCGTTGTTCACATCCGAATTCGACGAGAAAAGACCGAGAGAGGAAAAGGCATTCCCTATGTCCATTCCCTCCTCGTTATTCTTTATCAGCACCTCCATCGAGCGGCTGTAAACCGGCTGCTGGCGTAAAATATACAGAATGCCTGTTCCGCAGACAATGAGAATAGAGACGAGGAACAGCTTCCAGCGGCTCAGACAGTTTGAAAAGAATTCCCTCATCGGGAAGGCATCGTTTCCGGAGTTAACGGCGCTTTCGTTTTTACTTTCCATCCCTACGCGATTATTTGTTTACGAAGACGGCGATTGTAGTCACCACAGCCGCGAGCACCGAGGCCAGCGACATCCAGAAGCCGACGCTGCTCAGAGTGTTGCCGTTAACGTTAGTAGAGCGTTTCTTGATCTTGTCGGGCTCGACATATACCACATCGTTCT
Organism: uncultured Muribaculaceae bacterium; assembly: GCA_910583775.1. Classification (GTDB taxonomy): domain Bacteria; phylum Bacteroidota; class Bacteroidia; order Bacteroidales; family Muribaculaceae; genus Lepagella. The sequence goes on along the minus strand of CAJTYD010000018.1, from coordinate 16,911 downwards.
GCTGAAGATGAAAGCCCGGGCTTTTCACCATTCCCGAAGCGTCGGTGAGATCGAGCACGTATGTATGAAGCTCGCCGTTCTCCTCGCGGATCACCTTAACGTTCTTTCGCTGGCCGTTGATAGAGAGATCGCCGGCGAGGGCGAGCGCCTCGAGGATATTGAGGTTGTCATGCTTCATGTCGTATCTTCCCGGTTTGTTCACCTCTCCCATGACGCTGACTCCGGAATTGACAAAATCGACGATAACGGTCGGCTCCTTCACCAGTTCGCGGCCCATGAGCTCGCCCTTGATGAAGCCTGCGAGTTCGGAGCGGTTCATGCCCTCCACATGCAGACTTCCCAATATGGGGAAATCTATGTCGCCGTCTGAATTTACCATGTAGCAGGCCACATCGCCGGCGGTCGTTGTCTCGCCGATACGGTTGGAATAGACGGGAAGATTGAAGAGTTCAGAGAGTTTCGGATCTTTTGTCTTGACGATAATCGAAAGGCGGTCGTCGGGTTTGACACGTATAGGCTGCTTCTTCGCCGATGCGATCACCACGTCAGAGCTGAGGTCCTGCATATATGCGACGTCTTTAGGCACCGAGCATGCGCCGCAAAGAAATGTCAGGGAAAGAAAAGTAAAGATTAATCGTTTCGTGAATCTACTCATAGGTAAAATCAGTCGTATAACTTCTTGCCGAGGCGGCATTCACGCAGTCTGATCATCCTGGTGATCAGGAGATTCAACGCTATCCAGAGCAGAATGTCGCCGAGAATCAGCCAGGTTGGCTGAATCATGTTGGAAAGGGCGACGTTAACAAGCACGAATATCATATCGGTGAGCACGATCAGAATCAGGGCCTGCCACTGCGGGAAGCCGAGGGCGAGAAGTTTATGATGAATATGGCTTTTATCGGGAAGGAAAGGATTCCGGCCTTTTTTTACACGGTGGAAGAAAACCCTCATCACGTCGAAACACGGCAGGATAAGAGGGGCCACTGCGAGAATGAACAGATTGTAGTTCTGAGGATTGTTTGTAAGCGGGATATTGAATATCGCCAGAGTCAGGAAGACAAGCATAAGACCTATTGTCAGCGACCCGGTGTCGCCCATAAAGATCTTGGTGTGCGATTCGGCGCTTCCGAACACATTATAGTAGAAGAAAGGAACCAGCGTACCGAGTGTGGCGCCGGAGATAAGCAGACAGACGTATTGCTGCGAGACAAAGAAAACATATGAATACCATATCAGGGCCACGGCACTCAGACCGGAGGCCAGCCCGTCGATTCCGTCGATAAGGTTGATTGCGTTGACCACGAAAATCACGACCACCACCGTGATGATCCATCCAACCCACGATGGCCATTCTCCGATCCAGAGGAATCCGTAAAGGTCATTGATATAGTTTCCGGAAGCCACGATAAGGCATCCGGCGATAATCTGAAGCACGAATTTGGCGCGGTAACGCACCCCGATAAGGTCGTCGGCAAGGCCGACAAGGTAGATGAGCATCATCGCGCAGACCATGAAGAAGATAGGTATGGCCGACTCTCCGAGCGCGGAATACATCACTCCGTTGCCATACCGCAGGTTATAGCCGACTACAAGACAGAAGGAGAAAGCGAACGCCGGAAGAAACGCTATTCCGCCAAGACGCGGAACAACCCCGCGGTGGATCTTTCGCTCGTCGACCGTGTCGAAGAGGTTGCGTCGGAATGCTATCAATAATATCTTGGGAATTATCAATCCGGCGAGGAATATCGAGATCGCCAGAGCAAGCACGTAGTTCTGAATCCAATAAGTCATAGCGCAAAGTCAGTGTTGGGTTTCAACATAAGTAAAAGTTTTTAGACTGCCTCTGAATGAATGAATCCGTCAGATGCCAGCCCATGAAATATGGTGCGGTCACCATTCATACGGACTGAGAGATTCATCATTTGCAAAATTAACAAATTTTGCCGTCAACACAAAAATTTGAACGGTTTTGTTCCCATTTGCCACATTTTTGTTCACGCTCGAAGCCATTTCCGCCTTCTTGCGCCATGAAATGCCGCAATATTGACAAAATATTTTCGCCAATAAAGCATCGATTCAAAAAATTTGAATATTTTTGCAGTAGAAAGCCCGCACGATGCGCGGGCAGTGACCGAATTCTCGTAAAACTAACCGATAACTGAAATGAAATTGAAAAAAATCATCTTACTGGCAGCCGGCTGTCTGCTCTGCGGAGGGATGGCCTCGGCGCAGATAATGCCATGGGAAAACCGCACCGAGACCGACAGCGACCCGTTTGCCAAAAGCAATGCAAAGGGAACCGGAAGCGGTCTGCATCTCGACGATGTTGTCAACGGGCGTCTGATCCATACCCGCGGAATCGGGGCCACCAACTGGCTCAAGGACGGCGAGCGCTATTCCCGCATCGAGCCTGCCTCCGACAAGAAAGGCTTCGACATCGTCGCCTACCGCGCTAAAGACAACAAGCGCGAGGTAATCGTCCCCTCCTCTATGTTCATCGATAAAAAGACAGGCAAACATATTCCCATCCGCAGCGTGAGCTGGAGCGACGACAACAGCAAACTGCTCGTCTACAACAACACACGCCGTGTATGGCGCTACGACACCCGCGGCGACTACTGGGTGCTTGACCTCAAGACAGGAATGCTCCGCCAGCTCGGCGTCGGACTGCCCGAATCATCGCTGATGTTCGCCAAATTCTCTCCCGACGGCTCGAAAGTGGCCTACGTCTCCAAAAATAACCTATATGTCGAGGATGCGGCTACGGGCGAGCGTCGCCAGCTCACCACCGACGGTAACGACAAGATAGTGAACGGAACTTTCGACTGGGTCTACGAAGAGGAATTCGCCTGCCGCGATGGCTTCCGCTGGAGCCCCGACGGCACGAAAATCGCATTCTGGCACAGCGACACCGACGGCACCGGATTTTTCGACATGATCAACACCACCGATTCAATCTATCCAAAGATCATACATTTCCCCTACCCCAAGGCAGGCACGCTTAACTCCGCCGTCAAGGTGGGTTATGTATCCATCAACGGCGGAGAACCCGTTTACATCGACCTTCCCGGCGACCAGAGGGAAAACTACATTCCCCGCATGGAGTTCATCCCCGCCAGTGACGAGCTGTTCATCCAGCAGATGAACCGTCCGCAGAACACTAACAAAGTCTGGATCGCCAGGACCGACGGCAGCAAGCCCCGCCATATCTTCACCGACCAGGACGCAGCCTGGGTCAACACCAACGACAACGTGCTCTGGCTCGACGGCAACAAATGGTTCACCTGGGAGAGCGAGCGTGACGGCTGGCGTCACCTCTATCGCGTGAGCCGCGACGGCAAGGTGATCGAACCCGTGACCAAAGGCGAATACGACTATATCTCGCCCGTAGGCGTCGACCTGAAGAAAGGCACCGTCTATTTCATCGCTTCCCCCGACAACTTCACCCAGCGCTATCTCTACAGCGCGCAGCTTTTCGGCAACGGCGAGGCAAAGCGTCTGAGTCCCGCCGACCAGCAGGGGCAGCACCGCTACAATATGTCGCCCACCGGCAAATGGGCCGTCCACACTTTCAGCAACGCGGCCACACCCTCGAAGATCGACATGGTCTCCTTCCCCGCCAACAAGAGCGTCCGCATGATCGAGGACAACGCCGAGGCAGCAGCCCAGTATAAGGCTCTCGGCCTCAATCCCAAGGAATTCGTCAAGGTCAAATCAGGCGACCTCACGCTCGACGCCTGGATGATAAAGCCGAAAAATTTCGATCCGTCGAAAAAATATCCGGTCATCGTCGAGGTCTACGGCGAGCCGGCAAGCTCCACCGTGCAGGATGTATGGGGCGGCGGCGATCTCTGGAACCAGTATATGGCCAACCTCGGCTATATCGTGGTCAGCATCGACAACCGCGGCGCGGCCTGCCCGCGCGGCCGCGAATGGCGCAAGTGCATCTACGGCGAGGTCGGGACATTCGCATCCCAGGACCAGGCCCGCGGAATCCTCAGCATGGCCGAGCAGTTCCCCTTCATCGATAAGGAGAGAATCGGCATCACAGGATGGAGCGGCGGCGGCAGCCAGACCCTCAACTGCATGTTCCGCTATCCCGAGGTGTTCAGCACCGGTATAGCCATCGCATTCGTTGCCGACCAGCGCACCTACGACACTATCTATCAGGAGCGCTACATGAACACTCCCCAGAACAACCCCGAAGGCTATAAGAAAGGTTCGCCTATCAGCTACGCCGACGGCCTGAAGGGAGATTTGCTTCTGATTCACGGCACCGGCGACGACAACGTCCACTATCAGAACACCGAGATGCTCGTGAACGAACTCGTGAAGAGAGGCAAACTGTTCAGCCAGCTCAGCTACCCCAACCGCAGCCACGGAATCTACGAGGGCGAGGGCACCACGCTCCACCTCCGCAAGTCGATGGCCAAATACTGGCTCGACCATCTCCCCGCTGGTGGAAGATAACAATTTAGCATTCATTCGTAGATTTACACATATATGACGGATGCCGGACCGGGAAATTTCCTGCTGTCCGGCATCTTTTTTATTCCATCGCCCCCTTTTACCGAATTTAAACATTTGTACCGGGCCATTTAAAGAATTTTAATTTTGTATTTAGGGCGAGATTTGTTACTTTTGTAAGGTATAACCCCGTCCTGCGTTAACCACGCTGACAGAACACCAAACAGAACACTTAAATACTTTAAATGAATAATAAACTGCTTATATTGCCTCTGCTTGCGCTTGCCGTCTCTGCCTCGGCCCAGAGGAGTTCCCAAGAATTGAAACACTGGGAGTTCTCGCAGGACTCCACCAAATGGAAATCTGTAACCGTTCCCCACGACTGGGCCATCTACGGCCCCTTCGACCGCAGCTACGACCTTCAGAAAGTTGTTGTAGAGCAGAACGGCGAGAAGGAAGCCACCTGGAAGACAGGACGCACCGGCGGTCTTCCCTACGTTGGCAAAGGTTTCTATAAGACAACTTTTGAAGTAAAGGATACCACCGACCGCTCCCTTGCGCTTCTTTTCGACGGAGCAATGAGCCATGCCAATGTCTACGTGAACGGAAAGAAAGCAGCCTACTGGCCTTATGGCTACAACAGCTTCGCCGTCGACCTTGACGGCGTGGTCCGTCCCGGCGTGAACACCGTCGAGGTCAGCCTCGAGAACAAGCCGATGTCATCGCGCTGGTATCCCGGCGCGGGCCTCTACCGCAACGTCCATCTCATCGACCGCGACAAGGTGCATATCCCTGTCTGGGGAACCTACATCACCACCCCCTACGTTTCGAAAGAATATGCCACCGTACATCTCACCACGGAGCTCGCCGGCCTGAAGAAGGGTGAATACGTCGACCTCACCACCGTGATCCGCGACGCCGCCGGCAAGGAGGTAGCAACCGACAAGCATTTCTACAAGATATATCCCGGCGTAAACCTGAACCAGAATTTTATCATAAAGAATCCGCAGCTGTGGTCGCCGGAGAATCCGGCGCTCTACACCGCCGAGACCACCGTCTCTCACGACGGCAAGGTCTTCGACCGCTACACCACCCGTTTCGGCGTCCGTTCCGTAGAGGTGCGCGACGGCGAGGGATTCTTCCTCAACGGCGAGAAGCGCCAGTTCAAGGGAGTATGCCTCCACCATGACCTCGGCCCGCTCGGCGCCGCCGTCAACAAAGCGGCCATCCGCAATCAGCTCGAGATGATGAAGGAGATGGGAGCCGATGCAGTGCGCACCTCCCACAATATGCCGGCTCCCGAACTCGTGGAGCTCTGTGATGAACTCGGCCTCATGCTCATGGTCGAGCCGTTCGACGACTGGGGATTCCGCCCAAAGAGCAAGAACGGTTACGGCACTCTCTTCAACGACTGGGCCGAGAAGGATGTAGTGAACATGGTGCGCAACTACCGCAACAATCCGTCGGTAGTTATGTGGTCGATCGGCAACGAGGTGCCGAGCCAGTGGGGCGAGGACGGCCTCAAGGAGCTCACGTTCCTTCAGGACATCGTTCACCGCGAGGATCCGACACGTCCCGTGACCTGCGGAATGGACCAGTTTGACGCCGTGACCAACAATGGCTTCGCCGCCGCCCTCGACGTTCCGGGCTTCAACTACAAGGTGAACCGCTATCCCGAGGCCATCGGCAAGCTTCCCCAGAACCTCATTCTCGGAACCGAGAACGCCTCCACCGTCTCCTCACGCGGAAAATACTTCTTCCCGCCCGAAAAGGGTTTCGACAAGAAACACCCCGGCAACCAGAGCAACAGCTATGACACGGAATACTGTTCCTGGAGCAATATCCCGGACGATGACTTTGCCGCCGACGACGACCTTCCCTACAATATGGGACAGTTTGTCTGGACCGGGTTCGACTATCTCGGCGAGCCCTCCCCCTACGACACGGACGCCTGGCCATCTCACAGCAGCTATTTCGGCATCGTCGACCTTGCCTCGATTCCGAAAGACCGCTACTACCTCTACCGCTCGAAATGGAACAAGAACGACCATACCCTCCACATCCTTCCCCACTGGAACTGGGCCGGACGCGAAGGCCAGGTGACACCCGTGTTCGTCTACACCGACTCTCCGAAGGCCGAGCTCTTCATCAACGGCAAGAGCCAGGGGATGCGCGAGAAAAACGACTCGTCGAGGATGAACCGATACCGTCTGATGTGGAACGAGACCGTATACGAGCCGGGAGAGTTGAAGGTAGTGGCATATAACGCCGACGGCAGCGTGGCCGGAGAGAAGACCGTGCGCACCGCAGGCAAGCCCCATCATCTTGTGCTCACTCCCGCGCGCCAGGCCATCAAAGCCGACGGCGAGGATCTGGCTTACGTCCGCGTGCAGGTCGCCGACAAAGACGGCAACATCGTGCCTACCGACGAGCGTGAGGTATCGTTCACAGTGAAAGGCGCCGGCAAATTCCGCGCAGCCGGAAACGGCGATCCCACGAGCCTGAGGCTTTTCCACCTCCCCGTCACCGATCTCTTCAGCGGAGCAGCAACGGCTATCGTCCAGGCCTCCGACCAGCCCGGCGAGGTTATCCTCGAGGCCAAGGCGAAAGGCGTGAAACCCGCCGTGGTCAGGATAAAGGTGGAGAAATAAGTTCAGAAATCCAACATTAACCAACAATAACAATAACCTATTAAAATTCAAACGCACATGGAATCCATGAAAGCTAAAATCCAGAAAATCTTCAAAGAAAGATTCGGAGAACCCGGAACGCTCTATGCATCCGCAGGACGTATCAACCTTATCGGCGAGCACACCGACTACAACGGTGGATTCGTATTCCCCGGCGCCATCGACAAAGTCATCATGGCTGAGATCAAGCCCAACGGTCTCGACAAGGTAAGGGTTTATTCGATCGACATCAACGAATATGCCGAGTTCGGTCTCAAAGAGGAAGACGCACCCTCGCAGAGCTGGGCACGCTATATCTTCGGAATCTGCCGCGAGATTCAGAAACGCGGCGGCACAGTGAAGGGCTTCGACGCTGTTTTCGCAGGCAACGTTCCTCTCGGCGCAGGCCTCTCTTCATCGGCCGCTCTCGAGAGCTGCTTCGCTTTCGCTCTCAATGATCTCTACAACAGCAACAGCATCGACAAGTTCGAGCTCGCCAAGATCGGCCAGAGCACAGAGCACAACTATTGCGGCGTGAACTGCGGTATCATGGACCAGTTCGCTTCCGTATTCGGTCGCAAAGGCAACCTGATGCGTCTCGACTGCCGCTCGATGGAATATGAGTATTTCCCCTTCAATCCCGAAGGCTATAAGCTCGTTCTCGTGGATTCACGCGTTAAGCATGAGCTCAAGGATTCTCCCTACAACAAACGCCGCGAATCCTGCGAGCGCGTTGCCAAGATGCTTGGTGTGGAGACACTCCGCGACGCGACTATGGAGAACCTCAACGCCATCAAGGGCGAGATCACAGCCGAGGATTATTTCCGCGCTAAATTCGTGATCGAGGAGAAACAGCGTGTGCTCGATGTCTGCGATGCCCTCAACGCCGGCGACTATGAGACCGTAGGAAAGAAGATGTATGAGACTCACGAAGGCCTCTCGAAAGATTACGAGGTGAGCTGCGAGGAGCTCGACTTCCTCAACGATGTAGCCAAGACCCTCGGCGTCACAGGCTCCAGAATCATGGGCGGCGGCTTCGGAGGCTGCACCATCAACCTGGTGAAGAACGACCTCCACGACGATTTCATCGAGGTGGCAGTGCGCAAGTTCAACGAGAAATACGGCCACGAGCCCAAGATCTACGACGTAGTGATCTCCGACGGCGCCCGCAAGATCGAGGAGGCAGAGTGATTCTGAAAGCTTATGAAGATCTCTGAAAAGAAATATCCCTCTTCAAAGGGGGAAATCACGGTTTTCAAGGTTGAGAATTCCACGGGTGCTTCCGTGGAACTCTCCACTTTGGGCGCCGGTATCGTTAGCGTCAGCGTTCCCGACAGGAACGGCAAAATAGAGAATGTGGCCTTGTCGTATGCCGATCCTGCCGACTACATCGCCGACGGTCCCTGTCTGGGCAAATGTCCGGGCCGCTATGCCAACCGCATCTGCAAGGGTCATCTCGAGGTGGACGGCGTGACATATCAGCTCGCCATAAACAACGGTCCCAACGCGCTTCACGGCGGTCCGGAGGGCTTCCAGAACCAGAACTGGGAGGCCGAGAAACTCGCCGACGGCGTCAAGTTCACGTATCACGCCAAGGACGGCGAGGAGCATTATCCCGGCAACCTTACCGTGACCGCCACCTACCATTGGAACGATGACAATGTCCTCACCCTCGACTTCCACGCCGAGAGCGACAGGGATACGGTGATCAACATGACCAATCATGCCTACTGGAATCTCAACGGCGCCGACTGCGGCAGCTGTCTGGAACAGGAGATGAAGATCAAGGCAGAGAAGTGGCTTCCCACCGACGAAACCCAGATTCCTACCGGAGAGCTTGCTCCCGTGGAGGGAACTCCTATGGATTTCCGCTCGTTCAAGAAGATCGCCAAAGACATCAAGGCTGATTTCAAGGCCCTGAAGATCGGCAAGGGCTATGACCACTGCTGGGCGATCGACCGCGAGAAGGACGGAGGCATAGTTGTCGACGCCGTCGAATTGCGCGACAGCCGCAGCGGCCGTAAGCTCATCGTAGGCACCGACCAGCCCGGCGTGCAGATCTACACCGGCAACTGGCTCGCAGGCTCTCCGAAGAACCGTTCCGGCCGCTCATACGAGGATTACGACGGCGTGGCCGTGGAGATGCAGGGATTTCCCGACGCTCCCAACAAGCCGAACTTCCCCTCGCAGCTGCTGAAGGCCGGCGAGAGTTACGACCGTCACATCCGCTTCGCATTCACAGTGGAATAAGTTCAAAAAGAAAATCCCGAAAAATTCTCAGATAAAAAATATCCGGCAGTCGAAAAGACGCCGGATCTTTTTTTATCTGTCGCGGTAATGCGGATGGTGGGTGAGCAACTCCTCCCGGAGCCGCGAGCGGTCGAGATGCACATAGATTTCAGTCGTGGCGATCGACTCGTGCCCAAGCATTTCCTGGATGGCGCGAAGATTGGCGCCTCCTTCGAGGAGATGGGTGGCGAAGGAATGCCGCAACGTGTGGGGAGATACCTTCTTGGTGATTCCGGCAGCTGAAGCGAGATCGCGGATGATATAGAAGACCATCACGCGCGTAAGCCGGTTTCCGCGCCGGTTGAGAAAAAGGATGTCGGCGCTGTCGGGTTTGATCTTGAGGCGGGCGCGAAGCGGAAGATATTCAGCGATCAACGAAAGCGAGCGTTCCGACATAGGCACAAGCCGCTGCTTGTTTCCCTTTCCTGTGATGATCACGTATCCCTCCTCAACGTTTATGTCGCCCAGACGAAGGTCGACAAGCTCGGAAACCCGGAGCCCGCTGCCGTAAAGCATCTCGATGATGGCGAGATTGCGGGGAGTCTCATCCTTATCAGGGTCAAGAGCCTCCTCCATGGAGTCGATCTCCTCGACCGACAGAACATCCGGGAGCGATTTTCCGAACTGAGGAGCCTCCAGAAGCGCGCACGGATCGTTGTCGAGATAATTCTCCATCCGCAGAAAGCGGAAGAAACTCCTTATGCCGGAGATGAAACGGGCCTGCGAACGCGGTCCGATCCCCATGTCGCGGACAACACAAAGAAATTCGTGAAGCATCGGCTCATCGACATCCGCGAGCGAAACCTCTCTTGATTCAAGAAACTCCAGAAGATGGCGGATGTCGGTCAGATAGCCGTCGAGAGTATTGCGCGAAAGTCCACGCTCGAGAATCAGATGGTTCGAGAAATCGGTGAGCAGTTGATCCGAAGGCTTAAGCGGACGTAACGACTCGTTCATATCGACATCTCGTATGCCACCTTCTGCATCTTGTCTCGGGCGATGAAGATGATGTTTCGTTCCCCGCGGATCATGATGCCGTTCTGCATTGAATCATAGATTTCATCGGCCCAGTTCTCGGGGATATCGAGCAGAGCGACGGCGTTCCCTGATACGGCGAGATGCCGCTTGATTGTCTCAATAGGGATGAAATCGGCCTTGGCGCAGAGCAGACGGCAGCCTTCGATATCCTTGAGCCTTCGCTCGATCCGCATCGCCGCGTTCGACGACTTGAGGGCGGCATGGAATGCCGGATGTATTCCCTTCGGCAGGAAGGCAGACTCGATCTCAAGCATCGTTGCGAGGCGCAGAAGCATCCTTGCCTGCGGACGCACGCTGTGAGAGCATCCGTCTTTGGCGCAGGCCGCGTCTACAGCAGGGTAGCCGTAGAAAGAATAATCTTTTCCCGGGCGGACCACTCTCTTGGCCAGATCGTAGCCGAAAGGAGAATGGACTCCGAACCCGCGGGTGTTTCTCCAGCGTCTGAAAGAAAACATCAGCGCGCTTCCTCCTTTCTCTTCTTGCCCCGGAGGCGTACTACCACAAGGGCGAGAGCACCGGCGGCAAGCACATAGATTATCGTGATGGCTATGACCGAAAGCGTATTGGTAACCTTCGTCGATTCGGGGTCGAATGTGAATACAATGTCATGAGAGCCGGCGGGAATGCGGAGGGCTCTCAGCACATAGTTCACACGGGCGATCGAAGCTTCTTTGCCATCGATTGTGGCCTTCCAGCCCCAAGGGAAATAGACCTCGCTGAAGACGGCCACTCCTCCCTTTGCAGACCGCGCCTTGTAGGTAAGGCGATTGGGAGCATAAGTCGTCTCGTAGATGGTGTCGCCGGGAGACTTGGGCAGGGCGTTGCCCAGGGTGGACTGGAATTTCCTGTCGGCCACGGCCGCCGTGGCGGTGTCAAGCGAGTCGAGAGCCGCCATCTCTCTGTCGGCGTTGTCGACATAGTCGAGCTTCTGAATCCACCAGGCGTTACCCAGAGCGTCCGGGTTTACCTCATACTGCTCTCCGCTGAGGAAATATTTGGCGTTGAGCATATTGAGCACCCCCATATTGCCTTTAGAGATCTGATGCTCCAGAAGGTCGTTGTAACGGGTGAGTTTGGCGGCGTGATAGCCTCCGATTGTCTTGTGGAAATAGGAGGAACGCGCGGAAGAGAGTCCCTGGATATCGAATACCCTATAATTAGATGTATCCTTGAGAATGGCTTCGTCGGCGGCGGTTTTCTTGAAGGTTTCGTCGTTTGTTAGCGGCTGGGTGAAATTATCGCTGTTCACATAACGCTTGTCGACCATGAAGAGGTCGATGAGCGCGAGCGCCGAAAGCATGCAGACGAATACAGCCTTGTTCTTCACCGCTCCCTTGAAATAAAGGAACATTATCATTCCCGCAAGGAGGATGAAGATCAGCGAGCGCAGCGAATCGCCCGAAACGAGCGAGAGACGCGTCTCGCGGATGGCGTTGATGATGTTGTAATACTGCGGATTTGAGAAGGCTCCGACTGAGTTGAGGGCCTCGACCTCTCCGGCGCTGAAGGGATCGCCGAATACCGAGGGAGCCACCCAGCCTAAGAAGCAGACGAGGACCCCGATTCCTCCCACCGCATAGAGCACCCAGCGGAATTTCGCCAGATAGTCGGGAGTGTCGATGATCTTCGCTACCGCCATGACCGCAAGCAACGGTATGGTGAACTCAACGATCACCAGGATGCTCGACACGGCCCGGAATTTATTGTAGCCCGGGAAGTGGTCGATAAAGAAGTTGGTGAAAGCATCGAAATTATGTCCCCAGGAGAGAAGGATGGCGAGGATGGAGACGCCGAAGAGCGCCCATTTCATTGGGGAATCCACCGTGAAGAGAGCGAGGATTGCGAGCAGAAGCACGAAGGCTCCCACATAGACGGGCCCGTTGGTCATCGGCTGGTTGCCGAAATATTGCGGGAACTGGGTGAGGAACTGTCTTTCTTCGGGCATTAGCTGGAGCTCCTCGGCCTTGTCGGTATCGGTTACGGGAAGAAGCTGCGACTCGCCTGCCACGGGAATGATTGTTGCGCCGCCCTTGACATTGGGGATAAGCAGGGAGAATGTCTCGTCGATACCATAGCTCCACTGGGTGATGGCGTTGCGGCTCATGCCTCCGGTCTGGTCGCCCGATTTGACGGTAAGGTCAGTGGCGCGGCCTCTCACGGTCTCCTTCGAGTATTCAAGCGAGTTGTAAAGGCTCGGCGAATTGGCCGCCACCGCGAGCGCTCCGGCCACGAAGATGCAGCCCGTTGCTATACCCCACTGCGCCGTCTTCTTTGTCTTTATGGCCGTCCATAACCATGCGAGAACCATCGCCAGAATCACGAACATGAAGTAATATGACATCTGCGGATGGTTGCTCTGCAGCTGCAGGGCGCCGAAGAGTGCCGCCAAAGCCGTTCCCGGCAGATATTTGCCTCTGTAGCAAAGCACGATGCCTCCGATGGTGGGCGGGATGTAGGCGAGCGTGACGAATTTCCAGATATGCCCGGCCCCTATTATTATGATGAAGTATGACGAGAATCCCCAGGCGATAGCTGCGAAAAGGGCGTTATACCATTTCATCTTCATGCAGAGACACATGATGAAGAATCCGAACATCATGGCGAACAGCAGATTCGCCGGCGAAGGGAGCCCGAGTCCGAACGCCTTCCCTATCCAGTCGAGAGCTTTCCCGGCAGGATACGACGGCGCTATCTGGAAATTGGGCATTCCGCCGAAAAGCGAGTTGGTCCAGCGTGTGGTCTCGCCGGTAGCCTCATGGAAGGCCTTGCCCTCCTGACCGTTTGCGATTCCCTGCTGGATGTCATGCTGCTGCAGCACGTTCCCCTCCACGTCGTCGGGGAAGAAAAAAAGAAAGGCGGTCAGGGCAAGAAACGCCACAGCCGCTATTGAAAAGATAAATCTTTTTTTTGTTTTGGATTCCATCTCTGATATGTTATTCCGAGGGGTCAGGCCTCCTCGGCGTCGTATTCTACATTAATCTGTCGGTTCATGCTCTGCTCCAGCGAGATGAGGGTCTCGGTCTCGGTCACGCCGGGGATATGCTGGATCCGGTCGTTGAGCAACTGCATGAGATGCTGGTTGTCCTGGGCGTAAACCTTTATGAGCATCGAGTAGGGCCCGGTTGTGAAATGGCATTCCACCACTTCGGGAATCTTGTCGAATTCCTTCACCACCTCGCGATACATCGAACCTTTCTCAAGGCGCACTCCTACATAAGTACACGTATTGAAGCCAAGCATCTTGGGATTGACCGTATATCCCGATCCGGTGATCACCTTCATATCGATGAGCCGCTGGATACGCTGATGAATCGCCGCGCGCGAGACCCCGCATTGCACTGCCACGTCTTTGGAAGGGATTCGCGCGTTCTGCATTATTATACTAAGGATTTTCTTATCAAGGTTATCGATTTTTTCCATCTCGTTAATCAGTTGAAAATTTTATGCAAAATTACGACTAACTGAGGAAATAAACAAACAAAATGCGGTGGTTTTATAGCAAAATGTTATAAAACATGCCTTTTAGATAATATAAAATGTAAAAAGATAGTATAATTTTATCATATTGCCAGATCAGGCCGGACGATCGTGACTCCGGTTGCGGGCAAAGGCGGAAGTTACCCAGGCCGCTGCGAGGGCGATGACGACTATCGGCACAAGCGTGACCATGATGTCGCCCCCTTCGAGAGCAACGGGATAAGGAGTAGATTCAAAGGCGTCGCTATAGATCTTTATAAGTCCGGAATGCTGCTGAAGCAATACGAGTCCGGAGCCAAGCACAATTCCGGAGAAACCTCCTATGAGGGCCACGTATATGCTCTCCCACCAGAAGATGGCTCCTGTCTCTGACCGCGACAGCCCCATGGCCATGAATGTGGAGAGATTGCGCTGTTTGTCGAGCACGAGCATCGAAAGCGAGGATATGATGTTGAACGAGGCTATGACCAGGATAAAAAAGAGAAGAAGGAAAGATACCCATTTCTCAATAGAGACCATCCGGAAGTTCATCTCCTGCTGGCGGATGCGGTCTTTGACGATGAATCCGTCGCCGACAGCGGCCGATATCTTTCCGGCGAGTTTAGCGGGATCAACTCCGGGAGCTGCCTTCACTTCGATCGCCGACGCCTCGGCGTCATACTGCAGAAGCCGACGGGCCGTCTCTATGTCGACGATCACGAGGTTGTCGTCGAAATCCGACTGCTGCGTGCGGAATATGGCCTCGACAGGCATTGAGTCGGTAAGGAAAGAGGCGGCGGGATTGGCGGGATTCAGCCGGCCCTCGCGCCGGGGCGTGAAGAGCAATAGCTTCTCGCCGGCCACGGCGGCAAGCCGTGAGGCCGCACCTATCGACATGAGCGCGCCGCTCTCAGCCGATCTGTTCACCGCCGAATCAACAAGTAGGCTGCGGACGGATGTGATTCTTTCATATTCCGGTCTGACCACCCCTTTTAGAAGCACCGGTATCTCGCTGGTATTGAATATGACAAGAGCATTGTCGGTTAATGTAGGCGAGGCAATCTCGACTTCAGTCATTTTGCTGATGCGGGTCGCCAGACTTTCGGCGTCGTCGAATACTTTCCCCTTAGCCGGAGTGACGATTACGTCGGGAGTGAGCGTGTCGAGACGTTCCGCGATCACGGCCTTGAAGCCGTTGAACACGGAAAGCACGCAGATGATCGCGGCGGCGGCGACAGCCATGCCGCAGACCGAAATCACGGAGATGGTTCCTACTGCGCTATGCGATTTTTTCGACCATAGATAACGCCATGCCACGGCGGCAGGCAGGGAAATTTTCATTTCTCGGGCTCGGCGGGTGTTTCAGGAGTTTCTGCCGGTTTCTTGTCGGCAGCAAGAAGTCGGTCGATATTCTCTATGTAGTCGAGAGAGTCGTCAAGATAAAACTGCAGGTCGGGGCATTTGCGCAAAACGCTTTTCACGGCCTGTGCCAGCTCATATCTTACGGTTTTCGACTGCGCCTTTATATTCTTTATGATCTCTTCCGACTTTTCCGGAGGGAAAATGCTTAGATATGCCTTGGCGATACTCAGATCAGGCGATACGCGCACTTCGCTCACAGAAACGAGCACATTGCCCATCATCGCCGTCTGACGGCGAAAAATCTCGCTGAGTTCCCTCTGGATCAGCCTTGATATTTTAGCTTGTCTTTTACCTTCCATCTTTTATCAATTGGCAATTAGTAATTAGTAATCATTATTGGTGCATTAAGTACCATTAATAATTCAACATTCAAAAGTATTTAAAGTTTGCGAATGAGCGTCAGACCGTCGCGGATGGGAATTATCACCTTCTCCACTCTGCTGTCGTCGGCGACGAGGCGGTTGAATTCGAGGATGCCTCTTGTCTGCGGGTCGCGCTCCCCTTTCGGATCTATCACGTGCCCGCCCCAGAGCGTGTTGTCGGCGATGATGTATCCTCCTGCCCTGACAAGCGGGAACACGAGCCGGTAATATTCCGAATAAATCCGTTTGTCGGCATCGATAAAGACCAGATCGAAGGTATCCGGCGCGAATTCCTTCAGTATCTCCACGGCGTCGCCGATATGGAGTCGTATCTTTTCAGAAGCGGGCGATGTAGAGATATTCCGGCGGATTGTCTCTTCGAGCTCGTCGTCGATCTCGATGGTGTCGAGTGTCGACTCCGGCTTCATGGCCTCAGCCATACAGATGGCGGAATAACCGGAGAACGTTCCGAGCTCGAGAACGCGCAAGGGATTGATCATCCGTACAAGCATGGAGAGAAGCCGGCCTTGCAGATGGCCGGAACACATACGGCCGTTCAGCAGCTTGAGATTCGTCTGCCGGTCGATACGAAGAAGATGCTCCGGTTGCGGATCGATGTGCGCCTCCACATATTCGTCAAGAGCGAGGTCCATCGGGCGTCAGGCTTTTGCTAAGCTTAGGATGAAATCAACGGCATATTCATATCCCTTTCTGCCGCAGCCGCAGAAAACGGCCTTGCAGGAGGGAGCCGTGACTGATTTAGACCGGAAGCTCTCGCGGGCATGGATGTTGGAGATATGCACTTCGGCGGCGGGGACAGGAGCATCGGCAAGTGAGTCAGCAATCGCATAGGAATAATGTGCGTACGCGCCGGGATTGATCACGATGCCGGCCACACTCTCTTTACAGGCGTTCTGCTGGATGAAATCGATGATGGCGCCCTCGCAGTTGCTCTGAAAATATATCAGCGAATCGTCGGGGAATTTCTCCTGAAGACGTTCGAAAGTCTCCTCAAACGTCTCGGCGCCGTAGATCTCCGGATTTCTTCGGCCGAGAATGTTGAGATTCGGACCGTTGATAATCAGTACATTCATGGGATTCAATGGGTATGAATAAATACGAAAAAAGAGCAGCAGGAAACCTAAGTTTACACTGCTGCTCTTCCTCTCTCCTCGGCGGTGCGGACGGGACTCGAACCCGCGACCCCA
>CAJTYD010000017.1 GCA_910583775.1 uncultured Muribaculaceae bacterium | reverse complement strand
CGTCCGTCTTACACCCCTAAATTCGATGTCTTCAAATTTTTGTCATGTACTTAACTGCAAAGTAACAAACGCCGCGACGGATAAAATTCAAAGTTTTAAAGAAAGTTTCGATAGCAACTATCGAAAATAATAAACTACAATATTCTTTTCTGTTATTCAATTTCTACCATTCCCTTTTTTAAAGCGTAAAATTTAAGAGCTTGTTCATTAGAGTGTTTCTAATAATAAAACTTTCGAAAGAGATTTAAACAGTCGTTTCTAAGTATACCTGAAAAATTTAAATAAAAAATGGAATGAAAAACAAACGCGTTTCATTCCATTTATAGTTATAATAGATATATAAGATGAGTCCCCCCGAAAAATGTTAAATTATCGGGAATCTTCCTGTCTGCTATTTCTTATACTTGACAGCCGCTTTTTCTATGTTGAGTCCTGCAATATAGTTCTCGATATATCTGTTGAATCCTTCAACCTCTTCCGGAACGGGATCAACTTTTTCTCCTACATTTCCGTGGAAGACATCTATCTCAAGGAAATCCGCAAGATTCCTGTCCTCTCTGTTGTTTACAAGATAGGAGGCGAGCAGGGCCATTCCCCATGCTCCGCCTTCTCCGGCTGTCTCCATAACGGATATCGGAGAATTCAGGGCAGCCGCGAGGATACGCTGACCGACGCCTTTTGTCTTGAACAGACCTCCGTGTCCTGTTATTCTGTCAACCTTTATCTTTTCGTCGTTGAAAAGGATGTCATTGCCTATCTTGAGCACCGCTACCGCAGCATTCAGATTAGCCCGCATGAAATTAGCGAGATTGAATCTGTCGGAAACACTGCGGACGAACAGAGGCCTTCCCTCTTTGAGACCGGTCACAGGCTCACCCGAGAAATAATTATACGAGATCACTCCTCCACAGTCGGCATCGCCTTTAAGGGCGTTTCTGTAAAGTCTGCCATAGAGCTCGTCAGGCTCGATATCCATGCCGAAAAGCTCGTTATACTCTTTGAAGATATTTATCCAGGCGTTGAGATCTGAAGTGCAGTTGTTGCAATGAACCATCGCCACCAGACTGCCGTCGGGAGTGGTGACCATATCTATCATCTCGTAGGGCTTGCTCAATTCCTTCTCCACAACTATCATGGAGAAAGAAGATGTTCCGGCTGAGACATTCCCCGTACGCTGTTTGACTGCGTTGGTTGCCACCATTCCCGTTCCGGCATCTCCCTCTGGCGGACATACCGGAATGCCGGGTTTCAGATGGCCTGAGATATCAAGTTTCTCAGCACCGGATGGCGTCAGCTTTCCGGCGTTCTTCCCGGCCGGAAGAACCGTGGGCAGAATATCCTCAAGTTTCCAGGGATAACCCTTGGAAGCGATGAGACGGTCGAACTCCTCGACCATCTTTGCTGAATAATTCTTCGTCTCGGGATCAATGGGGAGCATTCCCGAGGCATCCCCTATTCCGAGCACTTTGTCGCCAGTGATCTGCCAGTGGATATATCCTGCCAGTGTGGTGAGGAACGTAATCTCCGGAACGTGCGGCTCGTCGTTGAGGATTGCCTGATAAAGGTGAGAAATGCTCCATCTCAGAGGAATGTTGTAGTTGAAAATTTTTGAAAGAACGGCAGCGGCCTCTCCGGTATTGGTATTCCTCCAGGTGCGGAACGGAACAAGGATTTTTTCGTTTTTGTCGAAAGCCATATATCCGTGCATCATGGCGCTGATTCCGATGGCGCCCAGATTCTCGATCTCGACTCCATATTGGGTGAGAACATTCTCGCGAAGATCGCGATAGCAGTCCTGCACTCCGAACCATATACGGTCGATGCTGTAAGTCCAGAGTCCGTCGACGAGCTGGTTCTCCCACAGATGGCTTCCCTGCGCTATAGGATTGTTTTGCTCATCTATAAGCACAGCCTTGATGCGGGTAGAGCCAAACTCGATACCGAGTATGGCTTTACCCTCAAGGATTGTCTGTTTTGCGTTATTGTCCATTATAGTCTGGAATTTACATTAACGCCTTGTTGAGCATATAATAAACCTCGTTCCAGCGTAGATGATCCTTGAACTCAGGAATGGTGGTGTTCTTGTCGATGTGCGACATTTCGATTCCTGCGATCTCTGCATAGTCTTCCCAGTATTCGGGGGTAAGCTCGTATGAGAAGCATGAATGGTGTGTTCCTCCTGCAAGAATCCATGCAGCTGCTCCTGTTTCGAAATCAGGCATCGGGATCCAGAGAGCGGATGCCACGGGGAGCTTGGGCATAGGTTTCGATTTGATACATTCAACATCGTTGACGATCAGACGGAAACGGTTGCCGAGGTCAACAACGGTTGCTGTCAGACCGTTGCCCGGTTTTGAAGTGAAAACAAGACGCGCTGTCTGAGCTTTTCTGATGCCGATGCCGAGGAAATGAACTTCCAGACGGGGCTTCTCCTCTGCGATGAGCGGGCAGACCTCAAGCATATGTGCCTGAAGAATTGAACTTTCCTTGCCGTTGAAGTTCAAGGTGTAGTCCTCGAGGAAGGAGCATGCCTTGCCTTCCGACATAACCCATACCGTGCGGTAAAGGGCTGCCGATTTCCAGTCGCCTTCTGCGCCGAAGCCATATCCCTCGGCCATCAGACGCTGCGATGCGAGACCCGGAATCTGATCGAATCCCACGAATTTGGGATCGTTGATATCGGCTGTTCCGAGGTCATCGAAGTTGGTCGTGAATCCTTTTGCACCCTTGTCGGTAAGGATGGCACGGAGCGTGAGCTCTGCATGGGCTGCGTTCCAGATAGACTTGTATCCCTCGGTTTCGGGATTCTCGAGATCTTCGGCGTGTTCGTAAAGTGAGAAATATTCTTTTACAAGTTTCTTGATGTCCTCTTCCTTGATTTTTTTATGATACTCCATAAGATCGCTCACCGGACAATAGTCGACATGATATCCCAGACGCTGTTCAGCCTCGACTTTGTCTCCGTCGGTAACGGCGACGTTATTCATCTGGTCGCCGAAACGAAGGATAAGCATATCCTGAGCATCGGCCCAGGCTACGCAGACTTTCTCCCATACAGCGATTTTCTTAAGAACTTCGGGATCAGTCCAATGGCCGACAACTACCTTGCGGCGGATGCGCATGCGGGTGCAGATATGGCCGAACTCGCGGTCTCCGTGAGCGCTCTGGTTGAGGTTCATGAAGTCCATGTCGATTTCGTTCCAGGGAATCTCGGCGTTATACTGTGTATGAAAATGAAGCAGAGGTTTCTTGAGCTGCTGCAGTCCGTGAATCCACATCTTTGCCGGCGAGAAGGTGTGCATCCAGGTGATGACGCCTGCGCAGCGGGGATCGTTGTTTGCTGCCTTCATCACATCCGACACCTCCTTCGAGGAGTTGGCTGTGCCCTTATAGACTACTTTTACGGGAAGAAGGCCTGATTTATTAAGACCTTCAACCATGTCTTTGGAGTGAGAGTCAACTTTGACAACAGCGTCACCTCCATAAAGGAGCTGTGCTCCGGTAACCCACCATACTTCATATTGATCAAATAAATTATTCATATTATTCTTTATTTATATTGTTATTTTTGTCCGTAATAAGCATTTGGTCCATGTTTGCGGGAGAAGTGTTTCTCTACAAGCAGAGGGTTCATTGTCAGGCCGGGATTGATTCCGTAAGCAATGCTCGCCATCTTCGCTACCTGTTCGAGGACGACGGCGTTGTGGACGGCTTCCGCCGGAGTCTTTCCCCATGTGAATGGCCCGTGATTCTTTACCAGCACTCCCGGTGTATGAACCGGATTGATTCCCTCGAATCTTTTTACTATCACGTTGCCGGTTTCAAGTTCATAGTCGCCTTCCACTTCTTCCACTGTCATGTCGGCAGTGCATGGAACGGCGTCATGGAAATAGTCGGCATGTGTGGTGCCGATGTTCGGAAGGTCTATGCCGGCTTGTGACCAGGCTGTGGCGTAGGTGGAATGGGTATGGACCACTCCCCCGATTTCGGGAAACGCGCGATAGAGCACAAGGTGGGTCGGAGTGTCGGACGAGGGACGCAGGTTCCCGTCGACAACCTCTCCGGTGTATAGGTCGACGACAACCATGTCGCTTGCCTTCATGGTGTCGTAGCTAACGCCGCTCGGCTTTATCACCACAAGGTTTTTCTCACGATCGATTCCAGAGACATTACCCCATGTGAATATCACGAGATCATGCTTTACCAAATCGAGATTGGCCTGGAATACTTTCTCTTTTAATTCTTCAAGCATTCTGAAAGTGTGTTTGGTTCTAAGAAACAGTTTCTAAACCTGTTTTTAAAGTTTAAAATTTGAAATGCCAAGTTTGTCTTTCGCATCGAAGCTGTAGAGCCTCGCCCCTCTTCTCGATCCCGTCTTGTCTATGTGACCGGTTGGAACTATGCAGGAGTTTTCGAGAGCTCTTCTGCGGAAATTTCTTTTATCCATCTTTTGACCTGCGATTGTCTCATAAAGCTGTTGGAGCTGAGTCAGCGTGAACATTTCTGGAAGCAGTCGGAAAACCAAAGGCTCTGTTTTCAGTCTCTGTTTTATCTTGACAACGGCTTTTTCAACCATCTGCGAATGATCAAAGCTCAGGTTCGGAATTTTATTGATATCCACCCACGATGCGTTGTGGCTTTTTAAAATGTTATGATCTATGTCGGGGAAATTGAGCAATGCGGAGTATGCGACAGACACAACCCGTTCTCCGGGGTCGCGGTCGACCTCTCCGAAAGTTCCAATCTGTCGCATGTAAATGCCGTCGAGACCTGTAAGGTCTTTCAAGACCCTTCTTGCAGCGTCGTCGACACTTTCATTTAAATTGACAAATCCGCCCATAAGCGACCACTCCCCTTTGTGTGGTTCGAAATCGCGCTTGATGAGGAGGAGCTGAAGGCTCCCCTCATTCAAGCCGAATACGATACAGTCGACACTGACATAAAGCCTGTCGTGTTCGCTGTAGTAGTTGTTGGTCTGCAATTTGTCTTCTGCCATGTTTGATTTCGAAATTTACCAGAAATAGATGTAGAACGCTACGGTAATTCCAAGAATCACTACTGTGTGGAATATATCCCAGCCGTTCCAGCTCTGACGGGTTTCAAGACGCTGCTTCTCGGTGGATGTTCCGAAAACAAGACCTTGTATTTTAGCGGGTTCCGGTGCTTTGGTGAACATCGAGACCACAAACACTACAGCGAGACAGAAGAGAAGCATCCATCCGCAGAAGAACAGCCAGTTGCAATCATAGAAGATATACTGGAACAAGCTGTGGCCTTCGCCAGGCAGCGTCGGGTTGAAGTCGTACCAGATCTTTGCCGACAGACGTGTCAGTCCTATGGCCAGACCGGAGATGAGACCCCACATGCCGCCCTGGGCCGTGGTGCGTTTCCAAACGATACCCATAAGGAATGCAGCGGCGATGCCCGGTGCAAGTACTGACTGAACCTCCTGCAGGTAATTGTAAAGCACGTCTCCCATCGAACGCATCACTGGAATCCATACTATACCGAGCAGAACAATGACTACTGTGGCTGCCTGACCGATTCTCACAAGTTTCTTGGAATCTGTCTTGGGATGGAATCTCTGGTAGAAGTCGATTGTGAAAAGCGCTGAAGAGGAGTTGAACAGAGAAGCCAGCGAGCTCATCAGGGCCGCGAGAATACCGCAGACGATAAGGCCCTTTACTCCGGCGGGAAGCAGCTTGGCGACGAGTGTCGGGAAGGCTGCGTCCGAGTTAGGTGTTCCTTCGGGTGTGAGGGGAAGGAAGTCGCCAAGATTCTGATGAAGGGCAAAGGCGATCATACCGGGGATAAGGAAAAGGAATACCGGAAGAAGTTTCAGGTAAGCACCGAAGATAGTTCCTCGTCTGCTCTGTTTCTCGTCTTTGCCGGAAAGGACACGCTGAACGATGAACTGGTCGGTACACCAATACCAGAAACCGATCACTGCCGAGCCGATCAGGGCGCCGAGCCAGGGATATTGCGCATCGTTGTTGCTGCGGATAAGATTGGTCATCGTATCTCCGTATTCGTTTACCTTCACTGCAGAGCAGATACGCATCATCTCGTCCCAGCCGCCGAGCTCGCGAAGTCCGAGCACAAGGATGATCAGCGAGCCGAGGAGCAGGATCGGCGTCTGCAGCACAGAGGTATAGAGCACAGACTTCATACCGCCGAAGATTGTGTAGAGTGCAGTGATGAGCACGAGGCCGATTGCGGCGATCCAGAAGAAGTCGATGCCCCAGAGGGTGTCGATGCCGAATACCTGCTGGAAAACCAGGCCGCCGGCATAAACGGTTACCGCCACTTTGGTAAGCACGTAGCTGATCAGAGAGATCAGCGACAGAATCGTTCGGGATGCTCCGTTATAACGTCTTTCAAGGAACTCCGGCATGGTGTAGACCATGGAGCGGGAATAAAATGGAACGAATACCCATCCGAGAATAAGGATCATCCATCCCTGAATCTCCCAGTGGGCCATGGCCATTCCGCTTGACGCGCCGGCTCCGGCGAGTCCGATAAGATGTTCCGATCCGATGTTGGAGGCGAAGATCGAGGCTCCGATTGCTATCCATGTAGCATCCTTTCCTCCCAGGAAATAATCTGAGGCTGTGTTCTGTTTCTGACGCGAAACCCACACGATGATGAGAATCAGCGCTACGAAGAACAGACCAATAACAAGCCAGTCTAAAAATGCCATAATCTTTAGGTTAGGTTAATACGGTTAGTTTATTTAGAGAATTTATAGATGCAGATGCTGTTGTAGGTCTCGCCAGGACGAAGAACCGTGCTGGGCCACTGCGGTTTGTTGGGAGAATCGGGATAATGCTGGGTCTCAAGGCAAAGCCCGTGTCTCTTATTATAGATTTTTGCCTTCTTGCCAGTGACTGTGCCGTCAAGGAAGTTGCCGGTATAGAACTGTACGCCGGGTTCGTTGGTGAAGACTTCAAGAATAATGCCTGAATGGGGATCTTTCACTCTTGCGGCGACCTTGGTCAGATCTCCCCTGGTGTTGAGGACATAGTTGTGGTCATATCCTTTTCCATATTTTATCTGGAGATAGTCGACAGATTCGATATCCTTTCCTATAAGTTTTTCTGTGGTGAAATCCATAGGAGTGTCTTTAACCGGGACGATTTCTCCTGTTGTCATGAATGTGCTGTCGACCGGAGTGAAATTGTCGGCGTTTATCCACATTGTCTCATCGGTGACGGCTATTTCGGGATTTCCCGACAGATTGAAATATGAGTGATTGGTCATATTTATGATCGTCGGTTTGTCGGTAGTGGCGCTATACTCTATTCTGAGCTGATTGTCGGATGATAGCGAATAGGTTACTTTGGCTTTCACTTTCCCGGGAAAATGATTGTCGCCGTCGGGAGAATCGATTGATAATGTAAGTGTGCTGTCGGTTGAATTCTCAATTTTATAGACGCGATATTGCCAGCCCAGGTCGCCCATATCTGTTCCTCCGTGGAGGCAGTGGTTGAAATTGTTTTGCGGAAGCTGGATCGTGTCGCCGTCAAGAACGAATTTTCCCAAGTTGATTCTGTTGGCGTATCTGCCGATGGCGGCCCCAAAATCTGTCTTGTTGTTTTCAGGAAAGTAAGCCTGGATGCTGTCGAATCCGAGAACCACATCCTGATAGACGTCATTCTTGTCGGGAACCATAATGGAAACGATGCGTCCGCCGTAGTTTGTGATACACACTTCCATTCCGGAAGCATTGCGAAGCGTTACAAGGGCTGTTGAATCACCATTGACTTCTGTCTTGAAGTTATCCGGATTCAGTCCGGAAAGGGTCAGTTCTGCCGTCTCTTTCTGAGATCCGCAGGCACACATTGCCAGTATGGAGCAGAGCACTGCTGTTTTCTCAATGAGTTTCATGATCTTGTTGTTAAGTTTGTAGATATTTATACTATTTCAACGATATATTTTGATTATCAGTGGAATATATTCTTTAAGCGCGGACGCTTGATTACAATATCCACATTGAGTATTTAATTGGTGTAAATTTAACACTTAATTTGCAGCATTGCAAAATATATTAATATGTTTAATAACATATTTTTATATTATTATTTGCTTGAGGGAAGTCTCTCCGGAAAGTATACGCCTCCCGAGTTATAAAATGAACTTGATTATTTAAATTTAAGATATTAAATTTGTAACTTGAAATGCTCTTATCAGAAGTTGCGTGAACTGAGTTTTTAATGAGGTTTAAGCATGCTTCCGTTTCTCCTTCTCCTTGCATGGAAATAAATAAACGGTTATCTTCTTGAACTTAAAATCACTAACCATAACATCTATATTTAATGAAATCTTTAATTATTTGTGTGGCGGCGCTTGCTGCTTTGCCGGTTTTTTCAGCGGGCAAGGCAGTAAAGTCCAATTTGCCGGAAAAGCAGATAGTCCAAGGTACGAAATGGCTTGATACGGATGGCAATCCAATCAACGCGCATGGAGCCGGAATGCTTTACCATAACGGAAAGTATTATCTGTACGGAGAGTATAAAAAAGGAGAGACAATCCTCCCGAAATGGGCTACATGGGAATGTTACCGTACCGATGTGACAGGCGTTAGCTGTTACTCATCTCCCGACCTTGTTAACTGGAAGTTCGAAGGAATCGTTCTTCCTGCCGTAAAGGATGATGCCTCTCATGACCTGCATCCGAGCAAGGTGCTTGAACGACCGAAAGTGGTCTATAACCCCAAAACAGGAAAATTCGTCATGTGGGCGCATGTGGAGAGTGCCGATTATGGTAAGGCTGCCGCCGGAGTGGCTGTTGCTGACAAACCGACAGGACCTTTCAAATATCTCGGCAGTTTCCGTCCTAACAATGCGATGAGTCGCGACCAGACGGTTTTTGTCGATGATAATGGGAAAGCCTATCAGTTTGCTTCCTCTGAAAACAATCAGACCCTATATATTAATGAGCTTACCGATGATTTCCTCCGTCCTACGGGAAGATTCACCAGAAATTTCATCGGAGCGGCCCGCGAGGCTCCCGCTGTCTTCAAGTATGACGGAAAGTATTACATGCTCTCTTCCGGCTGCACAGGATGGGATCCAAACAAGGCGGAACTTGCTGTAGCCGATTCGATCATGGGACAATGGAAGGTGGTCGGAGATCCCTGCACCGGTCCGGATGCCGACAAGACTTTTTACGGCCAGAGCACATACGTCCAGCCTGTTTATGGCAGAGAGGGACTTTATGTGGCGATGTTCGACAAATGGAATAAGAAGGATCTTGAGGATTCAAGGTATATCTGGTTGCCGATAGATTTCTCCGACGGCAAGATCACAATTCCGTGGAAAGAGAAGTGGAGTCCGGCAGAATATCAGGTGGCTCAACGTTTTGAAGCCGGCGACGGCACATTCCTGCTTAACGGCGAGCCTTTTGTGGTCAAGGCGGCTGAGCTCCATTATCCCAGAATTCCACGTGAATACTGGGATCACCGGATCAAGATGAGCAAGGCTCTTGGTATGAACACCGTATGTCTCTATGTTTTCTGGAATGCTCACGAGCCTAAGGAGGGTGAATTCGATTTTACCGGTCAGAACGACCTTCGTGCATTTGTCAAGCTTTGCGAGGAAAATGATATGAAGGTTATCCTTCGTCCCGGACCGTATGTTTGCGCCGAATGGGAAATGGGAGGTCTTCCCTGGTGGCTCCTCAAGAAAAAGGATATCAGGTTGAGGGAGAATGATCCATATTTCCTTGAAAGAGTCGATAAATTCCAGAAAGCTGTTGCCGACCAGGTTGGCGACCTTACGATTGACAAGGGAGGTCCGATCGTGATGGTACAGGTAGAGAACGAATATGGTTCATACGGAATCGACAAACCATACGTTGCCAATATCCGCGACATGCTTCGCAAGAATTTCGGTGATAAGGTGACATTGTTCCAGTGCGACTGGTCTTCGAATTTCGAGAACAACGCTCTCGACGATCTTATCTGGACAATGAATTTCGGCACCGGAGCGAACATCGACCAGCAGTTCAGACGTCTCAAGGAAGTGCGTCCCGATTCTCCGTTAATGTGCTCTGAATTCTGGAGCGGATGGTTCGACAAATGGGGTGCTAACCATGAGACGCGTCCGGCCAACGATATGATCGCAGGAATTGACGAAATGCTCTCGAAGGGAATTTCCTTCTCTCTTTATATGACTCACGGAGGAACAAACTGGGGACATTGGGCAGGTGCCAATTCTCCCGGCTTCGCACCGGATGTGACCTCGTATGATTATGACGCTCCCATCAACGAGCAAGGCTCCCCTACTCCCAAATATTGGGAACTGCGCAAGGCTCTTGAAAAATATACCGACGGCAAGCAGGCTCCGGTTCCGGCGCCTGTCAAGACCGTAAGGATTCCTGAATTTACCTTCACGGAGGTAGCCCCTCTGTTTGCCAATCTCCCTGCCGGCAAGAAAGACAAATCTATAAAGACAATGGAGGAATACGATCAGGGATTCGGTTCCATTCTATATCGCACAAAGGTCCCCGCCACCAATGGGCAGACAGTTCTTACCGTAAAGGATGCGCATGACTATGCCCAGGTGTTTGTCGACGGAAAATATGTCGGCAAACTTGACCGTCGTAACGGAGAGAAGCAACTCACTCTTCCGGCCCTCAAAAAGGGGCAGACTCTCGATATCCTCGTCGAGGCTATGGGCCGTATCAACTTCGGCAGGGCTATCAAGGATTTCAAGGGTATAACTGATAAAGTCACACTCACTGAAAACCGCGACGGCAGTGATTTCGTCTGCGAATTGAAGAACTGGGAAGTCTTCAATATCGAGGATACTCCTGAGTTCTATGCCGCCATGGAATATAAACCGATCGCTGATTTCGCTCGGAATGAAAACGGCCGTTTGCCGATAGGTGTTTATAAAGGAACATTTAACGTCAGGAAGCCCGGCGATACTTTCCTTAATTTCGAGACATTCGGTAAAGGACTCGTTTATGTAAACGGTCACGCTATCGGAAGGATGTGGGAAATCGGTCCCCAGCAGACGCTCTATGTTCCAGGCGTATGGCTGAAAAAGGGTCAGAATGAAATCGTAGTGTTTGATATCGTTGGCCCGAAGGCTGCGAAATCATACGGCGCCGATAAGCCGGAACTCGACAAGCTTCAGGTTCAGAAGCCTCTCACTCACCGCGAACCGGGCCAGAATCTTGACCTTTCAGGCGAGAAACCGGTTCTTACAGGCAGTTTCCCCGGAGGTAACGGCTGGAAAGAGCTTCAGTTTCCCGAAGTTGCAGAAGGCAGATATATCTGCATCGAGGCCAATAATTCGATAGATGGTAAAGAGCAGGCTGCCATCGCCGAACTCTATTTCATCAACGAGGACAATGAGAGAATCTCCCGAGAGCCGTGGGTGGTTAATTACGCCGACAGCGAGGACGTCGCAAAGGTGAACCGTTCCGGCGACAAGACTTTTGACCTCCAGGAGTCGACCTACTGGAGCACCGTCAAGGATACACCCTACCCCCATTATCTTGTCATAGATTTGGGAGGCGAGCACAAGCTCAAGGCAATCCAGTATCTCCCGAGAATGGAGAGCGGTACGCCGGGTGCGATCAAGGATGTCAAGGTCTACGTAAAGAAAACTCCTTTCAAATTCTGATTTCAGTCGGAAATAACATATACAGGCGGAGCCCTTCAGAAGGGTTCCGCCTTTGCTTTTATCATACAAAGGCGCGGAAAAATAAAACAACTGCTTTTATTTGCCGTTAATAATATGTAGTTAGATGAACAATTTATTCTAAAGGTCATGAAATTAGTATATCTGCATGGTTTCAGAAGCTCGGGCGAGACTGCTACGGCCAAACGCCTTCAGAAACATCTTCCAAGAGTTGAGGTGATAGCTCCCGACATACCGCTGGATCCGGTAGTAGCGGTATCCCGGCTTAAGGAATTGTCGAAAAGCCTTGCCCCGGATGATATTGTGGTCGGCACTTCGATGGGTGGAATGTATGCATCTCTTTTCAAGGGATGGAGACGCATCCTGATCAATCCGTCATTCCATACATCCCGTATAATTAGAAAGGACCTGAACAAGACCGTAGACTTCTTTACGCCCCGCAAGGATGGTATCCAGTCGTTCAAGATCACGGATAAGCTCTGCAAAAAATTCGAGACGATGGAATCCAAAATATTTAATGACGATTTCGGTGTTATCGCGCCATGGCGTGACAATAATGACAAAGAAAATGTAATGGCCTTTTTCGGGAGCAACGACACGACGGTGGATTGCAAGGAGGAGTATCTGGAGCATTATCAGAAACATGCAATGTTCGAAGGTGAACACAGGCTTGATCCGGAGACAATCCTTAATATTGTTATACCGCAGGTCAATGAGTATGTCTCCGAAACTCAGAAGAAAGAAGAGAGTTAAAAGCGGTTGAATAGCCAATTAATGTTAATTGTGTGTAATGTTGCGAGTTAAGTTCGGGATCTCGGTCAAGAACCGCGAACTCTTTCTTGTTGCGTGCGTTATTAACTATGATATTATGCGGCAATTTCAAACGTGGGAAATCACATGATTTTGGCACGGTATTTGATTAACTCAAATTACCAGTATAAATAAAAAACTAAATTTATATAAATTATGAATATCAAACCATTAGCTGATAGAGTTCTTATAGAGCCAACAGCTGCTGAAGAAGTAACAATGGGTGGAATCATCATTCCTGACTCAGCCAAAGAGAAACCTCTGAAAGGAAAAGTCCTCGCAGTCGGACACGGTACAAAAGACGAACCGATGGTTCTGAAAGAGGGTGATGTAGTGCTTTATGGCAAATATGCAGGCACGGAGATAGAGGTAGATGGTGAAAAGTATCTTATGATGCGCCAGAGCGATGTGCTCGCCATTGTCGACTAATCTGATATTTAAAACAAACGATAGAAATCAACGGGTTATAATCCCTGAATATAATTATGGCAAAAGAAATTAAATTCAATATCAAGGCTCGCGAAGAGCTCAAGAATGGTGTTGACGCGCTTGCTGACGCAGTAAAGGTCACACTTGGCCCTAAAGGCAGAAACGTAATTATTGAAAAGAAATTCGGTGCTCCTCATATCACTAAGGATGGAGTTACCGTGGCTCGTGAGATTGAGCTTGAGGATCCCTTCCAGAATATGGGTGCCCAGCTTGTCAAGGAGGTAGCTTCTAAGACTGGCGATCAGGCCGGTGACGGTACGACAACAGCTACTGTTCTTGCCCAGGCAATCGTGAATGTCGGTCTGAAGAATGTGGCTGCCGGAGCCAACCCGATGGATCTGAAGCGTGGTATCGACAAAGCTGTTTCGAAAGTTGTCGAAGGCATAAAGGCTCAGAGCCAGGAGGTAGACGACGACATCAGCAAGATCGAGAACGTTGCCCGTGTTTCCGCCAACAATGACGAGGAAATCGGCCGTCTCATCGCCGAGGCGATGCAGAAAGTTAAGAAAGAGGGTGTAATCACAGTCGAGGAAGCAAAAGGCACCGAGACAACTGTCGATGTTGTCGAGGGTATGCAGTTCGACAGAGGTTATATCTCGCCTTATTTTGTAACCAACAGCGAGAAGATGGAATGTGAGATGGATAGCCCTTATATCCTTCTTTACGATAAGAAAATATCCAACCTCAAGGATATGCTTCCCATTCTCGAGAGCGCCGCTCAATCCGGCCGTCCCCTTCTTATCATTGCAGAGGATGTCGATAATGAGGCTCTTGCCACTCTCGTTGTGAACCGTCTCCGCGGATCTCTCAAGATCTGCGCTGTCAAGGCTCCCGGTTTCGGCGACCGCCGCAAGGAGATGCTTGAGGATATTGCTATTCTTACCGGTGGTACGGTTATAAGCGACGTTAAGGGAATGCAGCTTTCACAGGCCACTATCGCCGATCTCGGAACAGCAGAGAAAGTTACTGTAAACAAAGACAACACAACTATTGTAAACGGTAACGGTGCCAAGGATGCCATCGCTAACCGAATAGCTCAGATCAAGGCTCAGATCGAGACAACAACTTCGAATTATGACAAAGAAAAACTGCAGGAGCGTCTTGCCAAACTCGCTGGCGGCGTGGCTGTTCTCTATATCGGTGCTCCTTCCGAGGTCGAGATGAAGGAGAAGAAAGACCGTGTCGACGATGCTCTTTCAGCTACCCGCGCGGCTATCGCCGAAGGTATCGTTCCAGGTGGCGGCGTCTGCTATATCCGCTGCATCGAATCGCTCGATGAGCTTAAAGGCGACAACGACGACGAGAACACCGGTATCGCCATCATCCGCAGGGCAATCGAGGAACCGATGCGTCAGATTGTCGAGAATGCCGGCGTAGAGGGTGCTGTTATCCTTCAGAAAGTTAAGGAAGGAAAAGGCGATTTCGGTTACAACGCACGTACAGATACGTTCGAGAACTTCTTCGCTACCGGAGTCATCGATCCTGCCAAGGTTACTCGCGTAGCTCTTGAGAATGCGGCAAGCATCGCCGGCATGTTCCTTACAACCGAGTGTGTGATCGCCGACAAGAAGGAGGATACTCCCGCCGCTCCAATGGGTGCTCCCGGCATGGGTGGCATGGGCGGCATGATGTAATAAACGGCTCAAGGACATAAGAAAACGCAGGTGATTTTATCATCTGCGTTTTTTTCATTAATTTTGGATATTAATTGATCTAATCAGACTATATGGTATCTGTAAACAATCTCTGTGTGGAATTTTCCGCCCGTCCCCTGTTCAACGACATCAGTTTTGTCATAAACAAGAATGACAAGATTGCGCTTGTCGGGAAAAACGGCGCAGGAAAATCGACTTTGTTGAAAATTCTTGCCGGCCTTCAGCAGCCTTCTTCAGGAAACGTCTCAAAGCCGCTCGACATCACAATCGGATATCTCCCTCAGCAGATGGAAGTAGCCGACGAGACAAGTCTTATCGATGAGACAAGAAAGGCTTTCAGTGATTTTATAGGAATAAATAATGAAATAGAGGATATCAACCGTCAGCTTGCCGAACGTGAAGACTACGATTCGGAGGATTATCATAAACTTATTTCACGTCTTGAATTTCTTAACGAGCGTGTCGTTATAGAAGGCGGCGACAATATGGATGCGGAGATCGAAAGAACCCTCACCGGTCTCGGTTTTAATAGAAGTGATTTCGACCGGCCTACATCAGAATTTTCCGGAGGGTGGCGAATGAGGATCGAGCTGGCGAAGATTATTCTCCGCCGCCCAGACGTCCTTCTTCTCGATGAGCCTACCAACCATCTTGACATCGAGTCTATTCAATGGCTCGAACAGTTCATGCAGACCAAGGCAAAGGCGGTGGTCCTTGTGAGTCATGACCGTGCCTTCCTTGATAATGTAACTAAAAGGACAATTGAGATATCCTGTGGGAAGGCATACGATTACAAGGTGAATTATTCGCAGTTTGTCGAACTCAGAAAGGAACGCGTCGAGCAGCAGATGCGTGCTTACGAGAACCAGCAGAAGCAGATTGCCGACATCAAGGATTTTATCGAAAGATTCAGATATAAGGCCACAAAGGCAATTCAGGTTCAGAGCCGTATCAAGCAGCTTGAGAAAATTGTCCCCATCGAGGTTGACGAAGTAGATAATTCCAGACTTCGGCTTAAGTTCCCGCCGGCTGAAAGAAGCGGAGATTATCCTTTGATTACGGATGATCTTGCCAAAAGTTATGGTGATCATCTTGTTTTCAGTCATGCTTCGTTCTCGATAAAAAGAGGCGAAAAAGTAGCATTTGTCGGTAAGAATGGCGAGGGAAAATCCACTCTTGTGAAATGTATCATGGGAGAGATTCCCTTTGACGGAACTCTGAAAATCGGCCACAATGTGAAGATCGGTTATTTTGCCCAGAACCAGGCGCAGTTGCTCGATGGTAATCTGACGGTATTCGAGACCATCGATAATGTCGCGACCGGTGATATCCGCACCAAGATCCGTGACATCCTCGGCGCTTTTATGTTCGGTGGCGAGGATATCGATAAAAAGGTAAGTGTGCTTTCAGGCGGCGAGAAGACAAGACTTGCGATGATCAGGCTGCTCCTTGAACCTGTGAATTTCCTTATTCTCGATGAACCTACCAATCATCTCGATATGCGTACAAAAGATATCCTTAAGGATGCCATAAGAGATTTTAACGGCACGGTAGTCATCGTAAGTCACGACCGTTACTTCCTTGACGGGCTTGTCGACAAAGTCTACGAGTTCGGCGGCGGTGAAGTAAGGGAGAATCTTGGTGGAATCTATGATTTCCTCCGGAAGAAGAACATAGGGAACCTGAATGAACTGAACCTTAACAGGCCTGTTGCAAAGGAACATCCCGGTAAGGCCAATGCCCAGGCGGAGCCTGCCCAGAAATCGGTTGCGCCCGATAGCCGGAACGACGTTGAGAATGCATCTCCACGCAAATTAAGCTACGCCGAGCAGAAAGAGAACGCCCGGCTTCTGTCGAAAGCGCAGAAAGCTGTGAAAAATGCGGAAGCGGAGATAGAGAGGCTGGAAACGGAACAAAAAGAGGTCGAGGCGAAGATAAGCTCCGGAGACGCGTCGCCCGAAACGCTTGAAAGATATACGGAGGTACAGAAAAATATCGAGAATGCTATGTCTGTCTGGGAACTTTCACAGATGGAGCTTGAGGAACTTAAGGATAAAATTGGATAAAGGGAGAATATATGGAATTGAAAAAGGACAATATTATAAAGAAACGCGGAATTGACGTAGAGAATCTTGATCTCAATGTCAGGCCCGGAGATGACTTTTATCTTTATGCCTGCGGCGGTTGGAAAAAAAGGAATCCGCTTGGCGCCGAATACGCGAGATTCGGCACTTTCGACAAACTGCGCGAGAACGCTCGCGAACAGTTGCGCGATCTTATTTTGAATCTGGAAAATAATCCGGAATCCAAAGTCAAAGGCACTAATGCCCAGAAGATAAATGATCTTTACAAAATGGGCATGGATGAGGAAAAACTGAACCGGGAAGGCGCCTCTCCTATCTTGCCGATGATCGAACGGATCGAAGGCATGACCGACGATACTTTCACCTCTACCCTTTCCTGGATCCACGACGGACTCGGAAGTCCATTTTTCGGCACCGGCGTCGGTCCGGACCCCGGCGATGCCGATACAAACGTGATGCATATCATGGAGGCCGGACTCGGCTTGGGCGACCGTGATTATTATCTGGAGGAAAATGAGACAAATGAAAAGATTCTTAAGGCATACGAGACTTATGTCAAGAGAATCACCGAACTGGTGGGGTATGACGTCGATGCTCAGTCAAGAATCTGGAATAACGTCATTAAGATTGAAAAAGAATTCGCGCTTCATAAGAAGACTCGCGAGGAAAGACGAGATCCTCTTTTAAGCTACAACATGATGTCGATGGCGGATATTAAAGAGAAATATCCAAACATTGACTGGGATGGATATTTTGCCGGTCTTTCCCTCGGGAATGTCGGAAAGGCTAATGTATCTTCCCTGAAATTCATGGAATTCCTGAACGGATACCTCCCCTCTCTGACATTGCGTGAAAAGAAAGACCTGATGATCCTCAAACTGATATCATCGTCATCCGGTCTTATGAGCGATGACTTCATTCAGGCCGACTTTGAGCTTTACGACAGGACGATGTCCGGCATCGAAGAACTTGAGCCACGATGGAAAAGAGTGATGGCTATTCCCAATTCCATGTTTGGCGAGGCTGTGGGTCAGCTTTATGTCGAGAAATTCTTTCCCGAACGCAACAAGACGTATATGCTGAAGCTTGTAGAGAACCTGAGAAAGGCTCTCGGCAAACATATAGAAAATCTATCGTGGATGTCGGATACGACAAAATCCAAGGCTCTCGACAAACTGTCGGCTTTAACAGTAAAGATAGGTTATCCCGACAAATGGAAAGACTATTCCGGAATCTCCATTGACCCGCAGAAGAGTTATCTCGAGAATGTCAGCGAGGCTTCCAGATGGTATACCCAGGATAATTACCGGAAGATGGGCAAGCCGGTCGACAAGGAGGAATGGCACATGACTCCGCAGACCGTCAACGCTTATTATAATCCCACGTCGAACGAGGTATGCTTCCCTGCCGCCATCCTTCAGGCGCCATATTTCGATGTAGATGCCGATGATGCTATGAATTATGGTGCCATCGGTGTCGTAATAGGCCATGAGATGACCCACGGTTTTGACGATTCCGGCCGCAAGTTCGATAAATTCGGTAATCTCAATGAATGGTGGACTCCGGAAGATGCCGGAAAATTCAACGAACTCGCCGGAAAACTCGAGGAGCAGTTCAATAAAGTCGAAGTAGCACCTGGAGTTTTCGCAAACGGTAAATTCACACTCGGTGAGAATATTGCCGACCAGGGCGGTCTGCGCGTCGCTTTGACCGCCTGTCTGGATAATGCAATGGACTCCGCTTCCGGCATTTCCGAAGTGAACGATGGCTTTTCACCGTTACAGAGATTCTATCTCTCTTATGCCAATGTCTGGGCCGACAATATACGTGATGAGGAGATTCTTGCCAGAACAAAGACGGATCCCCATTCCTTGGGACGCTACAGAGTGAACGAGACTTTGCGCAATCTTTCCCCTTTCTTCGAGGCATTCTCTATCGAGGAGGGCGACAAAATGTTCCGACTTGAAGATGAGAGAGTCGTTATTTGGTAATTCTATTAATTGTAACCGATTATGTATGGACTTATAGGTTATCCTCTGGGACATTCTTTTTCCGAAGAATATTTCACGGATAAATTTCTTAAAGAGGGAATCGACAACTCTTATCATCTGTTCCCGATCAGGGAGATCCGGCTATTGCCTGAATTGATCGGCTCTCATCCTGATCTTATGGGATTGAACGTTACGATCCCTTATAAAAGAGATGTGTTCGCGTTTCTCGACTCCGTCTCCCGGGATGCTTCTGCAATCGGAGCCGTCAATGTCGTTCGTATTGAAAGAGACAAAGATGGAGCGGTTAAAGGTCTGAAAGGATTCAACAGTGACTGGATCGGTTTCATGGAATCTCT
Organism: uncultured Muribaculaceae bacterium; assembly: GCA_910583775.1. Taxonomy (GTDB): domain Bacteria; phylum Bacteroidota; class Bacteroidia; order Bacteroidales; family Muribaculaceae; genus Lepagella. Next base: position 20,842 of record CAJTYD010000017.1, on the reverse strand, counting down.
GAAACCGCTGCTGCGCGAAGACATAAAGAATGCTCTTGTGCTCGGATCAGGAGGCGCGTCGAAGGCTGTTGTCTACGCTCTCGGCAGGCTTGGTGTGCGGTCCACGGTTGTATCACGTTCCACCGGTGACGGCAGGATATCCTATGCTTCCCTTGACCGGAAGATTATGGCTGACAATTTATTGATCGTTAACACAACTCCCCTTGGTATGTGGCCAAAGGTTGAGTCGGCACCCGAGATTCCATACGAATTAATTACTCCCGATCATGTCTGTTATGACCTTGTATATAATCCGGAGATTACGGAATTTATGAAACTTTCGTCTGAAAAAGGCGCTACGGTGAAAAACGGGCTCGAGATGCTTCATCGTCAGGCGGAGGTTTCATGGAAGATATGGAATGAATGAAAAAACTTACTCTCCTCCTCCCGCTTTGTTCCTTTGCGATTGGAATCGTTTATTCCCGATATCTCGGAAATATGTTTGTGGCGTGCGGGATGGTGATCGCAGGTTTCCTTATTTATTGGTTTCTTCTTCGAAACAGTAAAAATCCGATTGACGGTTTCAGACTTAATAAATATCATTTTGTCTGGACATTCCTCATCTTTTGCGGAGCCGGAGCGATCTGCTATTATTTTGACTCTCCTATCCTGCCGGATGAAAATGCTGTCGGCAAGGTCTGTAGAATCAAGGGAAGAATAGAATCGATCAGGACTGCGGCATCGGGCGATGTAGCCGAAATTAAGGTTGAATCGCTAAATGATTCCTCTGGCAAACCGATTTCATGTAGAAACATGAAATTGATGCTTTATACCGATATTTTGGACGCCGATATAGACGACAGTATTGAATTCCTGGCCAAACTCCTTCTAATCAGGAATTCTCCTAATTCATTTGATGACAGTTATGCCGCTACCTTAAACAACAAGGGTTTCTATCATCAGACGCGGGTTTCGGAAAAAGAGATAAAGATAGTCGGGCATTCCGGCTCGTTTGCCGGATGGTGTACCCGCGTCAGAGACTCGATCGAAATTTTCATAGGCAGGACTCCCCTTTCGATCGAGACAAAAAACTTTCTTATAGCGATTCTCTTAGGTGACCATGTTTTCATCAATCCCGAGAGCCGACAGCTTTTCTCGAATGCCGGTATAGCCCATGTCCTTGCCCTAAGCGGACTCCATATAGCAATAGTCGGCGCCCTTTTCCTTTTTCTTCTTTTTCCCATAAACTTTTTAGGGTTATATCGTTACAGAAGTCTGTTTGCTGTCTTAATGCTTTGGTTTTACGCTTTTATTACCGGAATGTCGCTATCAACTGTCAGAGCCTGCATCATGGCGACTTTTCTTCTATGTGCTCTTTTTCTCGAACGTAAGAACTCCGGCTTGAATGCTTTATTCGGCGCTGCTCTTTTTATCCTTGTCATCGATCCGGCAGCTTTATGGGACATAGGATTGCAGTTAAGTTTCATCTGCGTAGCCTCCTTATTGGTGTTCACTTCTCCTTTGAACCCGATCGACCGGCATTTGCATCCTGTCGGTTATAAAACATGCGGAACTGTTCTGGCAACAATAATTGTCACCGCGGCATCATGGGTTGTCTCCTCATATTACTTCGGAATTTTCCCGGTTTCTTTTCTTCCGGCGAATCTGTTGATATTGCCGGTATTGCCATTGTTCCTGATGGCGGCAATCATTTATTTTCTGTTTGGCGCCATCGGCCTCGAGCTCCCGGTTCTGAGGGCTTCTATCGACTGGATTTATTCAGCTTTCATCGATGTAATATCATTTATCGAGAAGCTTATGTCTCCTCTTGTCTTTTCAGCCTCAGGCTGGACTCTTGCTCTATGGCTTATCGGCATTGTTATCGCGTCATTTTATTTCAGATACAAGAGAAGTAAGGTCATAGGGATTTGCTCAGTTGCTTTTCTTCTCGCAGCGATTACAGTTATTCCGTTTGTAAAGACTTCAGCAGTAGAAAATGGCTTTATCATCAGGGACGACTGGAACGATGTGACATTGAATGTAAGGAGCTTAGGAAAAGATAAAATATTTAAAATGAAACGTGGAGGAGTCGATGTAAAGAAGGTGATGGGCAGAAGCATAGTGACTGTCGACTCTTCGCGCGAAAAGCTCGTGGGAAAAACAATTTCCCCCCGCCATTGCGATTATCTTATCGTGGCAGGGGGATATAGAGGTTCTTTAGCTGAATTGGCTGATAGGTTTAATCCTGATTTAATAGTCATTCACAGGTCTGTAAGACGCAAGGTGGAAAACAGATTCCTGCAGGAGGCAAAAACTATCGGATGTGCCGTTCATTCGATCCGAAATAATTCCTCGTTGAAATTTATTGCCGAATGACAACGGACCTTGCCATCAAATCATTAGCGCAGACGGTCGAGAGAACGGAGTTTTCGCTGGTCTGAATTAATTCTGTTGTATGCCATCACAGTTGCGATGAATGCCAGCAGCGGAGCGATGATAAGCGATGACCAGCTGATCTCGCCTTCGGGAATCGTGCAGTAGCCGCAATAGCAGCCGATAGCCGCGATGACAACTATAAAGAGGATCTCGATGATGCAGATCCTTTTCTGAAGAGGCAGGTTCTTGAAAAGGAATATGTTGATCAACGGGAGTATGCAGCTCATCAGGGACAATATGAACAGAACCCATGTATGGGCCACAAATCCTGACTGCGCTCCGTTGGTCGCGTCCCCCTCGATGCAGAATCCGAGAGTGGTGAAATTCAATGTATATTCCGGTAATTGTATCTGTCCGAGTGAAAGGAAGGTAAAGATTCCCATCATCACGGTCGTTATCAGCAGCAGAACCGACTGCCATCTTTGTATAACCATAGTAACTGTTAGATTAAAATTATATACAAATTTAGATTAAAAATATGAGATATCCACGTCTTGCGAATAAAAAACATCATCCGTCAGCGGGATATTATCTCCTGAATGACACCATGGCCAGCCAGACTCATCCTTTTTGCTCCGGCGGGAACCTTCAGACAGGTCAATGATTCGGACAACGCATTTTCTGAGATGGATTTCCCATTTTCATCAAACCAGACGGCGGTAGCTTTCGCACCGTTTTTGTCTGTTAGAACCGTTACTTCCGAAGTCCCGTCCGGCAGACTGTATATCACCGTTTCCTCTCCGAGAGCCACTCCGGTAAGGGGATTGTCATCGACAGCCCGGTTCCAGTCGACCGGAAGCGATTTGCCTGACAGGGATGTAAGTCCTTTATGTTCGAGTGTCTCCGGATTCACGGCCAACTCCCGGATAGAGAGCCAGTTCGTCCTCTTGGATGAGTCATCGCGGTTGATTCGCAGATATCTTCCTTCCACAGGATTGCCTTCCCATGTATATTCATAACAATCTTTTACAGGTTCTGTGGTGAGAAGTGTCCAGTTTTTATTGTCGGGCGATACTTCAAGGGTAAAAGCATCGTAAAAGTCAGAGTCTCCGGTCTTCCTCCCCTGCAGGAAATAGATTTTGCTGACAGACGTCGATTTTCCCAGATCAATCACGATATGGTCCCCTTTTCGCTGCCCCTTATTTGAAGCATAATAGGTTTCCTTGTCTCCGTCCATCATCAGTCTGCTCTCAGGAGCCGACAGATTGCGGTAACTTCCAGCGATACGTTTCACCACCGGGTTATGTCCCGCTACCTTGTAAAAGAAGTCTCGTGCCGCGCTTTCAGTAACGGCATTGTAAAACGGCTGCAGACGGAGTGATCCAAGCGTGTGGGCATTGAAATCCTTGCTTTCCTTGTCAGTCGGTATAGCCGCGGCTATGGCTTCCCATCGGTCGGATAAGGAAGCTGCGTCCGCTCCGGGTTCAATAAGGTCGAGAGCGGCAAGGAGTCTCTTGCCGAAGGCTTCGGCCTGAACGAGCCAGGGCTCGAGCTCGGCAACCAAGGCTGCATTTTTGCTTGTTGTGCGAAGCTGATTGGGAGCAAATCGCAGCTCGTTGAAAAGTTTTCTGAGAGTAGCTCTGTCTGAACCCGATATATTTCCGATATCCTTGATTTCAGGCATCTCCCATGATTCATCACGGCGATAGCCCGTATGGGAATCGGCTGCGTTTATCGCGAAGTCATGATATGCTTTGGCGGCCTTCTCTCCGGCTACGTCAGTAAGGGAACGGATCCAGGAGTCCATCGCATTGTATGCCTGGGGATTCCAGCTGTAGTCCCCGACGGAATACAAGGCAGACATAGATGCGATGCCATGTTCCATGGGGTTGGAGAGGACCCCTACGCAGTCTTTAGACGTCAGGGTGGTGTCAAGCCCGTATGCCGGCCCTGAGAGCAGATAATTGCGGCAATAGTCGCTAACCGGGAAATTCCACCAGAAATATGCCGGACGGCGGATCAGTGAATTCATGAAGTTGAGCGTCTCTTTTGTCAGGTCGGAACAAACCACATCTCCGGTATAAAACACATTTATATTTTTGTCGAGAGTCTCGCCATAAATATCGTTGGCTCCTCCTTTGTTGGGATTTGTCCATAATTTGGTATATTCGGTCGGGCAAACGGCAAGCGGAGCCACATCCCCTTTCTTGCTCACGAAATCACGGTTCAGAGCATTGAGCAGTTCGGTCTGTCGACGCGGATTGGCTCCTTCCCCATCGATGTCATCAAAAAAAACGGCAAAACCTCTGACCCCGAGATCATACATGAGATTGAATTTGTTCACCAGACTGTCCTGATCATCTTTATTCCATCTGATGTCTTTTCCCGGGTGGATCGCCCAGACGAAGTCAACGCCCGCTTCCCGGGCACGGTCAGTCAGCTCCTTTATCTTGGCTGCTTCTGCCTCCGGGTATGGCTGTCGCCAGTTCGGAGAACTGTGGAATGGATCGTCTTTAGGCCCGAAAACGTAGGTGTTCATTTTATTCTTGCCGAGATAATCGATAATTGCAAGACGGGTTTCATGGCTCCAGGGGGTGCCATAGAAGCCTTCCACAAGTCCGCGGTGAGGGAATTCCGGCCAGTCGGTAATGTCGCAATATGGAACTCGGCTATTTTTACCCCAGGGACTTTCGAGAATCTGACGGAGTGTCTGAAGTCCGTATAGGGCACCGCGGTGGGTGCGTGAAACGATCGATATCCCTTTGCCGTCGATGATGAGCCTGTATGCTTCGTTATTCGTTGGGAGGCCGGCTTTTTCGGCCTCCCTTGCATTGACGGTCACGTTCAGTCGGGTGTCCTTACGTTTAGCGTTTTCTTTCCCGATATTGGGGGATATGGCAGGAACTGCATGACGAAGCGCTTGTGGAATTTTGAGACTGAATCCCTTTCCGAGCTCAATGGTTTTGTTTTTATCAACAGTCATTTTTTGTGGAGTGGGATTAATGACGATTCCCGTGGGGCCGCGGTCGATGACATTGCCGGGGACTTTTTTGATATTCTGTATTTCTCCTCTCTGTCCGGAGAAGTCGAATTCATCCTGAGCCATCATGACAGGACCCGATACGGTGATCAGAGCCGCGATTGCATAGTTTGATATTTTCATGGTTAGTTAAATATGTCGTTCATGGTTAGTGAAATAAATCTGTGGATAGATATCTTTCGCCGTTGTCGGGAAGAAGAGCGACTATGGTTTTTCCCTCATTTCCCGGCTTTTTTGCCTCTTCAAGAGCGGCATGAAAGGCGGCTCCGGATGAAAAGCCGGCAAGGATTCCCTCTTTCAGAGCGAGAAGCCGGGCGGAATCGGATGCCTCCCCGTCGCTGACAGGAATAATTTTATCAACCAATTCTCTGTTGAAATTACGGGGAACAAAATTGGCGCCTATTCCCTGAATCCCGTGAGGCCCGGGCTTCCCTCCCTCCAGCACCGGGGAGGAAGCTGGCTCCACGGCTATGATCTGTATTAAGGGATTGTGGTTCTTTAAAGTCTCGGCAGTGCCGCTTATCGTACCGCCAGTTCCGACTCCGGCTACAAATATGTCGACCTTTCCGTCGGTATCTCTCCATATTTCTTCGCCAGTGGCTTTGGCATGGGCTCTTGGATTTGCTGGGTTGTCAAACTGCTGGGGAATGAATGCGCCGGGAATCTCCTCTTTGAGTTCGTTTGCCTTTTCAATTGCTCCGCTCATTCCCTCTTTCCCCGGAGTTAGAAACAGCTCCGCTCCGTATGCCTGCAGAAGTTTCCTGCGTTCTTCGCTCATTGTCTCGGGCATCGTCAGTATTACGCGGTATCCCTTGATTCTACCTACAAGAGCAAGCCCTATTCCGGTGTTGCCGCTTGTCGGTTCTATTATCGTTGCGCCGGGGGAAATAATTCCCTTTTGTTCGGCATCCTCGATCATCTCGAGCGCAATCCTGTCTTTGGCGCTCCCTCCGGGATTAAAGGATTCAAGCTTGACTATCAGCCGAGTCTTGAGTCTTTCCTCCTTCATTATTTGGGAGACCTCCACTAATGGAGTCTTTCCGATCAAATCTAAAAGACTGTTGTAAATTTTTTTCATTTTAGAGTGTGTTTGAATTTAAACCGATTTTAACTATTAGAGAATGTGATGGAAAATCTTGAAATCACTACAGGTGATCTTTTGGGTGATTTAAGCCAAGTTTCGGCAGCCGAAACCGTGAGGTTTCTCCTTTCTCAGCTTGCTTAAATCCCTCAATAATCTCTATCTGTATTAATTTCATTTAAATCCAAACACACTCTTAGTCATTAAGATAAATAAGTAAAGATAACATTTGAGACCATCCGTTCACAATTCATTGTCATTCGGCGATGTCTTTTCCATTGCCTTCTGCTGAAGTATTCTGGAACCGGGAGGTACGGAATTCGTAAGCCATATATTTCCTCCTATCACGGAATCGTGTCCTACCGTGATCCTTCCTAAGACGGTTGAATTGGCGTAGATAGTCACGTTGTCTTCTATGATGGGATGACGCGGTATGTTCACGGGATGGCCGTTGCCGTCGAGCGAGAAGTTTTTGGCACCCAACGTTACTCCCTGATAGATTGTCACGTTGTCACCGATAATACAGGTCTCCCCAATCACGACTCCCGTCCCGTGGTCGATTGCAAAATATCTCCCTATTTTAGCTCCGGGATGAATGTCGATTCCTGTCGATGAATGGGCAAGTTCGGTCAGTATTCTCGGGATAACCGGGATTCCGCTTATCGCAAGGCTGTGTGCAACGCGATAATTCACCATTGCCTGGATAACCGGATAACACAGTATGACCTCACCGTAGTTGTCTACGGCCGGATCATTGTTGTAGATTGCCTCTACATCTGTGTATAACAGCTTTTTGATTTCCGGCAAGGAGTCTATGAACATCAATGCCCGTCGGGCCGCCTCGCTCTCGAAAACCTGAGACAAACTGTTGTCGGTAAACCTCAGGGCATGCTCGATCTCTTTCCTCAGAAGCGAATAGAGACGCTCCATGCTTGTTCCGATGAAGAAAGACTTAATCGAAGAGTTTTTCCTCTGTTGATCAAGGAAATCAGGGAATATGATATTCTTGATATAGATTATAATCTCCTTCAGAACAGACACCGAAGGGAAATGTCCTGAGCCGTGGGGCAGCATTTTTTTCTCGATATCAAGCATCTCGGAAAGCGAGGCAGTGTTTCTGAGCAATACTTCGTCTGGATTTATCATCTTTTGTGTCTAATTATTATCGGATACAAAGTTAATATTTTTTACAAAAGTTATGATTTTTAGAATGACGGAAATTGGCCTGAAATTTGTTATATTTGCAGTTATTAGACGAATAAGCAGGTTTATTGAAGGATGCTTGCTTTGAAAACTATTAAAAACTAAATTAGATGACTTTAAGCTCTACTATAGAAAAGTGTCGTGAAGTCAAGACAAATATCGACAATTATGAGATTACCAAAGCGATCTCCACTCTGAGTGCGATTGCTCTTGGCATGAATAAATATAAAATTACGGACCGGCTCAACCGGTTGCGCGAGACGTATGATTATATGTCCCGCTATCTTATGCTTGGCGTGCCTGACGCTACCAGAAAGGATGTATTTTCGGGTATTGTGAAGGATTTGAACGTCATTATCGATCTGTTGGTCAGAGAGCAGAGAGCGGAGGAATGTCCGGATGCCTACTCATCTACCTTACGGGTTGTAAGGTTGAGGTCAGGCTCTCTCGAGGATACTCTTTCAGAACTCGGGAGTGTCGACGCATCCATATCTCTTGCTTCAGGTGCGGGGAACGATTGCCTGTCTTTGACTACCAGACGGGATGCCCTGCTGAAGGATCTGTTTGAGATCATCTGGGTTTCTTTCGATGACAAGCAAGTTGCGGAGACAATCAGAAAATATATGGGACAGGAAGACGCGCCGGGATATATCGCGAATATGTCTTATATCCTATCGGCACTCGTGCTTTCTCTTTTGGCCTATTATGATTCCGCAAAACTGTCACTGCTTATCGAACTATATGATTCTACGGAATCTGAAACGCTTGCCGCAAGGGCTATGGTAGGCGTTGTCCTTGCCTTGAGGCGGCATTCCGATCGAGTGATAAGCGACAGACAGGTGATGGATCGCCTGAGGCAGTGGAAGGATTCTCTCAATACCTTCAAGATGCTGAAGGAGACTATGGTTGCCATCATCCGTACCCGCGACACCGACCGCATCACCACCAAGATGAGAGATGAGGTGATTCCCGAACTGATGAAGATGAAGCCCGATATCCTCAGGAAAATGAAGGATTCCGGAATGGATATGGAGAGCAGTATGTATGAGATGAATGCCGAATGGGAGGATATGCTTGAGAAATCGGGCATCGGCAAGAAAATGCGCGAGCTTTCTGAAATGCAGAGCGAGGGAGCTGACCTTATGATGGTCACGTTCTCCAACCTGAAGCAATTCCCCTTCTTTTATAATGTCAATTCATGGTTCCTGCCTTTCGACATAAACCATCCGGTCATAAAGCTTGACGACCGTCTGAAGAAGGTGGTGAATGAATTGGTGTCTTCGGGCGTCGCCATCTGTGATTCCGACAAATATTCTCTCGCCATTGCACTCGGCATGATGCCGGAGGCGCAGAGAAATATGGTGATAGGTCAGTTCGAGGCCCAGATCTCGCAGATGTCGGATGAGATCAAGGATTCGATGCTAAAGCAGTCGATGCCCGAATTTGAATTCGAGGTCACTCGATATGTCAGGGATCTTTACCGCTTCAACCGTCTTTTTAGGAAACACAATGATTTCTATGATCCTTTTGCCGCTCCTTTTAATTTCCTCGATATTCCTGTGGTAGGTGAAATCCTCTCGGATAATGAGATTGTAAAGGTTACGGGGGAATTCTATTTCAAACGCGGTTATTACAGTGAGGCTCTCAATCTTTTCATGCTTCTCTCCGATGAAGACAAGAGCGAGCCATCCTTCTGGGAAAAGACCGGATATTGCAATCAGTGTCTGAAAGACTATGAGGCAGCCCTCGCCGATTATAAGAAGGCCGAGCTGCTTCAGTCTCCCGGTATGTGGCTTATAAAGAAACTCGCCCTTATCAACAAGAGACTTGGTAAGTTTGAAGAGGCTGCCGAATATTACGACCTTGCTCTCGAAAAGGATCCCGACAACGTGAATCTGCTTGTGGCGGCCGCCGATATGAAATTTGAGATGGCTGAGTATAAGGATTCCTTGATAAGATATTATCATGCAAGTTATCTGGCTCCGGACGACAAGAGAATTCTCCGTTCGATAGCCTGGACCGAGATGATGGACCGTCAGTTTGAAAAGAGCGATGCCACCTATAAGAAACTTCTCGCAGGGAATCCTACGGCGGCCGATTATATGAATGCCGCACATCTGAACCTGGTGATGAACGATATCCCTTTGGCTATCGATCTTTACAAGATGTCGGGCATCAACAACCGCAACGAGTTTGAAAAGAATTTCCTTTCGGATATTCCGGTCCTGATCTCTTTAGGTGTCGATGAGCTCGATCTGCATCTTCTGCTCGATGCCTTAAAAATGGAACTGAGTCTTTGACCGGCGACTATTTGGATTCTGTTAAAACAGATAAAGAGAAAAGGGAATCTGCAAAGTATCAAAACATGCAGATTCCCTTTTCTCTTCTATGCTTTTGGATTTGATTATTTCAGAAGTTCGGATTCGATTGAATTGATTGCGGCTGCCAGTTCCTTGGAGATGGGAATGCGGTCTTCTATTGCCGCGATACCGTGCATAACCGTTGTATGGGCGCGGTTCAGTTTGTGTCCGATTGATTTCAGCGAAAGAGTGGTGTGTTTCTTTGTGAGATACATTATCAGCTGGCGTGCGTCGGCTATATCACGCAGGCGGTTTGACGAGAATATCGCGTCAGGATTCAGATTGTAATATTCAGCCGTCGACTCTACAATCATTTCGAAATTGATAAGCTTCTGTTCCCTCTGTTTCACCACATGGCTCATCACCTCTTTCGCCAGTTCGAGGGAAATAGGCACGTTGAGCACTATCGATCTTGAATAGAGACCCATCACGATTGTCTCGAGCTCTCTCACCGACCCCTCGCATTCCGAGGCTATATAATCGATGATCTCGTAAGGGATGTCGAGACCGTTCTTCTTTGCCTTGAACTTGATGATATTTCTTCTGAGATTGAAGTCTGGGTTCGGAAGCGGCTCCGTGACGCCCCATTTGAATCGGTCGATAAGACGATCGGCGATTCCGTCGAGTTCCATAGGCGGACGGTCGCAGGTAAAGATGATATTCTTTTTATTCTGCTGAAGGTGGTTGAAGATCGGGAACAACGCCTCGGCCGTACCGGTCTTGTTGGATAGCTCCTGTAGGTCATCGAAAAGGATGACGTCCATCTGCTGGAACCAGTTTATGAACGCGGGAATGCCCTGATTGGGGTCCTTGCTGAGGCGGGCCTGCTGGTATAGGGCTTGGAACTGGCGCATTGGAGTGAACAGTACCTTTGCGTTGGGGTTTCTCTCCTTGATGCGGATACCTATTGCCTGGATAAGGTGGGTCTTTCCTACTCCTACATTGCCATAAAGGAAGAAAGGATTGAATTCCGGTTTGCCGGGGTTGTTGGCTATGTGTTCGGCGATAGTCACCGGCAGCCGGTTGCTGTCGCCGAGACAATAGTTCTCAAAGGTGAGGCCCGGGTTCAGCTGCGGATCGAAGTCGATGGTCTGTCTTTCCACCGGCTTGTTATGATAGGACGCCGAAAGCTTACTCTTGAGCACATTCGACTGCGGGGCGCTTTCAAGACTCACTTTCGATTTGTCATCGTCATTGACGATGTTCACCTCGTATCCGAGCTTTACACCGCCGCCGAACACTCTTTTCATGGCAGCGTTGAGAAGCGGAAGGAAATCATCCTCATACTTCTCGAAATAGAACATGGATGGGAGTTTAAGTGTCAACTTATTGTCCGCAAAAGAGATCGGTTCGGCGCATTTGAACCATGCGTCGAATCTCTCCTCGCCGATATTGTCCTTGATAAGGGCAAGGCATTCATTCCATTTTGCGATATACTCCTTTTCCATTTCGGGTACAAAATAATATCAAATTTTCTAATAAAAAAAATACCTAATTTTTTGCTTATTTATAGGTTGTTGAATGTCAAATATTTGACGTATTTCCCAAATAGGAAGGCAAATTGTTGATTTAAAAATGTTCAAATCTCTAAATATCATTATGATACCATCCTTTCCTTAGATTCCTCCTTTTTAACAATCACCTTTATATCCCTTTAATTGTATGATATACCCTTCATTCCCCAAAAATCTCCTAATTTAGAATCATTCTAAATAATCAGTTTTATCTCTGACTTCCCCATCAGCGATGAGGTGCAAATAAAAACACAAGAGGATAAAAAAAGCTGACTTCTATAAGTCAGCTCCAAATTCTGGTGACGGTGGTATTGTTATAGAAGCTTGATGCTGATATAGCGCTTGGGATTCTTTTTGATGTCGACGATAAGTGAATCTACATCGGCTGCCACGCGGTTGAGACGATTATAAAGCTCAGGATCGTTCATCAGCATACCGAGCGAGGAGTTGGTATTATTGAGTTGATTCGAGAACTTGGTAAGATTGGCTGTGATCTCGTTTACGTTGTCCATTGTCTTTGCCAAAGGAAGAGCCTTCAGCTGTGTCGAAAGCGATCCGAGATTGGCGGTGAGAGTGTCAAGACCCATCGTGATGGAATGGACGTTTCTCATAACAAGAGGCACATCCTTGCCCACTACCTTGTTAAGGCCCTCGGTTGTCTGAAGGACATTCCCCGTAATGCCGTCAAGACGCTGGATAGAGGCGAGAAGCGCCGGATCGGATACGAGCCTGTTCAGGTTTGCCATCAGTGAATCTACTTTCGGGAGGATACTTCCCACAGAGGGGAGCAGGTTGTCGCTGAGCGACGACATCATGTCGGGAATTACCTCTGTGGCAAGGTCTCCTCCCACTTCGATCATTTTAGGACTCTTGCCCATGGCGATCTGGATATACGCGCCGCTCATGAGAGTCGATGCAATTGTAGCTCTTGAATCTTCCGGAAGACGTAGTTTCTTATTCAACGCGAGAAGAACCTTCACCTTCCCGGGCTTTTCATAATCAAACTGGATATCGCGTACCTGACCGACTTTGTAGCCGTCGATGGTAACCGGAGCTGAAATCTCAAGCCCAGCAACATTATCGTAACTTGCATAATAGAAATTTGCAGGACTAAAAAGATTAACTCCTTTCAGATAGTCAATCCCAAAAAAGAGAATCGCAATCGCAGCTATAACCGAGATTCCGATGATAAATTCTTTTGAAGCGATTTTTTTCATAACCTATTTTAGAATGTGTTTGGAGTCGCCGGAGATTCCCGACCTCTTTATAAACAATTTTTTGCAAATATAATATTAAAAATGGAAGTGTTAAAAATTATTTTTTACTTGAGATGATGAAAGCATCCGGAATCTTTTCCTTCACCTTCTTCAGAAGTTTCTCCATTTCCTGCTTGTTCTCGCTTTCTCCGTAAGTGTATTTATATACATTCTTCTCCTTGAATGAACTTACCGGATAAAGACCGCAGAATTGAGGATTGTTCTGTTTCAATATTTCGGGGGTGGAAAGGATCTGGATCTTATATACCGTTACAATTTTTTCAACCTTCGGGTGATATCCCGAGATCGATTTGTGATTCTTAGTGCGTACGGCAACCAGGTGGTCAGAGCCGCCGTTGTCGGCAAGGGTTGTAGATCCGTCCTTGTTGACGATCACCCTTTTGTTATAAGATTTTGATTTCTTGTTTCGGCTCTCCTTATTATTCTTATCTTTCTTTTTCCTACCACTCTTCTCTTTAGCCTGAGCTGCAGTCTCCTCTTCAATTACTTCGGGGACATCCTCAGAATCTACCTCCTTTTTCTCGACGACTGCAAGGCGCTTGTCTTCGGAATGAAGAGGAATTTTTTCGGTTTCATAGCTTTTGCTTAAAGAAGAAGCCTTCGCCTGGGCCGAACGTCTGCGCCTTTTTGCCAAGGATACGCGTCCTGCCCCCGAGAGCTTCGCCGGCGCAACGTCATCGCGCCTGGCCTTTGCTTCAGTGGCTGCAAGTACAGGCGTGGAAGAACCGGAATCGACCACTCTCTTTTCAACTTCGTCATGGACATATGCAACATCCTTTCCGCCATAGGCTTTTACATAGTTCTCGACCGCATTATAAAGAGATTTGGCAAGTTTATCCTGTCCGGATCCGGAAGTAAGGAACTCCGCCGATTCCGGATTGCATATAAAATCGAGTTCGACAAGGACGGAGGGCATCGAGGTAGCCCAAAGTACCCAGAATCCGGCCTGCTTAACACCTCGGTCGGTACGCCCCGCCGTCTTGACAAGCTGCTTTTGGGCTTCGCCGGCGAATTTAAGACTCTGGCCAAGATTCTTTTTCTGGGCCATTTCAAAGATTATGTAGGATTCATCCTTGTTGGGATCAAAGCCGCTGTATTTCTGTTCGTAATTGCTTTCAAGTTCGATAACTGCATTTTCTCTTCGGGCAACCTGAAGATTATTCTTGTCTTTATGGAGACCGAGAGCATAGACGGATGTTCCCGAAGCTTTCCTGCGGTTAGGATTGCTTTTGTCGAGCGAATTGGTATGGATGGATATGAAAAGATTTCCTTTGTTTTTGTTGGCGATATTCGCACGCTCCTGCAGGGTAAGGAACGTATCGTCATTGCGGGTCATCACAACCTTTACGTTCTTCATTTTCTTCTTGAGCAAAGAAGCCAGTTTCCGGGCGACTCCAAGGTTTATGTCTTTCTCTTTGGCACCGTTATCAACGGCACCGACATCCTTACCGCCATGGCCGGCATCGATCACGACTGTAAAATCATGTTTCTTTTGAGCCTGGACAGGAACGGCTTGAGCCTGTGAATAATAAAGGAATATTCCGATAACTAATAAAAAGATATATTTGAATTTCATATCGATGTTCAGAAATAATCAAATCAGGACCGCGAAAGCGTCGAGGCCTTGACGAACCATTTAATTTACAATTGCAAATATACAAGTTTTATTCCATAGGAGAAAATATTTAAATTTTGTTAACTCACCGCACCAGCTTCATTCTTTGCCAAATACTTTTTAATTTTGCATCAAATCATTTTTTCAGAAAACAATGATGCAGGCAACAGTTTTAAGGTTTCATAGCCTCCCTGACAGTTTCTATAGTTTTGTTGCGCGACACATACATGATAATGTATCGGATCTTGCCTTAAAATATAGGGGTAAGGTTGACGTCGCATTATTGGATTTTGCCTTGACGCAGATTGAATGCAGAAGGAAAGCTGCAAACAAATTGAAACCTTTTGTTGAGTCAGACAGGTTTCTATTTGCCGACTCTCTTTCGGCGGAGCAGTCATCTGATTACAGGGTGGCCCGGTATCACTTGGATATTGTAGGAAAGGATAATCTTGTTCTGGATATGACAGCCGGGCTTGGGATAGACGCCATGACTCTTTCTCAAAAGAATATAGTCACTGCGATCGAACTTGATGGATCACGCGCTGAAGCTCTTAAACACAATGCCGATATTTTCGAACTTGATAATTTAAGTGTCATCAACGCCGACAGCATCGAATTCCTGCGGAGCAGCCACCAAAAGTATAATGTTATTTTTATAGATCCGGCACGTAGAAAAAACGATAACCGCCGCGTATATGGATTCAGGGACTGCGAGCCGGATATTCTCGAGAATATGGATCTTCTGAAAAGTCATGCCGACCGCATTGTGATAAAGGCCTCTCCCCTTCTCGACATCACACAGACGATCCGCGATCTCGATAATCTTGAATCTATCCATATAGTAAGTGTCAAAGGTGAATGTAAAGAGGTTCTCGCCATATTGAATAACAAGGCGGGTACGAGGCCATATATACGTGTGGTTGACCTTGGAGATGACACTTTCGATTCATTATTTGAAATTGATATCGACAGCTTCCTTTTGAAGAATAGTTGTGAGCTCGCCGATGAGGCAGATGTCGCTCCTGGCAAGTATCTTTATATTCCTAATGCCGGAATGATGAAGATAGATGTCGGAAGCGCATTATGTAGCCGTTTTGAAGGTATGAAAAAGATATCGCCCAATACCAACTTATATGTCTCGGAAAAGATATACGATGGCTTCCCCGGCAGCATCCATGAGATAAAGATGATTCCGGATAAAAAAGATCTCAAGGTATTCCGGAATGAAAGATATAATGTATCGACAAAGAATTATCCCATGGAAGCAGAAGCCCTCAGGAAGAAACTGAAAGTAAGGGAGGGGCATGAAAAATTCATCTATGGATTCAGAGCCTTTAAGAAAGAGATCCCGATGCTCGTAACTACGGAAAGACTTAATCTCTGAAAGCTATATTCTTGAAAGCTATATTCTTGAAAGCTATTTTATTGAAAGGTATTATGGTAGAAAAACACGCCGGGTTCAATCTAATGAATCCGGCGTGTGATTAATGGATCTTGCCTTTAGATATGCCGGTGTCTGAATGTGTCACACCGGTTCTGTGAATTATCTTAAGATAATGCTTGAGTTCTTTATGGGGTGACCGCCGGATCAGAAGCCCTGCCAGTTCTGGCGCCAGAGAGTGTTGTTAAGCTCGTCCCATCTGAGGATTGTCGCTCCGAAGAAATCGCGCGAATAATCCGTGAGAAGCTTGTTGGCCTCATCCGTCTTGCCATCTTTTACAAGAGCCGAATACTGCGATTCAAGAGCGGGAAGCTCGCGTTTACCCTTTGTCAGGAAATAGTCTCTTGCGGGTTCCATCTCCTTGCGGCTTCGGCCCCAGGCCACTGTTGCGAGACGGTTAGGCTCACGATAATGCCAGAGAGCGGCGTCATCGCGCCTGCGGTGCTGGCCGCAGACCTTAAGCAGCTGCGGAACGTCGGTATTGCCTGCGAATATAGGGAAGCGGGGCGACTGACCGGGATTGTCAAGACAGATCCAGGCAACGCCGCCCACCCCGTCGGGCAGCCAGTCGCGACACTGGATAATAGTTGAATAGGCACACCATGAAACGCTCACCGTCCTGATGTTATGCATAGCCGAATCTCCTAATGCCTCATAGATGGCGATCTCATCCGGTCGCATCCAGGGATTGGCTCTGTCGCTGACAACACTGTCGGGAAGCTCCGCCGATGCGTTTTTACTTCTTTTGGCAGGATTCTTTACTTTCAGACGACCGCTGAGATTCAGCGGAGTTCCCTCGTAGTAGGAACCGAGCAGACGAGCCATATCCTCGACGCTGACCTTCTTCTCGGGCTTTACACTCAGCGGAAGGACTGTCATCTTGTCGTTAAGGCCGGCGTTAGGAGCAAGCTGCTGCATTATGTAGAGCTCGCGGACACTGTAGTTCTTCGGCTCGCCCATGTAGTTCTTACCGCTGTAGGCTTTCCAGAAAGAGAACTCCTCCTTGCCGTCCCAGAGTCCCATTTTCTTTGCGACTTCTTTCACGTTGTCGGATGCCATATAATGGTCTTTATCCTTGAGGTCAAGTTTGTCGATGCGGCTGATGTTTGCCGATACTGCTATTTCATCATCCGGGATTCGGACTGCAGCCCAGACTCCCCCGATCTTATCGGGGCCCTCGCCCTGAACCTCAAAAATCCATACTTCCTTGGGATCAGCAATCGTGAGGCATTCTCCTGAATCGCCGTAACCGTATTTCTTGATGAGATCGCCCATGAGCCTGATGGCCTCGCGGGCTGTGGAACATCTTTCGAGAGCGATTCTCTGCAACTCTTCTATCATGAACATTCCCTTCTCGTTGCGCATCGTGTCTCGCCCGGTGTAGGTGGTCTCGCCAATTGCGAGCTGTTTTTCGTTCAGACAGGGGTAAGCTGTGTCAAGAAAACGGAAAGTGCTTTTAGCCTGTGGGATCTTGCCCACTTCAGTAACGCCGTCCATGCTTGCCGGATACTCGGTGTGCATGCGTCCCTTGAAGACCGGCATCACTGTGTCGTTCTTGAACTTTCTTGCCGGAACCATCTGCATCCATGTCCTGTACCAGGAATCGCAGGTGTGGCTTGTCATTACAGACCCGTCGGCAGAGGCGTTCTTGCCGACCATAATACTCGTGCAGGCATCTTTCCCGTCGGTGAATGCCAGGCCCTGAAAAACGGTAAGACCGATGGCCGCGAAAGTCATCAGTCTTGCCTTGAATTTTGTTGTCAATGTCATTTTATAAGATAGATTGATTTGATTCAGAAGTTTGGAGGACAGAGGCTATCAGAACTTAAAGCCCATCGACATCACGATCTGCGAATTGTTGAGCGAAAGCTTTGCCTGCGGGCTCATGATATTCGACGAAGGATCGGGAGTATAGGCATGATATTCCGAACCCATGTGTTTGTAGACGTATGCGAGGTCAACATAGAAACCGCGATATTTATATCCGAGACCCGCGGTAATATAGTTGGTCGTGTTGTCGAAACGATAGTTCGTCAGAGTCCCTGCGGTGTAGATTGTCTTGGAATCGTTTTTTACATCTTCCTTTACAGGAGAAGAAACGAAACTGTATCCTGCCCTAACGCTGAAAGACGGAGTTATACGGTATTCAGCGCCGATACGGAATGTGTTCGTCTGGCGGTAATATGACTTGATATCCTGGTTTGTGTCGTAATAAGAGTCGTAATAATCGTTCGAATATGGAGCAGTGCTGTAGAAATCATAATCATAGTCCCAGCCGGGATAATATGAATCGTAGCTTGGATCGGAGAATTTCATTCTGTTATATCCCGTCCATTCGTAATCGGCGGAAATGATGAAATTGTTTCCTATAACACCGGCCACACTTGCTATCACCTTCCAGGGAGATCTGAAATTCATGTCGTTGCTTGCCGGATATCCGTTGTTGGTATCCGAGCCACCCTTCTGGCCGTAATAGTTCATGTCGGTATAAGCGTTGAAAGTTTCGGTGACCGAATACCAGGTCGGCGTATGGAAAGCCAGACCGATTCTGAGTTCCTGAATCGGTTTGATGATAAGACCGAGCTGATAGTTGAATCCGGTTCCTCCGGCATGATAGAGATTTCTCATGCTCCACTGCGATGAAGTCGGGCTGATCATGCTGTTGTCAGGATTCATCACGTAGGCATTCTGAAGATCCTCACCCCAGAGGGAGTTGATGTTATAATCAAGATTGACTATGTCGAAGTTCATACCCCAGTAAACGACATTGCTGATGTTGCCACCCAAGGCTATATTGTATTCTTCGACGCTTCCGCTTTCGGCAACAGAAAACCGTCCAGTTCCGGATGTGCCGTTGCCCCATTGGCCTGTCCAGTGCGGACTGTCCGGATCCCCGTTCGGATTGATCAGATATGAATCATATCCCAAAATGGCAAGCCATGGAGCCGCGATTCCTCCGTCGGTCGGATTATAAGGGTCATAGTCTGAAGTCGATGTGACATCGCCCACGGTAAGCCCTTCATTGTTGGCAATTCCTGCGATGTAGTTGCTCATCGAATTCTGCAGGCCGATCACGCCGTTGTATTTCCTGTTGAACGATACCGCGCGGTTATATGTGAAACCCATATTGATATTGGGCATCGTGTTGCTCGGCAGTCTCAGGGTGGCCACGCCGCCGATATTATTGAGATAGAATTTGGTCTGGTTGGCAGATGTCTTGAATCCATTGGATGTGGAAGAAGAATTCTGAATGTCGAGATCGACAGTGAAACCAAGTTCATTGCTTCTGTATACTCCGATGCCGGCAGGGTTTTGCGAAAGAGTGGAAAGATCTCCTCCCAGGGCGCCGAAAGCTCCGCCCATCGACATAAACCGGGCCGTTCCTTTCAGATCGGGCTGAGAAAACCGATAGGCGTCAATCGCGCTTTGCGAATATGACAATGCCGGAATTGCGGCAAATGCCATCAATAGATATAGCTTTTTCATAACTCTTTGATTTATTCTTTCAAAAAATAACAGAAGAATCGTATCTTCTCTTATTTATAACACTCGAAAATACATAAAGATTGCAGCGACGTCATCCGACCATCGCTGCAACCAGTATTTTATTATCTGTGACGGCCGCGACTGCCTCCACCTCCGCCGAAACTGCCGCGACTTCCGCTGCTGTAGCTGCCGCCGCTGCTGCGGTTATAGCTGCGGTTGGAGTTGCTGTTGTAGTTATAGCTTCGGTTGGAGTTCGTATTCCTGTTGTTGTTATAGGAATTGCGTTCCGTAGTGGTGCGGTTTGTCGTGTTGTAGTCGCGTCGTGTGGAATTATGGTTTCCGTTGGAGTTATAGACACGGTGACCGCTGTTGTTTATAGTATATCTGCCGCGGTTGGTCGAGCTGTTTCCGCTGTTGCTGTTATAGCTTCCATTGGATGTCACGCGGTTGCCGTTGCCGAAGAGCCCGTTGTTGCCCGAACGGTGGTGATTCGTGGTGTTGCCGCCATAGAAACCTCCGTTGTTCGAGTTGTTGCCGTAGACAGGGCCTCTCGACGGGCGGCTACTGCCGGGACGATAAGCACCGGTTCCTCCGGGACGGGTGTTATTGGCCCAGTTGCTGCCTGGACGGTTCGGACGACGTCCGTTGGGACGATAGTCAGCCCAGTGAGACGGGCCTCCCCAACCCCAGCTCGGCCCCCATGCGGGTCCCCATCCCCAGGACGGTCCCCATGCGGGTCCCCAACCCCAGGACGGACCCCAGCCCCAGCTCCAGGATGGTCCCCATCCCCAGCTCGGACCCCAACTCCACGACGGGCCCCATACGCTGTTCCAGCCCCAATACCATGGATCTCTCCAACCGTAATAATACGGCCAGTTGTAGTAAGCCCATGAATAGGAAGGAGCAAAATAGGGAATCCCGTTGTCAAAGATAATATCTACATTGCCGTAGCTGTTGAGAAGCACATCCTGAAGAAGATCGGAGTTGTCGATCACGATAGTAGGATTGTAGAACTTCTGAATCTTCTGGGTGTAGACGAAATCCTCCTCGTTCTGCGCCTTAGCGCCGATGGTGTCTACCTGACTGTTGTAGTATTGGCCGCGTCTGTTATAAGTATCAAGATCCACACTGCCGAAATCCTTTATATAGTTGGATTTTTTCTGGGTCTTCCTGACCGTCGCAGCCGTTGTTGACTTGTCTTTCTTAGGATTATAATAAATGTCATCATACTCCTGCGCTATAAGCGAGGGAGCCATTGTCGCCATTATGGCCAGAGTATATAATATCTTCCTCATAGCTTGGAAATTAAATTGTTTCTATTTTATTAATTTTATCTCTTAGACAACAGTTGATTAATTATGTTTAATCGCGCTTTGTTAAGAGTGACTAAAATTAGTGATTTATTATAAATTATCAAAATAAAACACTTGATTTTAATACTGTCTTAAGAATAATTTAAAAATTATTAAG
>CAJTYD010000016.1 GCA_910583775.1 uncultured Muribaculaceae bacterium | reverse complement strand
GAGTCAGCTCTATTTTTTTTCGACCTCAAAAATTTTTAGCGGACAGTAATAATTGTGAATCTTCTCATTTAAGAGTGAATTTTACGGTTGTTGCTATATTGTCGGACGAAGGCCCGAAACTTGCCGTGAACTGGCCGGGCTCTGCGACCCATTCATGGTTTTCGGCATCGAAATAGGAGAGGGCGTCACGTCCGATCGAAATCTTAACCTCTTTGGTCTCGCCGGGCTGTAGGAAAACCTTAGAGAATCCCTTAAGCTCTTTCACCGGGCGTGGCACAGTGCATTTCGGATCGGAGACATAGAGCTGGATAACCTCGGCTCCGGCCATACTGCCTGTATTTGTTACAGGAACTGTGAAAGTCACTGTTTCGCCTTCACTGATCAGTGTCTTGTCGGCCGTGGCTTTCCCGAATTTAAAGTCGGTATAGCTGAGGCCGTGGCCAAATGCGAACTGCGGCTTGATCTTCT
This sequence comes from uncultured Muribaculaceae bacterium, assembly GCA_910583775.1. GTDB lineage: Bacteria > Bacteroidota > Bacteroidia > Bacteroidales > Muribaculaceae > Lepagella. Next base: position 40,713 of record CAJTYD010000016.1, on the reverse strand, counting down.
TTGTGTCGTGCCAGCGGTATCCGACAAGTATTCCCTCTTTATATTCGAGGTCGACGATATTGGAGTCGGCGCGTTTCGTGCCGGGATAGGCGTTCAGCTTATGCGCAGGGCTGTCGGCGAGTCTAACGGGGAAGGTGAAGGGGAGCTTGCCGGAAGGATTGACCTTGCCGAAGAGAATGTCGGCGATCGAATTTCCCGCCTCGGAGCCGAGAAACCATGCCTGGACGATCGAGGGAACCATGTCTGCCCAGGGCATTGCCACAGCGTTTCCGCTGATATTGACAACCGTCAGACCGGGGTTTGCCTTCGCAAGCGCGACGATCACGTCATCCTGACCGTAGGGGGGTTCCAGACCGGCGCGGTCGGAGTCCTCGCAATCCTGACCGGAGCTCTTGTTCAGACCTCCGACGAATATGACATGATCAGCTTCCTTTGCCTTTGCCACGGCCTCGGCTATGAGTTCGGCCGGACTTCTGTCGTCCTTAAGGTTCTGGCCTGTCACCACGCCGTTGTATTCACCGGAGACGTCTCCGACATATCCACGGGCATATTCAACATCCATGCCGAGATTTTTGGCCGCCTCGCGGATTCCGTCGAGCGGCGATATCTCATGCTGCACTTTCAGCGATGAGCTGCCGCCGCCCACGGTCATCATCTTGATCGCATTCTCGCCGACGACAAGGATACGTTTACCCTTCGTAGGATTGATGGGAAGCACGCGGCCTTCGTTGCGTAGAAGCACGATTCCTTCGTTGCCTATCCTGCGCGCGGCCTCATAGTGCTCTTCGCTGCAGAGCGATCCCTCGCCTTTGGAGTGATCCATCGCTGTACGCATTATCAGCCGGAGCACACGGCGAACCTTGTCGTCGAGCTCTTTTGTCGAATACTCTCCTTTAGAGATCAAATTGAAATACGGCCGGGCCATATAATAGCTGTCGTAAGCGTTGCTCGCTCCGGTGCTGAGGCCGTTGGTCCAGCTTCCGAACTCGAGATCGAGGCCGTTGGTGATGGCCTGCTTCGTGTCGTGGGTTCCTCCCCAGTCGCTGATCACGGCTCCGTCGAATCCCCATTCCTTCTTGAGGATATCGTTGAGCATTCGGCTGTTGTGGCAGAGATGTTCGTCGCGGTAGAGGTTGTAGGCTCCCATTATCGACCACGCTCCCCCTTCCTGGACTGCTGCCTTGAAAGCCGGCAGATAGATTTCGTAAAGAGTGCGGTCGTCAATGATCACGTTGGTGGTGTGTCGGTTGACCTCGTTGTTGTTGAGGGCGAAATGTTTCACGCATGCCGCCACGCCGTTGCTTTGCAGTCCCTTTATGTATGGCACTACCATCTTCGCCGCGAGATATGGATCTTCGCCCATATATTCGAAGTTGCGCCCGTTCACCGGAGTGCGGTATATGTTCACTCCCGGGCCGAGGATCACGTCCTTGCCGCGGTAGCGGGCCTCCTCGCCGAGCGAGAAGCCGTATAGATAGGATGTCGCCGGATTCCAGGTGGCCGCCAGACATGTGAGGGCGGGGAAAGCCACGCATGAATCGTTGGTCTGTCCTGCCTGGTCCCATTCGTCCCAAAGCACGTCGGGGCGCACTCCGTGAGGACCGTCGTCGGTCCAGAGGTCCGGGATCCCGAGGCGTGGCACGCCGCGGGAACTGAATTTCGACTGGGCGTGGATCAGATTGATCTTCTCCTGGGTAGTCATGCGCGATAGCGCGTCCTCCACTCTCTGCTCGAGAGGGATCGACGTGTCCTTATATGCCGGAGTTCTGGCCATGCTCGTCGCGGAGGCCGCCGCGACGGCGATCGTCAGTAGGCCGATTGCTCTTTTCATGTTAGTCTATTTTTAGGTTGATTGAACGGATATATTCTTTCTGGGGAACGCAGTTTCCCAGACGGCAGTTCCTGTTGAAGTCGTCCATGGCCTTGCGAACGGTGGCCTTATCAGGCCGGTTGTCGCGTATTTCGGCATAGCTCGAGCGGAGCCTTTTTATCCGCTCCTCTTTCTGGGCGAAAATCCTGTTGGAATTGGTAAGAAGGGAGTCGAGCCTTTGAAGCAGACGTTCGGTTTCGGCGTCATTGCTTTTTTGGGATACCGGCACCGGCGCTCCTGTCTCGGCTGCTATCAAGACGACATTGTAGAAGATGAGGAATATAATAAACCAAAGAAGAGTCTGGCAGAGTTTATTCATTAAGTATTGACTTTGGTATGTAGTTTAAATTTTAATACCCGGGGGTCTTGAGGAGAAGAGATTATGAATGTCAGTGCGAAGATATAAAAAATACTGCCTATTGCAAAGAAATGTTAAGTTAAAATCTAGCTGATACAGTGTTAAAAAAGGAAGCAGGAGATGTGACCGGTCACATCCCCTGCTTCTCTATCGTTAAAAAACGGGGTTATCCGAAGCGTTCCGTAACGCGGCGCATTTTGGCAGCGATGCGGTCGGTGCAGAGGTTGCCGATACTGCCTTCGTGGGTGTGATGAACGCTCTTGGTCGGCTTGTATTCGCCGTGCTGAACCTGCATGCCTATCGTTTTGTAGGCGTCGCGGAAGGGCATGCCATCCAGTGCGAGGCGGTTCACGTCCTCTACGGTGAAGAGATAGTTGTATTTAGGATCATTCAGGATGTCGCGGTTCACGCGGATATGCTGAAGCATGAAGTCAGCCATGTCGAGACATTTGATAAGTTCGGTGGTGGCCGGGAAAGTGATGTCCTTGAGCAGCTGGAGATCGCGGTTGTAACCTAACGGGAGGTTTGCCGTAAGCAGGGCTATCTCGTTGGGAACGGCCTGGAGACGGTTGCATTTCCCGCGCATTATCTCGAAGACGTCGGGATTTTTCTTGTGGGGCATGATGGAGCTGCCGGTGGTGAACTCGTCGGGGAAGGAGACGAAGCCGAAGTTCTGACACATCCACATGCATACGTCCATCGCCAGATGTCCGAGGGTGGAGGCAATTGCCGAGATTGCGAGGGCCACGGCGCGTTCGGTCTTTCCGCGGCTCATCTGGGCGGCCACCACGTTATAGTGCATGTCGGCAAAGCCGAGCAGATCGGTGGTCATGCGGCGGTTGAGCGGGAACGACGAGCCGTAACCGGCGGCCGAACCGAGAGGATTCTGGTTGGTGATGTCGTAGGCGGCTGCGAGGAGTTGCATGTCGTCGGCGAGTGACTCGGCGTAAGCACCGAACCAGAGGCCGAAGGAGGATGGCATCGCTATCTGCAGATGCGTGTATCCCGGCATGAGCACATCCTTGTATTCCTCGCTCAGATGCTGCAGACGGTCGAAAAGGTGATTCACGCTTTCGGCGATTTTCTTGAGCTCATCGCGCATGAAGAGCTTGAGGTCAACAAGCACCTGGTCGTTTCTCGACCTGCCCGAGTGTATCTTCTTGCCTAAGTCGCCGAGTCGCTCGGTGAGCATGAACTCTACCTGCGAGTGAACGTCCTCGACTCCCTCTTCGATCACGAACTCACCCTTTTCGGCAATCTCCTTGATATCCTGAAGCGCTGCGAGTAGTTTCTCGAGTTCATCCTTCTCGAGAAGTCCGATGGTCTGAAGCATGCGTATGTGTGCCATCGAACCCTCGACGTCATATTTGGCGAGGCGCAGGTCAAGCTCCCTGTCCTGGCCTACGGTAAATTCCTCTATCATTTTGTCGGGCTCGAAGCCCTTGTCCCATAATTTCATTTTAAATCACTTATAAGTTTTATGTATAAGTCTATGGCGTTGTCTATCTCCTCCTCCATTATGAATTCGTCGGCCGAATGGCTTCTCGACGACTGTCCGGGACCGATCTTGAGCGAAGGGAAATCCCACATCAGCGACATGTCGGAGGTTGTGGGGGAAACGAAAGGCTTCAGACCGAGTCCGACAGCCGCCTTCACGAGAGGATGGCTTTCGGGAATCACCGAGGCGCGGACCCTTGTGGAACGCGGCGCCGAATCTGTGTTACCGCTCATTGTCGAGGCGAGCAGACGGGCTGTCTCCTCGTTCGAATAGGCGTCGGTGGTCCTGACGTCGACCACCCAGCGGCATTCGTCGGGCACGACATTGTGCTGTCTGCCGGCCTCTATCTGAGTGACCGACACCTTTATCGGCCCGAGAATCTCCGATTCCTCCGGAAACCTGAAATTCCGCACGGCCATTATATCCTCCATCGCAAGATAAAGGGCATTGACGCCTTCGTTGCGGGCGGCATGGCCCGTGACTCCGTGAGTGACGCAGTCGAGCACTATCAGTCCTCTCTCAGCCACGGCAGGCTGCATCCCCGTGGGTTCTCCCACGATCGCCATGCCGATATTAATTCCGTCTTTCTTAAGCGATGGTAGAAGCAGCCTCATGCCGTTCTCTCCGCCTACTTCCTCCTCCGCCGATAGGACAAGGAGAAGATTGAAAGGGAATTCCTTCTCTTTGAGAAGAAGGAATGTCGATACGAGCGACACCACCGATGCTCCGGCGTCGTTGCTCCCCAGGCCGAGAATCTTTCCGTCGCGCCGCAGGGCGCAGTAGGGATCGAACGAATAGGAGGGTGCCGGCTTCACCGTGTCGATGTGGCTGTTAAGCATCAGCGTCGGTTTCGAAGAGTGGTAGTTTTCGGGAATGACGGCGATGTTGTTGGCATATCTGCGCACGTCTCCGGCCTTTTCCTCGATGAGAAAACTCTCGATCATATCGGCCGCCTCCTTCTCGTTTCGCGAGAGGGAGGGGATGGATATCATGCGCTGCAGAAGAGCGAAGGCTTTCTCTTTCATCGGCTGATTTTTGTTCCTCTCTCGTTGAGGATGTTGTCGCTGTGCTTGATCGTCACGCTGCCGACGCCGTTGTCGATTGCCTTGAAGGCGTTGTCGATCTTGGGAATCATGCCGGCGTTGACGGCACCTCTCTTCCTGAGGGAGGCATAGACAGCGGGGTCGATGTGTTCTACGAGACTGTCGGGATCGTCGACGTTCTCGAGCACGCCCTCCTTCTCGAAACAGAAGATAAGGTCGGTGGGCATCTCTCTCGACATGGCCATCGCCACTGCCGAGGCCACGGAATCGGCGTTGCAGTTGAGCAGCGTCCCCCCGCCGTCGTGGGTGATGGCGCAGAACACCGGCACGCGGCCGCTTTCAATGAGCTTCATGATGAAGCCGCTGTCGATATCCTTCGGGTCGATGTCGCCGACGAAGCCGTAATCGATCGGTTTCGCGGGGCGCCGACTGGCCCTGATGCAGTTTCCGTCGGCTCCGGTGAGCCCGATGGCGTCGCAGCCGAGAGCCTGCAGTTTGGCGACAACGCGCTTGTTTATGAGACCGGCATATACCATCGTCACCACGTCGAGCGTCTCGCGTGTCGTGACGCGCCGGCCCTCGATCATCGTCGTCTCTATCCCGAGGGCGGCGCTAAGTCTGGTGGCCTCTTTGCCGCCGCCGTGAACAAGGGCTTTCGGACCTTCGATCTTTGTGAAATCACGCAGGAACCGGTCGAGAGCCTCAGGATTGTCCACCACGTTACCTCCGATTTTGAATACCCTCAGAAATCCGGAAGTTTTTTTTGTCTCGTCTGCAATCATAGCGATTCGAGTATTCTTTTCAACACTGTCTGGGCCGAGATCTCGCGGTTGGCGGCCTCGGGAATCACGATGCTTCGCGGCGATTCGATCACATCGTCCGTAACGATCATGTTTCTGCGCACCGGGAGGCAGTGCATGAAGAAAGCGTGGTTTGTCAAGGCCATTTTCTCGGTGTCGACGGTCCAGTTCCGGTCGGTGGAGAGCACCTTGCCGTAGTCGGGGGCCTGATATGCGCTCCAGTTCTTCGCATAGACGAAATCGGCGCCCTCGAGGGCCTTGCGCTGGTCGTATTCCACGCGGGCGTTGCCTACGAACTTCGGATCGAGCTCATATCCATGGGGATGGGTGATGACGAAATCATAATCTGTGGCGTTCATCCATTCGGCGAACGAGTTGGGCACCGCCTGCGGCAGGGCTTTGGGATGGGGAGCCCATGTCATGACGATCTTCGGGCGCTCCACCTCCTTGAACTCCTCGATAGTGATGAGGTCGGCGAAACTCTGAAGGGGATGGCGGGTGGCGGCTTCCATACTGAATACCGGGCGCCCGGAATATTTGATGAACTGGTTGATCACCCTCTCCTCGTAATCCTCGTCGCGGTTCTTGAGACCGGCGAATGAGCGCACTCCTATCACGTCGCAGTAGCAGCCCATTACGGGGATGGCCTCGAGGAGGTGTTCTGCCTTGTCGCCGTCCATGATCACGCCGCGCTCTGTCTCGAGTTTCCAGGCACCCTGGTTGACATCGAGCACGATTACGTTCATGCCGAGGTTCATGGCTGCCTTCTGGGTGCTGAGGCGCGTGCGAAGACTCGAGTTGAAGAACACCATCAGAAGGGTCTTGTTCCGGCCTAAGTCGGTATATGCGAAACGGTCGGCCTTGATCTCAAGCGCTTCTTTAACGGCGGAGTGCAGGTCGCCTATATCATTAACAGTAGTGAAATTTTTCATAATCAATAATTCGTTTTGCGGACGCACGAGCCGTGCGTCCCTACATTGCGGAAACTATGAAACTGTTTAAATTTATTTTCAAAAGAGATTTAAAAAGTTTCTAAGCGAGGATTTCTTTGAAGGCCTGAAGGAAACGGTCGGCCTCGCTGCGGGTGATGGTGAGAGGGGGAAGCAGACGGACAGTCGTCGCGCCGGCGCCTCCGGTGAAGATATTCTTTTCGAAGAGCAGACGCTTGCGGAGTTCCGGCGCCGAACCGTCGATCTCCACTCCGATCATCAGTCCGCGACCGCGCACCTCCTTTAGCTGCGGTATTTTCTTGAGCTCCGAGATGAGATATTCGCCGACTTCAGCGGCGTTCTCGACAAGTTTCTCCTCCTCGATCACGTCGAGCACCGCGCATGCAGCGGCGCATCCGAGATGGTTGCCGCCGAAAGTCGTTCCGAGCATTCCCTTCTCGGGCTTGATCTCTGGAGCGATGAGCACTGCCGACATCGGGAAGCCGTTGGCTATACCTTTGGCTACAGTGATGATGTCGGGGCGGATTCCGGCATACTGGTGGGCGAAGAACTTGCCCGTGCGTCCATAGCCGCTCTGAATCTCGTCGAGGATAAGAAGAGTGCCGGTTTCCCGGGTGATCTCGCGGAGCTTCTGAAGGAATCCGTCATCGGCCATCCTGATTCCGGCAACACCCTGTATGCCCTCTACTATCACGGCGGCGAATTCCTTGGTTGCGAGCTTCTTTTCAACAGCTTCAAGGTCGTTAAGCGGGACGAACTCCACATTCTCCGTCTCGTTAAAGGGGGCGCGGATCTTCGGGTTGTCGGTGGCGGCTACAGCTGCGGCCGTGCGTCCGTGAAACGCCTTGTCGAAAGCGAGCACCTTTTTGCGGCCTGTTGCGAACGAGGCGAGCTTAAGCGCGTTTTCATTGGCCTCGGCTCCGGAATTCACTAAGAAAAGCTGGTAGTCCTCATATCCGCTTGCCTTGCCGAGTTTGTCGGCGAGTTTCTGCTGAAGAGAGTTCCTGACCGAATTGCTGTAGAAGGGGAGAGCGGCTACCTGCGAGGCGACTGCCTCGACATAATGGGGATGGGCATGGCCGATCGAGATCACGGCGTGACCGCCGTAAAGGTCAAGATATTCCTTGCCGTCGGCGGTGTAGACATAGTTCCCCTTTCCTTTGACGGGCTCTATGTCGTATAATGAATATACATCGAATAATTGCATAAATTTAGGGCAGAGTTAATAGTTATGAGTTATGAAGTTTTAGAGAAGCTATACTTCGTCACTCGTCACTATGACTTAATACTTTAAAAAGCGTTGGCTTTGAGGCGGAGGCCGCAGTCTTCGGAGAAGCCGAACATGAGGTTCATGTTCTCCACGGCCTGTCCCGACGCTCCTTTCAGAAGATTGTCGATGGCGCTGATGACCAATAACTCGTCATCATGCTTCACGACCTGCACGAGGGCCTTGTTGGTGTTGACAACCTGCTTGAGGTCAACGTTGCGGTCGGTGAAATGAGTGAAAGGCTCGTTTCTGTAGTAGTCGGCATAGATCTTCTTCACCTCCTCTTCCGTAAGCGAGGAGGGGAGGGTAGCCATCACGAAGATGCCGCGGGCGAAGTCTCCTCTCACTGGGATAAAGCTGATGTCGGCGTCGAGGCCTGGCTGCTGTTCGCCCAGAGTCATGCGGATCTCCTTTAGATGCTGGTGGGTGAAGGGCTTGTAGACCGACACGTTGTCGCTGCGCCAGCTGAAATGGGTCGTGGCGGCGGGTTTGACGCCAGCGCCCGTGGAGCCCGTGATTCCGGTGACGTGTACGCGTCCCTCGATCTTGCCGGCTGCGGCAAGCGGAAGCAGCGCGAGCTGGATGGCCGTGGCGAAACAACCCGGGTTGGCAACCTTGCGGCAGCCCTCGATCTCCTTGCGGTTCGCCTCCGGCAGCCCGTAGACATATCCTTCGGAACGGTCACGGAAATCCTGCGCCAAGTCGATCACTCTCAGCCCTTCGGGCATGTCGTTCTCTTTCCAGAATTCAGAACTGTGGCCATGGCCCGAGCAGAGGAAGAGCACGTCGATCTCCTCTAACGGATGGGAGTCGGAAAATTTCATGTGTGTATCCCCTGTGAGACCGGAATGGATGTGGTCGACAGGCTCTCCAGCGTTGCTTGTGGAATGGATCCAGCGGATTTCGACTTCGGGATGATTCAGAAGGATACGGATGAGTTCGCCGGCTGTGTAGCCGGCGCCCCCTATAATGCCTGCCCTGATCATTTTCCGTTGCGTTTCTGGACGTTGTGGTATATCTTCATCTGGTTGCCGAGGATCTTTGTGAAGCCCTTCACGTCATCGGCGGTCCAAGCCTTGTTCACCTCGCCATACTCGCCGAAATCGGTCTTCATCAGATCGAAGGGAGAGTCTACGCCGACAAGGGTGTAGCTGTAGGGACGGAGTGTTATCTCGACGGTTCCCGACACGTTCTCCTGGCTGCTCTCAAGGAATTTCTCCATGTCGCGCATCACGGGCTCGAGATACTGCGACTCGTGTAGGAACATTCCGTACCATGTGCCGATCTGGTCTTTCCAGTACTGCTGCCATTTGGTAAGGGTGTGCTTCTCAAGCATCTTGTGGGCGGCGATGATCAGAATCGGGCCGGCTGCCTCGAATCCTACACGGCCCTTGATGCCGATGATTGTGTCGCCGATATGCATGTCGCGGCCGATGCCGAATTTGGAGCCGGCAGCCTCGACGGCGCGGATGGCGTCGATACGCGAGGGATATTCCTTGCCGTTGACGGCCACTACCTCTCCCTTGTCGAAGGTGAGCTTAAGGGTCTCCTCGCCGGAGGCCGTCACCTGACTGGGATATGCGCTCTCGGGAAGCGTCTGCTCGCTGTGAAGCGTCTCTTTGCCTCCGACGCTTGTTCCCCAGAGACCTTTGTTGATGGAATATTCCATCTTCTTGAAATCGGCTTCCACTCCGTGTTTCTTGAGATAGTCGATCTCATATTCACGGGTGAGGGTCATGTCGCGGGTGGGAGCGATTATTTCGATTTCGGGAGCGAGAATCTGGAAGGTGAGGTCGAAGCGGACCTGGTCGTTGCCGGCGCCTGTCGATCCGTGAGCCACGGCGTCGGCGCCTATCTTCTTGGCATATTCGATGATTGCGATCGCCTGGAATACTCGCTCAGAGGAAACGGAGATAGGATATGTGCCGTTGCGAAGCACGTTGCCGGCGATCATATAGCGTATGCTCTTGTCGTAATAGTCTTTTGTGATGTCGAGGGCAGCGTGAGAGGCCGCGCCGAGAGCAATAGCTTTCTTCTCGATGCGTGCGAGATCTTCGTCGGTGAAGCCGCCGGTGTTGGCGATGGCGGTGTGTACTTCATAACCGAGATCCTCGGAAAGATATTTAGCTGCGAATGATGTATCAAGACCGCCGCTGAAGGCGAGAACCACTTTTTTCTTCTTATTATCCATAGTCGTAAAGTAATTTTGATTTTTGAATTTTGAATTGTTGCCGCAACCTTTATATGATATTTGAACTGAGATTGCGACTAAATTGCTAATTACTAATTACTAATTGCTAATTAAATAAGCGCTTTGCGCTTATTTAAGGTGAAACACCTTTCGAAACTTATTGGCCCACCATGTCCTGTAAGGAGTGACCCATGATTGCTTCTTGAGTTCCGCTTTCGGATCGAAAAGCATGCCGTAACAAAGGCATTTCGAGCGGTTGTTGCGCTGCAGGATATCATAGTTGACGCATCCTTCACACCCTTTCCAGAATTCATCGTCCTGCGTGAGCTCTGAGAAAGTAACCGGTTTGTATCCGAGTCGGGTGTTCAGTTTCATCACCGGGAGAGAGGTGGTTATCGAAAATATTTTAGCGTATGGAAATCGTCGTCGGGCAAGCTCAAATGTTTTGTTTTTGATACGTCCCGCGAGTCCAAGCTTGCGGAATTCCGGGTCAACGATAAGACCCGAGGTGGCAACGTAATCGCCATGACCCCAGCTTTCGATGTAGCTGAAGCCGATCAGGCGGTCGCCGTACATCGCCACTACAGCTTTTTCCCCCCTTATCTTGTCGATGATATACTCGGGGGAGCGGCGGGCAATGCCCGTACCGCGCTGCAAGGCGGATTCGTAGATGAGGTCGCAGATCTTCTGAGCGAATTTGGTATGCTCTTCGGTCGCGAACATCACAGAAACCTGGTCGTTGTTCATTTGACTAAACTTGCTGTTTGTTATTGTAATTATCCTGTAGAAAACTATTTTGATAGTTTATCTGCGAAAATTAGGCGCAAAGTTAATTAAAATTTCTATATATACCGTCATTTTGCCAGTTATTTAACGTAAAGTCCCGTAAAATTGTATATTCCTGAATATTTACTGAATAAATTCAGAATTATTCGTCTTTTTGGGGTATCCTGTGATTGCTCATATAATAAAATTTTCGAAAGAAATTTAAACAGTCGTTTCTAATGAAGTTGTTTAAACTAATTTTTATGGTAAGATTTATTAAGATTGTGGAGCAGATTTGAGCATTTGATGAGGGAGCAACCTAAAGGTTGGTCCCGAAGAGAAGGCTCAAAGATGCCCGAAAGATTAATGAAGATTGCCATAAAGTTTAAATTTCTTCATTAATTTTAGGATACGTAAATTAGTTTAAACAACTTCAATATGTAGCCGAATCAGTGGTTGACTCGGAAAACATTTTCAACCCTTTATACAGATTCTAAAAAATCATCCCGCAGAGCCGCAGAGGGTCCGCAGAGGTTTTTTGCAAGGGCTTTTGTTTCCGGTTTGTCACAATTCAGAGGTGTGCCTTATAATGCTTTGCGGTAGAATCCTTTGCGGGCCCTCTGCATCTCTGCGGGAGGTTTAAAATTAACTTATATATTTCTCGCTTTGTCTGACTAAGTGGCTTTTAACATAGTTCGTCGTTTCTAACATTATTATGCGTTAGCTGCCGGAGAGAGCATCCTCTCTTCCTCTTTTCGCTTCGAGTAGAAGACGAGAATAAATAAGGAAAATCGAAATGTTAAAAAAACTCGTTTTAACATTATTTAACATTCGGGGGGGTAGAACGTTTTTTTTTGAACTACATTTGCATTCGATTAATTTTCCGTAAAGAAATTTAACGTTTACTTTTTTCTTGGACTAACAGGATTTTCATGAGATTAAAATATATTTTGTTTTTATCCCTGACTTCTATCTTCTCCGGACTGACTGTTTCTGCAAAAACACTGACACCAACCAGTATTGATCAGATTCACGCAAGCGACTCCTTAAGTTCAGCCTTTCATTTTGAAATAGGGTCATCAACGGTTAAAGATGGATTTTCAGGCAATTCAGCGGCTCTCGACTCCATATTGCAATGCGTTGTGAAGTTCGCGTCGGAGGGGAGGAAATTATCCGTCGACATCATCGGTCTGGCTTCTCCCGACGGAGGGCATCGGCGTAACATGCAGCTTGCCCGCGAAAGGGCCGACAACTCGCGCAGCCTTATAGTCTCTCGTCTGGGAACCGACAGCATACGTTTCTCCGTCAGAAACGGAGGTATAAACTGGCTTGGACTGAGGAGACTCGTGGCTCGATCTTCCTCTCCTTATAAGAATAAGATCCTCTCTGTGCTCGGAGAGATCAATGAAGACGGCTCGTTGCCTGAAAAGAGTATCGATAAACTGACGGCAATGGAGAAGGGCCGGATATGGCGCGTGCTCAACCGTGATTTCTTCCCGGATCTGCGTATGTCGATGATTACCGTCTATTCGCCGCCGCGTATGCTTGTTCCTTCGGGACTGATCTCGGTATATTCCGACAATGCTGATACCGCCGGCTCGTCGAGACGCGTTGCCGGGGCAGCGTCTGAGGATGTGGAGAACACCTCTGAAGATATGGAGGAGGTCAAGGCACTTGCAGAACAGAGGGTAGCTTCTCCGGTTGAACCGGCCGTTGCGGCAGAAAGTGGCTACGCCTCCCCGGAACCGGAACACCGGTTCGCCCTGATGACGAATATTCTATATTATGGAATTCTTATGCCTAACCTCGAATTCGAATGGCGAATAAACGACAGATGGTCATTGAGCCTGGAGGGGGATGTGGCGTGGTATAAGAAAGCCTCGAAACATAAGTATTATCAGATTGCCGTGATCAGTCCGGAGGTGAGACGCTGGTTCCGCACGCGCAAGCCCTGGCACGGCATGTATGTCGGAGCCTTCCTTCAGGGAACCTGGTATGATCTCGAGAACGGCCACAATGGCCATAAGGGAGAGGGCGGATCCATTGGCCTGAGCTATGGATATATGTTCCCGATAAGCCGCTGTCTCTCGTTTGACGCCGAGATCGGCGTGGGCTATTTCTATACCCGCCACCGCGAATATGTGCCTTACGACGGCCATTATATCTATCAGCGCACCAAGCAGACCAACTATTTCGGTCCGCTGAAGGCTAAATTCTCGTTCGTATGGCGTTTCGGTGATAAAAACAGGAAAGGAGGTGACAGATGAGATTCGGTAGATATCTTGTCTTGATATCGGCGCTCTGTATGCTGACTGTCCTGGATTCCTGTCGGAAGGATCTTTGCTATAACCATTTCCGCACGGCTTCCGTAGCTCTCGACTGGGAAGCGGAGTGGGAAAGGGACTACGGCATGGACCTTCTCTCGAGTTGGGACGAGCAGATTCACGGTTTCAGCTATAATTCTCTGCGGCCAGGGATGCCCGAAGGCGTTACTATGCTTACCTATCGCGGTTCGGGAGATCCGCTCACCACTTTTCTTGATGCCGTGGGCGGAGATGTGAATATCGGCGAGGCCGGACAGCATTCATCGCTTTTCTACAATAATGATACGGAATACATAGTGCTTTCCGACATAGCGTCGCTGCCGCAGGTCCGGGCCACGACGACCACCCGTACGCGCTCCACGCTCGGCACTTTGCGGTCGATGCATCCCGATGAGCGCACCATCAATCCTCCCGACGTGCTTTATGCGGCCTTTATCGAGAGTATGCCCGAGATCGGCATTCATGAGACGGCACCTGTTCCGGTAAGAATGCAGCCGTTGGTCTACACTTATGTTATCCGCTATGAGTTCGAGCACGGTGCCGATCATGTGGCGCTTGCCCGCGGAGCTATCGCCGGCATGGCTGAATCGGTCTATCTGCGAACCGGCGCCACATCCGAAGAGGCGGCGACAATCCTTTACGACTGCGAGACGACGGCCTACGGCGCCGTCGCCATAGTCAGATCATTCGGTGTCCCCGGTTTCACCTGCAGCTACTACGGTCGGTTGACAGGATCAGGCGGCGGTGTAAAGACAGGAGTACAGCAAGGAATGAAGACAGGAGTACAGGAGTACATGACGAGGGGATCGCGCGAGGGTAGGAAATACACTCTCAACCTTGAGGTCAAGCTTAAGAACGGCAAGACCAAGGAATTCCTCTTCGATGTCACCGACCAGCTCGCCCGACAGCCTCGCGGCGGGGTGATCACCGTCGGCGGCATCCGCGTCGAAGACGACGAAAACCTCAACGACTCCGGCTTCGACGTCAACGTCGATGACTGGGGAGATCATGAGGACATAGAGTTGCCTTTTGGAGTTTGAAAAATTTTGAATAATCACATAAAATTAAAACGACAATGAAAAAAACATTACTGACCTTATCAGTCGCCATGATGACTCTCACGGCCTGTACGCAGAGTGAGGTCGTGGAGGAAGGCGTTCAAAGCAATGCGATCGGCTTCGACAACATCGTGAGCAAAAACACACGAGCCCTTGGAAATTCAAATTTTAATACCTTCTGGGTTTACGGTTGCTACAAAACAAAATCTAACCCTAATACCCCGATAGTTGTTTTTAACAATATCAAGGTTACAAAACAGTCTGACGGTAAATGGAAGTATGACGATACGCGCTATTGGGCTCCGAATGCAACATATCATTTTGCCGCATTCAGTTGTGAGAACAATCAATCCATTGAAACAGGTTTTATCACACCTGCATATAATACTGAGAATGATCAAAATCCAGTATTGAACCTTAATGGTTTTATTTCAAACAATACGCATCAGCATGATTTGGTGTATGCTTCATCGGGATCTATACCATCTGAAGCAGATGGTCCGACGGATGCTACTGTGAAGTTCAATTTCAAACACATTCTTTCAAAACTTAATGTGAAATTTGAAAGTGCATTTGCGGCAGGGTATGAACTTGTTATTAAAGATGTGAAAATAACAAATATACGAGACAAAGCAGATTATAAGAGCGCAAACACTATTCCTTGGGGAGAACCGGATAGATCTACTACCGAACCTTATGTTGGACTCTCAATTGATCCTGCCAATAATATAGCAAACGTTGCTTATACTAAGGAGGACAAAACAGAGGTTCCAGCAAAGATTGTAAGTACTGGGGACGCCTTTGTTATTCCCTTTACGTACACGAGTGCAGATGTTCATCTTGAATTCAAGATAGATATCAAGCAGGGAGAAAATGTTATTTTATCAGACCGTTCAATCAAAGGAGATTTTACTCCCGATTGGGCAATAGGTAAAAGCTATACATATCTTGTGAAGATCAGTGGTACGGTAGCAGATTTGAAGCCGATAGTTTTTGCAACAACAGAAGATATGAATCTTGATAGCTGGGGTACGACGGAAGAGGTAGAATTCAATTTTGGTTCTAACGTTGGTAATTAATTTATGTCTGCGGATATAGGGATGTGGCACTCGTGCCGCATCCCGTTATCCTATGATAATCTGAAAACTTTCCTGATTTATATTTTTTTCTATTAAATCATTTTTCTCTAAGATTAAATCTTCTCCTCGCTTTATAAGAGTGTTTTGGAATTCAAGTTCCACTCGCTCCTAACTTTAACAACAATGAGCAAACTGAAACTCAATATTTTTCTTGCAATTTCGGTTTTTCTTTTGGCGTTCGCGTCGTGCTCGCAGCAGGATGGGCCGAATGTGCCGGAGGAAACAGGGACGCCTATGAGATTCCGTGCCCGTACGGATTCGGAGTCAAGGGCTGTCACGACCAACGAAAATATCAAGGAAAAGCCTTTTGCCGTGTGGGGAAGCTATGCCCGTACGGGAGAAACTTCGCCGGTGACAAATGTCTTTAATGCAACGCCGGTATCTTTTAATTCGACATCAAATGCCTGGGAATATGTTGATACTCAATATTGGTTCCCGGGATTCACATATAACTTCGCTGCCATACACCCGGCGGAAGACAAAAATCTTACTGCTGATTTCTCAGAGGGCAGTTTCTCATTCGATTATTCGATATCTACGGCAAATCGTGTAGACCTCCTCGGCGCGCATGCTTCGAGGGTATGCACCGGCGACGCCACGTCCACACAGGCTGTAGCGTTTAATTTTCACCATCTCCTCGCACAGATACATTTCGTTTTGAAGGTCGATCCCGTTGTAACGGATAAAGTGATTGTGACTGAGGCTAAAGTATATGGTGTCAATACCAAAGCTACATATTCGCAGCATCCTACCTCAGATGATTATGGCTGGCGGACAGCCGGAAATATTACGACTAAGGAGAGCCCCTACGCAGTTTCTAACGGAGTGGAGGTAGCGCCGGGCAAATCCGCTCATCTTTTCCCTGATGTGAATAATACGCCATTGCTTGTGATCCCGCAGCAGGTGAATATAAACGCAAGGCTCGAACTGTCTTATAAAATAGGTGAAAGCGGAACTGTAAAGACTATTGCTGCCGATATTTCACAGGCTGCAGCACATCATAACGGTCGTTGGCAGATAGGGAGAAACCATACTTATTCGTTGACAATCGGTACCGACGATTATATAATATTTGATGTCCCTACGGTGAGCGGATGGAGCTTGCAGGAGGGCGGAAACCATATTATTCAGGCTAAATGAAGAATAGCAGATTAAACAGCATTCCTCTTAATATCATACTTTCGGCATCTTTTTTCAGTTTCCTCGTTTCATGTTCGGACGTTGAGCTGAACCCGGAACAGTCGGAAAGATATATTAGTTTCGGAACTCCCGGGCTCGAATTCGAAGGTACGCGGGCCTCTCTTGTCGACGGTTTCGGAGCCGAAGATGGGAAGGTCAGCGAGTTCAGAGTATGGGGATATTGCGTGCCGAACAGAGTGGGCACGAACGAGGATGACCAGGCGTCGGCAAGTGCTGACTGGGATACGAAATCAGGTCATGTCAAGCCGGATGTATTCAGCGGAATCACTGTAAGATATGACAATGGAGGCATGACTTATTCTCCGGCAAAAGAATGGGTGACGCACAGCTCGGATGTTTCGGCATCGTATGATTATAAATATGGATTCATTGCCGTTGCCAACGATAACGGCAGCGGGTTTGCTATGAATTCTGGCGCGGGTATTCCCGAGCTGTCATTCACGATGCCTTTCCAAAAAACTGATGATTACAATACGGCTCTTGACCGGACGGCTGTACCCGATGCTCTTCTTGCATCCCGGTTCGACCAGACAAGGCGCATGGGTAAGGTAAACCTGAATTTCGAGCATATCCTTACCGGTATCCGTTTCCGGGCGGTCAATAGTTCGGGAATGCTATTAACGGTAAGGAAAGTGACGCTTTCAGGGAGATTCTACCGTAGTGGTAAATTCAGGTTTCAGACAACAAAGATGACGAGAAACGTCGAAAGTCTTGAGACGGACTATTACAGCGGCACTTTCACTATATTTGACGGAACGCAGGATATTCCCGACAATCAGAGCCAGATAATAGGCAAGGATCTTTCTAATGACAGTGATCTCGGGAATGTATTGCTCCTTTTGCCTAATCCCAACGGAGTCCCTCCCGTGGGAGAGGACCTTGATCCGGCTGTTTTCTCTTTGGGTAGCAATAAGATCATAACCATAGAGTATACCCTGACTGACGGCTCCGGGAATGCCGTGAATTATTCCGGCTCTACCGGAAAGTTCTCATTGCGTTATGTTCCTCAGCCCAATACACTTCACACCGCCAACCTGACATTTACAGGCGACCGGGTGATTGTTCTCTTCGAGGCTGACAACAATACCAACTGGGAGAATGGATCCGACAATAATATCGAAATCAATTAATCGCATTTTATGAGATACAAAATATTATATCCATATATTCTTCTGCTTGCACTGACAACGCTTTTAAGCGCATGTAGTGATGATTTTTTTGAGAAGGAGGGCAACACTCCGCAGGGAGAGCAGAAGATATCTTTCTTTGCGGGAGACATGGTTCCACAGTATGTCGACAAATCGGACATCGCTACCAGGGCCGGAGATCCCAAGACTGAGGAGGAGAAGAAAATCAACACCCTCCATGTATTCTTTTTCAAGCAGGATGGCACGCTTGCGGATACACCCTATGATAATTTCCCGGCTTATCAGAAGATAACCGGCAACATGATAGTCATCCCCGAGGGAGCGATAGCAAATCTTGTGGGATTGCGGATCGTGGCTATAGCTAATATCAACGGAACGGATGCCGTGCAGACCGCAGACGGGGAGGATCTCAATTCCTTCAAGACGAAGTTTTCCAATTACGGGCTGATCGAGAGCGGCTCGCGTGATACAGGATATCCTTACGAGATCAATACATATTCGGATCTGCAGAAATGGGTTTACCGCCCGAAACTCCGCAGCGAGGAGAAGACTCCGATCACGGATCTCCCCAAGGCCGGAATGCCGATGATCGGGGAATCCAAGGTCTTGACGGAAGCGGATCTTATGAACAATATCATAGTTCCGATGACGGCTTTGATGGCAAGGGTGGACATTTCGGTTAGGCTCGAGCCGAACCAGGAGAGCCGTGACGGAAGGCTTCCGCGCATGACGATAGAGAGCTATGGTGTCGAGAACATGCCTTCTACCGTCCCTTACACAATGCCTTCGGGAAATTCTGCTGACGATGTGACGGATGTAATGACAGATGACAAGGTGGATGATAATAAAATCGAAAAGAACTTTAATATCGAACTTGATCAGCCTGTCAGCATAGATAAGAATACGGCCGTTCCGGCTACATTCACTTATTATACTTATGAAAATGTGCAGGTCGCAAAGGGAAGTACGGCCAATTTTCCCGCAGATGTCAAAGACCCCAATGTGGTACCGGAATCCATGCGCCCGAGCGTATGGCAGCGGTGGAAACCGACAATCGCCCATAAAGACCGGGCTTCGGCGTTAGTGCTCAACGGCACGTATACCACCCACCAGAACATGACTTATAAAGCGCGGTTCCGCATCTTCATGGGCGAGAACGCGATTGATGATTTCAAAGTAAAGAGAAATCATAAATATAACAACTATATCACCATCCGTGGCCTTGATTATGTCCGGAATTCAGACGAGAATGTATATACCTACGACGGCCGTGTGAATGTCGTGACGGATAATCCGGTATATCTTGCTGTCGTAAACGAACGCAAGATCGACGCCCATGCCTCTGTTCTTCCGATGGATGTATGGCTGTTGCTTCGCGAGCCCGATCCCGTTACCGGAGAGATCAAACCGGCCACTCACGAGTCTACGGTAACTATAGAAATCCCGGAGGAAGCCCGGAGTTGGATAAGCATGGTGATGATTCCGCGTAAGGGAATGAATACCGGGACAGAGGCGAACCCGAAATTTGTAGCCGGGACTCTTGCGGAACCATATTTTTATGAGAATCTTATTGCAGAGGCTAATAGCGGGGCGATAAAGGATCATGCCATTTATGCAAATATACGAGATGAGATGCAAAGCGGGTACAGGGTGGAGATTAAGAGTACACCGACTCTTAATAACTCGCGCTCCCGCATTTATTTCTACATAGATGAGAATGTCGATGTAAACAATCCCAAGGGCTACGGCGACCGCGTCGCCCAGATTCAGATAACCTACTCCAACACCATTCCCGGCAGCGAGCCCCGCCACCGCACCCTCGAAATCGAACAGCGCGGACTTTTGGAAGTCAACGGTCAGTGGATAGGTAATCCGAGGAATAATGGAGATAGGGAGACTGATAATATTCCGAATGAGAGCGGTTATAGAACTTTTATGGAATATTATGAAGAATATCTTGACCATAGAGATCCTTTGGATAACCATAGTATGGCTGGAGAATTGTATAATGGTCTGCCATACGGAATGTATGGTCAATGGTTAGCCTATTATGCAGGGCTTCCTGTAACTGGTTGGGGCGCAAATAAGGATGGATTTCAAAATCCCGAGTCAGGACATGATGTATATGATATCTATTACTGTCAGGGAGCGTTCGAAATGACGAAGTGGGCTGTTAACAGAGACAAGGAGGGCTTGAAAAATGTAAGATTGTATAATGACAATGCCCCGGCAACTGCTTTCCACTATTGTATTGGGAAGAATAAAAGGAATGCGGATGGATTGGTAAATCTGACAGACAATGTGAATATGGATGGATGGTATATGCCGGGTATACGAGAATTAGAGAGAGCTTTGGTGCAGTATTATATATTATTCCCGGAATTTAGAGGTAATTTATATTGGTCGGCTTCGGCGGCAAGTGACCCCCTTAACTATCGATACTCTCGCGCTACGAGGGTTGATATTGTGAATGGAGAAACAAGATATGTAAATAGTGCGAGTTCGGGGGACCCCGGTTATCAATTAAGAACCGCACCACTTCGAATTAGAGCCTTTTACAAGAAAATGAACAATTGAAAATGGATTGCATTTTATAAACCTTGATCAAAATGCATTTATAAATCAACGGCGGCCTGACAAGAGAATATATTTGTCAGGCCGCTGTTTTGATTTTGTTTCCGGGCTTTTGTCCTTTTGTGCTTCTGTCTAAATAATAATAAGCAGTCTGTCAGGCGGACGCACGAGCCGTGCGTCCCTACATCGCGGCTAACCTTTGAAACATTCCAAAGGAATGTCCCTACAATTGACGCCCCGTGCGTCAGCCCTCCTGTCTACTTTTTCTTTTCGACGGGGAGGATAGTGGCGAGGGGGAGGCGGGTGAACCAGATGCTGTAGCTGTAGTGGCCGTTGGAGCTCTCTTCGGTTAGGATGCCGATGGAGCCGTCAGGCAGGATGGTCATCGAGGAATAGGCCGACGGACAGGTCACTACCTTCTTCTTCACAGGCCAGGTCTTGCCGCTGTCAAGACTCGCGTAGATGGTCACGTCGTTGCGGTTCTCCGGATCTCCGGGCAGCGACTGAAGCAGTATGTCCTTGCCATCGCGGGTATAGCGGATGATGTCGCCGTTGCAGCATGGGTCGGGCAATCCCTCGATAGGAACCGGCTCCGACCAGGTGCGCCCGCGATCGGTAGAGCGAGAGAATTTGCGCAGCGATCCGCGGCGGTTGCGGATGCTCATTATAAGCGAACCGTCGGCGAGCTCCACGATCTTTGACTCGTCGCCGTCGGTAGAGGCCGGATTCTCGGCTACGCTCCATGTGCGACCACCGTCGTCGGAATAAACGGCATAGACCGGGAAATTCGGATTGCCCTCCTGACGGGTCACGAGCGCGAACATGATGCGGCCGTCGGCGAGCTGTGTGGCCGCGCCGGAGGTCGCGAACGCCGAGGTGCATTTTATAGGCTGCTTACCCGCAGGGTCCTCGGTTAGGATCTGCGGACTGATGTTTACGGGTTTCTCCCAGCTCACGCCATTGTCGCGCGAGCGGCTCACGCAGATATCCATCGGCTTCTTCGCCCACAGACCGCCTCCATGACTGAAGATCGCCAGTAGGTCGCCGCTTTTCTGATCGACGACCAGTGCGGGATCTCCGTAACCCCCCTCTTCATTATGGCGCGCCACGGTGACGTAATCGCTCCAGGTGCGCCCACCGTCGGTAGAGCGGCGCGATACCACGTCGATCTTCCCCGGAAGGTCGCGGTTGTTCTCTATGCGCTTGTCGGCCACGGTGACGATGGAACCGTCTTTCGCCGTGACGATCGCCGGAATGCGGTAGAACCCTGACTCATAGTCGCCCGGGCAATAGACGAGCGATCGTTCGATGCCGTTGGCCCAGGTCTCGTTGTGGCGCTGTTGGGCAATGGCCGGTGTAGCGGCGATCATCAGCGCCGGAAGGAGGAATCGTATAATCTTCATTTTGATTTTCATTTTACTGTCAGTTTGGCGGAGGAGAGGGAATTGGAGTCGTGTCCGGCCATGATCTCGAAGTCGCCGGGCTCGCAGACAAACTCCAGGTCATGGTTGTAGAAGCTCAGCATGGAGGCGTCGACGGTGAAGCTGACGGTTTTCGTCTCGCCGGGAGCGAGCTCGATCTTCTCGAAACCTTTCAGTTCCTTCACCGGGCGCGTGGAGGAGGCATAGATGTCGCGGATGTAAAGCTGAACCACCTCCTTGCCGGCACGTTTCCCCTTGTTGGTCACGGCTACCGATGCGGTGACCTTACCGGTCTTATCCATTTCGGGAGCTGAGAGACTAATCTTGCCGTATTCAAACCGAGTGTAGCCGAGACCGTAGCCGAACGGGTAAAGCGGTTCGTTGGGAATATCCTGGTAGCTGTTGCGGTATTTCTGATAGGGACGTCCCGGAGGCATCGGACGGCCGCTGTTCTTCTGGTTGTAATGCACTGGAATCTGACCGATATGATATGGGAAGGAGATGGGCAGACGGCCGGAGGGTTCCATCTTGCCTGCAAGCACTTCGGCGATTGCATCGCCGGCCTCCGATCCGGCAAACCAGACATTAAGCACGGCCGCAAGATCCCTGACATCCTCGGTGAGCACGAGGGGACGGCCGGTGAAAAGAACGAGGACCACGGGTTTGCCGGTGGCGACGAGCTCGCGGAGCAGCTTGCGCTGAGGCTCCGGAATGCGGATGTCGGCACGAGAGGCGCCCTCGCCGCTCATGTTCATCAGCTCGCCCATTGCGGCAACGATGATGTCGCTGTTGCGGGCGATCTCAAGAGCCTCCTTGCGCATCTGATCGCACGTCCTGCCGTCGCGGTGCGAATTATAGTCGCCCGTCAGCTTGCGCTCGAGCACCGAGTCGCAGAGGGCGTTGCAGCCTTTGGCGTATGAGACGCGGTCGCCGAAAACTTTCTGCATTCCTTCGAGAACGCTCACGTTGTGAGCTTTCGATGTAGCGACGTTCCAGCATCCCGGCATCTCCCACGGAGCGTCGGCCAACGGGCCTACAAGAGCGATCCGCTTGCCGGAACCGGCGAGAGGAAGCATGTTGCCTTCGTTCTTGAGAAGGACCATAGTCTCGGCTGCCATCTCGCGGGCGATGGCGCGGACCGGCTCCGAATGAAGCACCGCCGCGGCCCTTTTCGGATCGCAATACAGATAGGGATTGTCGAAAAGTCCGAGCTTATATTTTGTCTCCAGGATATATCTCACGGCCTGGTCGAGACGCTGCATGCTGATCCTGCCGTCGGCGATTCCTTTGACTACATAAGTGTTGAAGCCCTCGCTGACCATGTCCATATCGATTCCGGCATTGAGCGCCCTGACAGAACATTCCTCAAGGTCGCCTATACCGTGGGCGATCATCTCGGTTATGGCGGTGTAGTCGCTCACCACCATCCCCTTGAATCCCCATCTGTCGCGGAGGAGGTCGGTTAGCAGCCATTTATTAGCTGTCGCCGGGATTCCCTCGAACTCATTGAAGGAGGCCATGAGGCTTCCGACGCCGGCATCTACAGCCGCTTTGTATGGAGGCAGGTATTCGTTCATGGCTGTCTGGCGGTCCATTATCACGGTGTTATAGTCGCGGCCTCCTTCGGGCGCGCCATAGAGCGCGAAATGCTTCACGCAGGCAAGCAGCGTATTGGGGGCGGCCAGGTTATTGCCCTGATAACCGCGTACCATCGCCTGCGCCATTCTCGAGCCGAGGTACGGATCCTCACCGGCACCTTCGGCGACACGGCCCCAGCGGGGTTCGCGGGTGACATCCACCATCGGGCTGAACGTCCAGGAGATTCCGGAGGCCGAAGCCTCCTCGGCGGCCGCGTGGGCCACTTTCTCGACGAGCACGGGATTCCAGGAGGCGGCCTGAGCGAGCGGTATGGGATAATGGGTTTCGTAGCCGTGGATCACGTCGAGGCCGAAGATAAGGGGAATGCCGAGACGGCTCTCCTTCACGGCGATCTCCTGGATCTTGCGTACGTTCTCGGCGCCGGTCACTCCGAATAGGCCGCCGGTGCGCCCCTTGCGTATGTTTTCGATCACGTTATTACTGCGGGCGTCGCCGGTGAGGATGCCGGAGACGGGGAGGTTAAGCTGTCCGATCTTCTCCTCGAGGGTCATTTTCCCCATAAGGGAGTTTATGAAAGAATCCATTCGGGATTCGGCGCCGGCGGTAAGGACCGCGCCGGCAGTGGCGAAAGCCAAGAGAAAGTTTCTGAGTTTCATGGGCGAGTTGTTTTAATCTGCTTTAAAGTTAATAAAAATTTCTGAAACCATTTGCATCGGGCTCTTCGCCTGCGGCTCGAGGTGGTTGCCCTTCGCATCAGAGCCCGGGGCCTTCGCATCGGAGCCCGGGGCTGAGAGAGCAAACGACGCAAGGGCGGCTGCAATCCCGGAGCTATTGTTGCGGCGATGTAGGGACGCACGGCTCGTGCGTCCGCCCGCCGGCTGTCCGCAATCATGCCTATTGTCCGATATCGGACAATTGGCATGAGGGGCAACGGATTGCAGATTAGAGAATTAAATGTTTTGGCACGGAGAATGTTAATGAGGATTTGAGAATGCATAATGCATAATTAAGAATTAAGTCAAATATTAAAGATAATGGATAGAGAACTGACTTCTGAAGAGAAGAAGAAAATCAGAAACCGCAGGCTGACACGCATGATTGTGCCTCTCTTTCTTGTGGTAGCGCTGATTGTGGCGATATTCCTTTTTATGGGCAGCTCTATTGCTGAGGAGAACCTTCAGCTCAGCGCCGTGCAGAAAGGGGAGATAGAGACATCGGTCGACGCCTCGGGTAAGGTTGTACCCGCTTACGAGGAGACGGTGGTTTCTCCTGTTTCGACAAAGATCATGGAGGTCTATTGCCAGGAGGGCGACAAAGTGGAGGGTGGAACGCCTCTTCTGCGGCTCGACCTGCAGTCGGCCGAGACCGATGTGCGAAAAATGGCCGACGAGCTGAGTATGAAAAAAATTTCCACGCAACAGACATCGCTCAACAGTCGCACTTTCCTGACAAATCTTGAGATGAAGATAGAGGCCAAGCAGATGTCGGTGGCCGAGCTTAAGGCGGAGGTCGACAACGAGCGCCGGCTCGACAGCCTCGGGAGCGGCACGGGCGACCGCGTGCGCCAGGCCGAGCTCGCCTACCGCACGGGGCTGCTCGAACTCGAACAGATGCGCAAGGAGCTGGTGAACGAACGGCAGGCGCACTCGGCGGCATATAAATCGAAACAGCTCGAAGAGGGAATCACGGCGAAGAACCTCTCCGTTTTGCAGCGTACTCTCGACGACGCGCAGGTGAAAGCTCCTCACGCCGCCACGGTTACATACGTGAATTCCTCGATCGGAAGCAGCATCGGCCCGGGTGAGAAACTCGCCGTCCTCGCCGATCTCTCCCGCTTCAAGATCACCGCCGAGATGCCCGAGGGAGAGAGTTCGAAACTCACGCCGGGAGCAAAGACGGTGGTGAGGATAGGCAGCAAGAAGCTTCCCGGAAGGGTGGCGCAGGTGCAGCCGCAGTCGGCAAACGGCATCGTGAATTTCACCGTTCGTCTCGACAACGAGAACGATCCGGCTCTAAAAGCCGGCCTCCGGACAACGGTCAGCGTGGTCTATGACGTGCTTCCCGACGTGATGATGATCCGCAACGGGCAATATTACAAAGGTCCCGGATCTTACCAGATGTTTGTGCTTACCGACGACTCTAAGCTCGAGAAGCGCACCCTGATGCTCGGCGAAAGCAATTTCGAATATGTGGAGGTCAGATCGGGCGTAAAGCCCGGCGAGAAGGTGGCCATCGGCGATATGTCGGATTACCAGAAATATTCCTCCGTCAAGGTGAAAAGAAAAAAGTAAAAATGCATGAAACGAAAAAAATAAACTGATATAAACTATGGCAATAATTAAACTTGAAGGTGTGGACAAGGTCTATCGCACCAAAGAGATCGAGACGACCGCGCTCGAGAATGTGAACATTGAAATAGAAAAAGGGGAGTTCGTAAGCATCATGGGGCCTTCGGGCTGCGGCAAGTCGACTCTCCTCAACATCATAGGCCTTCTCGACAACCCGACAAAAGGGAAGGTGGAGCTTATGGGAAAAGATCTGGAATCGGCGGCCGACAAAACGCTCTCCTCTTTCCGAAACCATAACATCGGCTTCGTGTTTCAGAGCTTCCATCTGATTCCGACGCTCAATGTTGCCGACAACGTGGCTCTGCCGCTTATCTACCGCAG
This sequence comes from uncultured Muribaculaceae bacterium, assembly GCA_910583775.1. Lineage (GTDB taxonomy): Bacteria > Bacteroidota > Bacteroidia > Bacteroidales > Muribaculaceae > Lepagella. Next base: position 14,839 of record CAJTYD010000016.1, on the reverse strand, counting down.
CGATGTGTCATCATCGGAGCGTCACCGTCGTGTCCGCGAGGTGCTCGAGCGTCTCGGAATGTCACACCGCATGCGCCATCTTCCCAACCAGCTTTCGGGAGGTCAGTGCCAGCGCGTGGCGATCGCCAGGGCTATCGTGGGCGACCCGGAGATCATCCTCGCCGACGAGCCGACAGGTAACCTCGACTCCAGGATGGGAGCCGAAGTGATGACGCTTCTGCATGAGCTCAACAAACGCGACGGGCGCACGATCGTAATGGTTACCCACAACGAGGCGCAGGCCCGCGACACCGACCGCATCATCCGCTTCTTCGACGGTCGTCAGGTGGAATAAACCTGGCGAATTCCGGAATTAAATGAAATAACAACAAAAAAGCAGACAAAATGAATTATATAAAACAAGTAATGGGGGAGATCCGCCAGCAGCCGCTGTCGATCTGGCTTTCGGTAGGCGGAACGGCTCTCTCGATCTTCCTGGTCATGGCGGTCTTCATCGTCAACGACCTCCCCTCGGTAGAGGCCAGGCCGGAAAGCTGCCGCCGCTCGCTGATGGTGGGCGAAGGCGTCGAGCTAAAGGACGGGGAGTACAGTTCCTCTTCGACGATGGGGCTTTCAAAAAGGTGGGCCGAAAAATTTTATGGCGATCTGAATGGTGTAGAGAAGGTCGGTTATTTCCATCTATTTCTTTCCGATGAGGATGCAAGTATTCCGGGAGGCCTTAACCACACGGTGAGCGTCCGCAACGTTGACAATGTTTTCTGGGATATTTTCGACTTCGACTTCATCGCCGGCAAACCCTATTCAAAGGCCGAGAGCGATGCCAATATAAAGGTTGCGGTGATTTCCGACCGAGTAGCCCGGAGTCTTTTCCAATCTACCGAAGTGGTAGGCAAGGAATTCATGCTCAAGCAGATTCCTTACCGAGTGGTAGGAGTAGTAAAGGAGGTCAATCCTCTTTTCGATCTCGCCTATTCGGAAGTTTACGTGCCGGTTGATTTTTCCGCTCCGTCGGGCGACAACTGGATGTCGGAATATATGGGAGAGATCAACGTGCTTCTGCTTAAGAAGAAAGGTATTACAGACGAATCTATAAAGGAGCAGGTGAGGAAAAGATATGAGGCAGTCAACACACGGCTTCGGAAAGAGGGGAGGGAAATAGTCTACCATGAAACTCCCTACAGCATGGAGGTCAGAGCAATTCCCCACGGGTCAAACACAACGCCCGATCCCAATGATGGAAAAACGATGCGCTGGACAATATACGCCATTCTGCTTTTAGTTCCCGCCATCAATCTGAGCGGCATGACACGCAGTCGTCTGCGCCGCAGGGTCACTGAAGTCGGAGTCAGAAGAGCCTTCGGCGCCACCAGACTCGGTGTGGTTGGGCAGTTGCTGGGCGAGAATCTTATCGTAACGCTTCTCGGCGGCGCTCTGGGACTTCTTTTCTGTGTGGTTTTCATAGCATTCTTCTCGAATCTGTTCGTGAATCTTACCAGCGACTGGTTCCCTACCGACAATCTGACGGCGGCTACTCCGACCTTCTCCATGATATTCACCTGGAAAGCGTTCGGTTTCGCAGCTCTGTTCTGTTTTTTTCTCAATCTCGTGAGTGCCGGATTCCCGGTGTGGAAGGCCGCGTCGGTCAATCCCGCGGAGGCAATCTCGGGCAATGAAAACTTTAAAAAGTAAAGGCAATGAAAAGAGATCTTATAAAACAGATGAAAAACGAGTGGCGCGAGAATATCTGGCTTCTTCTCGAGCTGCTGATAGTCCTGCTGTCGGTCTGGGCCCTGATTATCGGAACCTATATGTCGGTTTCGGCATATCTTAAGCCGCGTGGATTTTCGGCCGACAATGTCTACAAAATGACGGTGAAGCATGTGAATGAGGAAAGTCCTCTTTATGTCGATTTCGGAGAGGAGACGGCTGCGAAAAAAGGGGAAGACATGCTGGCGTTGATAACAAGGATCAGAAAAAGTCCGTATGTGGAGGCGGCGGCATTTTCCAACAACGGCCTTCCATATCAGTATTCCTATATGGGAAACGGGCTAAAGGTTAACGGAGACACTATAGATTTTAACGGCAACTGGCGTGAGGTGAGTCCCGATATGGTGAGGGTTCTTAAATATGAAAGCCTCAACGGCGTGTCGGCCGACCGGATGGAGGCATTGCTGAAGAAAGGCGAGCTCCTGCTTGCGTCTTCAAAGGAATATGATAAGATTCGCGATCCCCGCAAACTTCTCGGCGCCGCGCTTTTCTTAGGGAATGATTCAGCCAGGATGTATACGTCGCATGTGCTTATAAACAATGTGCGTCGTTCTGATTTCGAGGAATCGTGGGGAGGCTCCATGATATGCCCGATCAATGAAGAAGAGATAGCTTCGGGAAAATATACAAATGTCTGGGAGATAGCCGTTCGGCTGAAACCGGGCACTGAGAGTAAATTTCTCGATGAATTCCGCAACGACCGCTCGATGCAGATCCACCGCAATATCTATCTCGGACAGCCGCAGTCGCTGATGAAGATCCGCGACACGGCGCAGCGCACCGACATGATGAGGCTTCGAATGCTCACCGGGGGCGCCGTCTGCCTGATGATAATGGTGTTTATCGGACTTCTCGGAACTTTCTGGTATCGTATCCGTCACCGCGAGAGCGAGATAGCCATCCGCAAGGTGAACGGCGCGACATCGGGAGACATCTTCCGTCGTCTTGTCTCTGAGGGAATGCTACTCGTAATTTTTGCCATGGTTCTCGCAGTCATTCTGGCTGTCGTCTACCTCCGGACCGACCTGGTGCCCCAGACCGACACTTTTGTCGAGACAACGATAATTTCGGGATTCATCGCCCTGGCGATCATGCTTGTCGTAGTAGTAGCCGGTATCTCTATTCCGGCCAGACTTGCCATGAGAATCGAGCCTGCGGTGGCATTAAAGGATGAATAATCACACGTGTGAATTTATGAGGAGATTCGAGATTCTATTATTGTTTATTTCAGCCTGCGTCGCATCGGTGGCCGCTCAGGAGCGGGTTACGCTCACTCTTGAGGACGCCATCATGCGGGCGAGGGCCCATAGCGTCGACGGGGCCGTCGCGCTAAACAGCCTGAAGAGTGCCTACTGGCAATGGCGGTCGTATCGCGCCGACCTGTTGCCGGAGGTGACCTTCACGGCCACCGCTCCCGCCTATCACAAGCAGTACAGTCCCTATATGAACGATGCCGGCTCCTACAGCTTCGTCCGCAACAATTATCTCCAGCTGAACGGAGAGATCTCGGTGTCGCAGAATATTTGGTTCACAGGCGGCAAGATCGCGCTGAACACATCGCTTGACTATTTCCGACAGTTAGGATCGGAGGGCTACAACCGCTTTATGTCGATTCCGGTGGCGCTCACGCTGACGCAGCCTGTTTTCGGCGTCAATAACGTGAAGTGGAACCGAAGGATCGAGCCTGTGCGCTACGCCGAGGCGAAGGCGGAGTTCCTGAGCGCTACCGAAGAGGTGGCAATGACCGCCATATCATATTATTTCCAGCTGCTTATGGCCAAGGAGAACTATGAGATAGCGCGCCAGAACCTCGAGAACGCCTCGAAGCTTTACCAGGTGGCTAAGGAAAAAAGGGAGATGGGCAAGATCAGCGGAAACGATCTTCTTCAGATGGAGCTTAACGAGCTGAACGCCAGTTCGGAACTTACCGACTGCGAAAGCACGTTGAAAAGCTGTATGTTCCAGCTTCGGTCGTTCCTGGACATTGACGAGGGAACGGAGATAGAGGCCGTGATCCCGGAGACTGTTCCTGTGGCTGAGGTATCATACGCTGTCGCCCTCGAGAAGGCGATGGCCAACAACAAGCATGCCCACAATCTGATGCGCCGTCGCCTTGAAGCGGAATATGACGTGGCCAAGGCGAAAGGAGATCTGCGCAGCATCAACCTCTTCGCGCAGGTGGGATATACGGGAACGGATCATCATCTCGGGGGCGCTTACAACTCGTTGCGGTCGAACCAGGTGGTGGAGGTCGGTTTCGAGATTCCGATTCTCGACTGGGGAAAACGCCGCGGAAAGGTGAAGGTGGCGCAAAGCAACCTACAGGTGGTGGAGAGCCGTCTGAAAAGGGAGAACATGGATTTCAACCAGAACCTGTTCATCCTTGTGGAGCGCTATTCGAACCAGCGCAAGCAGCTCCGCATCGGCGAGCGGGCCGACGAGATCGCCGCAAAGAGATATGCTGTGAATATGGAGACCTTCATCATCGGCAAGATATCGACGCTCGACCTCAACGATTCGCGCGTGAAGAAAGACGAGGCGAGGCGCGAGTATGTGGACGAGCTTTACCGCTTCTGGCAATACTATTACCAGATCAGAAGCATAACGCTCTGGGATTTCGCCACCGATTCCCCGATTGATGCTGATTTCGAAAAAATAATCAAATAAGAAACTGGTTTTATACGGCTCCGTTTATTATTTTTGCAAAACAATGGAGAACAACGGTAATTTGATTCTTATCATAGATGACGACCGCACGGTTAGGCTCTCGTTAGGGATGCTGCTGAAGCGGGCCGGCTACGAGACCGCCGGGGCGGCGTCGCCCGACGAGGCTCTCGCGCTGATGCGCGCCAACAGATACTCCCTCATACTGATGGACATGAATTATTCCCTCTCCACCACCGGGGAGGAGGGGCTGCATCTGTTACGTCAGGCCGCGATATTCCAGCCGGATGTCCCGGTAATCCTTATGACAGCGTGGGGCAGCATCTCCCTCGCCGTGGAGGGAATGAAGGCCGGGGCTTTCGATTTCATGACAAAACCCTGGACAAATCTTGATCTTCTCCAGAGAGTGGAGACGGCTCTGAACCTGAATAATAAATCGGAAGGAAACGCGGAGGCTCCGGGGTTCGACAGATGCGGAATCATCGGGAAGAACAGGGCGCTCCTCGAGGTGCTTGACACGGTGGAGCGAGTGGCCGCGACCGACGCGTCTGTCCTGATATTGGGAGAAAACGGCACGGGAAAGGAATTGATAGCCAAGGCTCTCCATACCAACAGCCGACGCCGCGACAAACCTTTCGTGATGGTGAACTTAGGAGGAATCTCGCAGTCGCTTTTCGAGAGCGAGATGTTCGGCCATGCCAAAGGAGCCTTCACGGGAGCGGCGGCCGAACGCAAAGGGCGTTTCGAGATAGCCGACAAAGGGACCATCTTTCTCGATGAGATCGGCGACCTCGACCTCAGCTGTCAGGTGAAGCTTCTCCGCGTGCTTCAGGAGCATACGTTCGAACGGCTCGGAGAGAGCAGACCAAAGAGGGTTGACATCAGGGTCGTCTGCGCCACGAACGCCGATCTGAACTCTATGGTTGCGCAACGGCTTTTCAGGGAAGATCTTTTCTACCGTATCAATCTCGTCACTCTCCGGTTGCCCGCGCTTCGCGAACGCCGGGAGGACATTCCGGAGCTTACTCGTCATTTCATGAGACTCGGGGCGAAGGAGATGAACATTTCGTTGCCCGAAATATCTCCGGAAGCTCTCGACCGGCTTGTCCGTTACGATTATCCCGGAAATATCAGGCAGCTGAAGAACATGGTGGAGCGGGCGTTGATAACTTGCCGCAACGGGCGGATCGAAACTTCTGATTTCGATATCACTGATTCTTTGGCGTCGGCTTTATCTCTTGAAAATGCCGGCGGCGAGTCAGGACTTGAACTTATGGAGAAAAAAGCCATCGTCAACGCCATAGAGAACAGCGGCGGCAATCTGAGCCGCGCTGCCCTTAATCTGGGCATTTCCCGCCAGGCGCTTTACCGCAGAATGGAAAAATACGACATCGGAAAATGAGAATAAAGAGGATATGGATAATGACGGCTATGGCGCTTTTCGTGATTGCGGGAGGCGTCGCGTCATACATCCTTAATCCGGAGGCAAGGTGGTGGATAATCGGGGTATGTGGGTTTATCCTTTTTCTTTTGTGGCTTTTGTGGCGGTCGGTGGCAAAGCCTCTCGATATGGTCGAGAAGGGCTACGGCATGCTGATGTCGCAGGATTTCAACAGCCGTCTGCTGAAGGTGAGGGAATACCATGCCGACAGGATCGCGGAGCTGTTCAACCGCATGTCGTCAGAGCTTAAGAACGAACGCCTGCGTCTTTCAGAACAGGAGGGTTTTCTCAAACAGCTTGTCGGGGTTTCGCCGATGGGAGTGTTGGTTTTCGATTTTGATAACCGCATCACCATGATGAACCGTGCATTCAGGGATATGGCTGCTCTCTCCGGGAAAGAGGCGGATTTCGAAGGGATGACCATTGGGAATATGGAATCGGAGCTTGTGGATGCCGTGCGGAAGGTAAATCCGGGCGAAACCGTTACCGTCAGACTGAGCGATACAAAAATATACCGGGTATCGAATCTCTGGTTTATGGAATCGGGTTTCAGACGACCCTTCATACTTGTCGAGAGTCTCACGGAGGAGGTGATGAGGGCCGAGCGCCTGGCATACGAGAAAGTGATTCGGGTCATCTCGCATGAAGTCAATAATACGATGGGAGGGGTGGTCTCGCTTCTGGAGCTGCTTTCCGACACGTCTGAAGACGAGGAGATGCGCAATGTTATCGAGAGCGGCGAGGAGAGATGCCGCTCGCTGTCCGAGTTCATACGGAATTATGCGGATGTTGTGAAGGTTGCCGACCCGGTGTTGGTCAAAAAGGAGATGAATTCGGAGATCGAGAGGATCTCACCTTTCCTGAGGACTCTCACCGGAGATGATGTCGAGCTTGAGATCAATCTTTCGGAAGATCATGTCAATGTGAAGGTTGACTCTGTTCTATGGGAGCAGGTTATGATAAATCTTGTGAAGAATGCAACCGAGAGTGTGAGGATGAAGAATGTAACTGAGCCGGCGCTTAAAGGTAAGGTTTCGGTGTCTGTCTTCAAGGAGAGAGCGGGGGCTGTGGTGGAGATCGCCGACAATGGCATCGGGATAAGCCCCGAGACCTCGAAAAAGCTTTTCACCCCCTTCTTCTCGACCAAGAGCAACGGCCAGGGCATCGGGCTGACGCTCGTGAACGAAATACTGACCCGACATGACTGCCGCTTCTCGCTGCGCACCGTCTCCGACGGCCTCACCCGCTTCAGCATCCGCTTCAGCTGACCGCACTTCTCGGAGGGGAGTATCAAAATCCTGATGCACTCTTCATTTATTCATTGAATCGCCTTGCTATTTTATACGCTAAAGATCAAGCGATTCTGGATTGAGTAGGAAATCAAAGAGTCCGAGTATAAGTATTCCATCCTCAGTATACCATGGATTGATATGATCTCTCACTATTATGATTTTCTTGAAAGCATCAGAAATATTGCGTAACGAAGCGCTCTCCTGTTTCATTTTCTCCTTGTCTGGAATTGCCAGAGCCGACTGTATGTAATACCTTTTCGAAGCCATGTTGGCCACGAAATCTACCTCAAGCTGTCTGCGGTACCATTCATTGTCTGCATCTCGCCCCTTGACCTCAACCATACCGACATCAACTGAATACCCTCTCACCAACAGTTCGTTGTAGATGACATTCTCCATTATATGTGTCTCTTCCTGCTGCCTGAAATCAAGTATGGCATTGCGAACACCGATGTCAGTATGATAATACTTCGACAGTGTGTTGATGTATTTCTTGCCCTTTACATCATACCTCTTGGCCATCTCAATAAGAAAGGCGTCCTCCATATATCCGAGATACGTTGCGACCGTCTGTCGAGACAACTCGCTTTTGCTGACACTGTTGAATGTGTTGGCGAGTTTTGCCGGATTGCATGGTGAGCCGATTGAAGAGGCAATGATATGCACAAGTTCGATAAATTCAGCGACTTTGGAAATTTTATTTCTCTCCTCCAAATCTTTCAGATAGACCGTCTTATAAAGATTTTTCAGATAGGTCGCTTTTTTCTGATGGGAGTCAAGACTAAGTATATGGGGAAGGCCGCCATATGTAATGTAATCCTTCCAAAGCTCCGATTTGTCGCCTCCATAAACAGAGTAAATCTCTGCAAACGTCAGAGGATATATATGTATCTCGTCACCCCTTCCACGGAATTCTGTCACAATGTCGGATGAGAGAAATTTCGAGTTGCTCCCAGTCACATATACATCGGCGTTTTCAATTTTTAGATAACTGTTGAGGACATCGACAAATCTCTCCACATGCTGCACTTCATCCAATAGAATATAATACATAGCTTGATCCCTCATCCTGCTGTCGATATGTCTGACAAGATTGATTGGGTCACGGAGTTCGATGTTTCGGATGTCCTCCAAATCCACTTTGATGATATGGCTTTCATCAATTCCGGACTCTTTGAGGTAATCCGCGAAAAGATTGAAGAGAAGATATGACTTTCCGCATCTTCTTAATCCGGTGGCTATTTTTATAAAACCATTGCCCATCCCGGAGACGAGCTGGTTCAGGTAATAGGGCCTGGGAATTTTCATCTCATTTATCTTTTTTGCCAATATTGGCATAATTAGCAACTGCCTGCAAAGATAATCCTTTCTGACGAGCTATGCAAGTGTTTATTTGCTAAAATTGCCACAATTGGCAAATTTGTTAAATGGCATATTGCAATAGCTTCAATATCTTGACGATGACGTGTATAATCCGGGCTTCACAGGCCGAAGGCGACATCTTGGCGCGCTTAATTATGTACGTGAGCCGCCCCTTTGACTTTTTTGCGCCTGCGGGATTTTCCCCTGTTCTCTTACGTTTAAGAAACTATTTAAATTTCTTTCGAAAATTTTATAATAAGAATTCTTTCAAGGCTTTTAAGAATCTTTTTGGCTGTTTCCGCCAAGTTTCGGCAGTCGAAACCGAAAGGTTTCTCCTTTCTCAACTTGCGAAAACATCTCAAAAATCTTCTCAAAATCCTTTGAAAATAAATTTAAACAGTTTCTAAAGCAGGGATGTAATCCGTCGAATTGCTATGCGGGAGATTTAAAAAGTTGAGTCTTAAAATTTTAGGTCAATTATCTTTATTTCACACTATGATCGCAAAATGAGAATTGCAAATTTTGTCAGGATTAAGTATCTTTGTAAATATTATTGCTTTGTATTTTTTGAAACTTATCATCATGAAGAAACTGAGATTAGGAGGATTGGGGCTTATGTGCGCGTTCGGCGCACTCTCTTTGTCGGCCCAGCAGCCCGATGCTACAAAGTTTGTCATTGATCCGGGAAAGACTTACCAGACCATAGACGGGTTCGGCGCGTCGGACGCCTGGAGCATGCGCTTTATCGGAGAGATGCCCGATCACATCCAGAACCGTGTGGCCGACCTTCTTTTCAGTCGCGAGAACGACCGAAAGGGGAAGCCTAAGGGCATCGGCCTTAACATCTGGCGCTTCAATATCGGCGCGGGCAGTCTCGAGCAGGGCGACAGCAGCAAGATCAACAATGGTACAAGAACCGACTGCTTCCTTCTCCCTGACGGTAGTTACGACTGGAACAAGCAGAAGGGTCAGGTGGCGTTCATGAAACGCGCCAAGGAGAGAGGAGTGCGCAATTTCCTCGGTTTTCTGAACTCGCCGCCGGTCTATTTCACTAAAAACGGACTCGCAACCAATACGGGCCGTGGCGGAACATATAATCTCAAAGAGAGCAAATATGGAGATTTCGCCCGTTTTATGGCGGAAGTTGTCGACGGTCTCGACCGTCACCACGGAATCCGGCTCAACTATATCGATCCTGTCAACGAGCCTGACGGCCACTGGAACTGGCAGGGACCGAAGCAGGAGGGAACGCCGGCCACGAAATATGAGATAGCCCGTCTTGTGCGTATGCTCGACGAGGAGTTGGGACGCCGTCAGCTCGATACAAAAATCATAATTCCGGAATCATCCGATTACAGGTGTATGATGGCGACTCATCAGACCGGTCCGGAACGCGGTTATCTTATACAGTCTTTCTTCTGCCCCGACAGCACTGAGAGTTATATCGGGAATCTGAGCCATGTCCCCAATCTGATCGCCGGACACAGCTACTGGACTAATACACCGGTCGACGCCATGAAGAGATACCGCCAACAGCTTAACGACACCCTGAAGAAATATGATACAGATTTCTGGCAGAGCGAGGTCTGCATCATGAGCAATGACGAGGAGATCGGCGGAGGCGGGGGTTATGACCGCACGATGAAGACCGCTCTCTATGTGGCGCGAATGATTCACCACGACATGGTATATGCAAATTCCCGAAGCTGGCAGTGGTGGCGTTCGGTAGGCGGCGACTACAAGGACGGTCTCCTTTTTCAGTATAAGAATGACGCCGGCAACGACACGATCGTTGATTCGAAGCTCCTCTGGGCGATGGGCAATTACAGCCGTTTCGTGCAGCCGGGAGCCAAGAGAATCGAGATCGGCCAACCGGGCGCCGGCTCGAATATTCAGCCGGATAGCGCGACAGACCCCCGGGGCGTCATGCTATCGGCTTATATGAATCCTGACGGAACAATGGCGGTCGTGGCAATCAATTATTCCGATAAAGTGCAATTTGTGGATCTCTCGGTGGCCGGACATATCGGCGAGGCGATGCCGGAGATGACCATCTACCGTACTTCCGATAACGGGGAGAGTCTCACTCCATGCAGAACCGAGGGCAGAGAGGTGGAACTCGCTCCCCGTTCGGTATCGACGATCGTCTGGAACGAAAACATCCCTCTTGACGCCATCGTGCTCAGCGACCCCTGCGTCCTGGCTGACGACACGACAAAGGCGTATTATATGACCGGAACGGGAGGAAAGATGTGGAAGAGCCGTGATCTCAAGGGATGGGCAGGACCTTACACGGTGGCGCAGACCGACAGCGCGTCATGGATGGGGCCGCGTCCCGCCATCTGGGCCGCCGAGCTGCACAAACACAACGGCAAATATTATTATTTCGCCACTTTCACAAATCATAAGAATATACTTGGTGAATATAAAGGCAATAAACTGGAGCGCCGCGCGAGCCATGTGCTTGTAAGCGACCGGCCGGACGGTCCCTTCGTCCCGATGGCCGATCCGACATATCTGCCGGAAAACTATCTGACGCTCGACGGCACGTTCTGGGTTGACAGAAACGGCAAGCCTTATATGGTCTATTGTGGCGAATGGCTGCAGAACTGGAACGGAACGATCGAGAAGATAGAGCTGAAGGAGGATCTTTCAGGATCAAAAGGGAAGGGGAAGGTATTGTTCCGGGCTTCGGCCTCTCCCTGGAGCCGCGAGCGCATGGGCGACAAAATACAGTTCAACCGCGTCACCGACGGTCCATGGCTCTTCAAGACCGGCAGCGGCAAACTCGGAATGCTCTGGACAAGCTGGGTATTAGGCGACTATACGCAGGGTGTGGCATATTCGAAATCAGGCACGCTCGACGGCCCCTGGGTTCAGGAAAAGGAACCGATAACACCTCCGAACTTCGGACACGGAATGATCTTCCGCACCTTCGACGGGCAGTGGCTCCTGTCGGCCCACAGTCACAAGGATGTAAACGGCCGCTATATCCGCGTGCCCAATTTCTTCAAGGTCGATCTCTCCGGCGACCGCCTGAAGGTTCTCGGCCTCTACAACCAATAAGGAAAATCTGAAAATATCTACACGGCCTGCATGACGAGCCAGGCGATGTAGGCGATATAGCCCGCGGCGAGGATACCACCTTCGGCGCGGGTTATTGTTTTATTGCCGAACAGCCAGCCGAAGAGCCAGAAAAGGAGGGAGGCGCCTGTGAGCACCAGCAGATCAAGCGTGGTGATCCCGGCGAAGGGGAGCGGGCGGATGGTGGCCGAACAGCCTAAGACAAGGAAGATATTGAAGATGTTGCTGCCGATCACGTTGCCGACGGCTATGCCGGAGTTGCCTTTGATGGCGGCGGTGAGCGATGTGGCGAGCTCGGGGAGGGAGGTTCCGGCGGCTACTATCGTAAGACCGATCACCGCATCGCTGACGCCTAAGGAGGAGGCGATCGCCGAGGCTTTGTCGACGAAAAGATCTCCGCCGTAGACCAGTGCGGCGAGTCCTCCGGCGATGAAGAGGACGGATTTCCAGAGAGGCAGCTTCTTCACCGGTTTGTCGTCGTCGTTGTTCCCGGCAGAGTCGGCGCCGTTTTTTGCCTGGGAGAAGACGTAGCGCATGAATATGGCGAAGAAAAGCAGCAGGAGGATTCCGTTTACGCGGGTTATCTCCGGAGCCGTTCCGTCGAGCGGGAGCGACGACCCGATGGCGAGCAGCGCGACAGAGGAGAGGATCACGAGCGGGATCTCGTTTGTCATGATCCCTTTCTCTACCTTTATGGGACGCGCGAGAGCCACGGCGCCGATAATCAGCAGGATATTGAATATATTGCTTCCGACCACGTTGCCGATCGCCATGCCGGTGTTGCCGTCTATCGCCGACAACAGGCTGATGGTCAGTTCCGGAGCGGAGGTTCCGAATGCTACAATGGTCAGGCCGACAACCAGGTCGGACAACCCGAAGCGTTTTGCGACGGCGGCCGCTCCGTCGGTCATATAGTTGGCGCCTCCGAGAATCAGCACGAGGCCTACGATTAAAAGCAATACAGTAAGAAGCATAGAAATAGTACAAGTGAGTTTTTTATAGTAACGTTTTTTTGCGCAGGATGTTTTATTCCGGGCGGTCTGGATTTTCGAGCTGATGGCTTTCGTAATTATATCCGGCGGCATCCAGATAGGGAAGGTCGCTCTCGAGACGGCGGAGGAAATCACGGTAGTCCTTGCGGGCGACTGGTGTCCAGCCCTGTTCCGCGATCGCTATCAGGCGGGGTAGCGCGAGATATTCGAGGTCGCGGGGGCGGTCAACCTGCTCGGTCCAGAACGTTCCCTGCACTCCGAGGCAGTGGCGCCCCTCCGGCGGATTGATATTATACGACTTGAAGAGCGAGCCGTCGCGTCCGGCTCCGATTTTGTCAATCCCCTTGTAAGATCGGTTGATGTAGTATCCTCCGTTGAATGGGGTGTAGATATACGGGATACCCTCTTTCTCACATATCTCGACTCCTTGCTCGGCCGGATACCAGCAGAATATCACGGGGTCGATCTTCTTGATAAGAGTTCTGTCGGCTCCTTCTGAAGTGATGATTTCATTCCAGCCCATGATCTTGCGGCCGTGCTTCTCTTTTGCGTATGCGGCAATCTCATTCATGAACCAGGTCTGCAAGGCTTCGTCGCTCCTGAGTCCGAGATTTTTCTTCAGCTGCTGGCATGCTTCTGATTTCTTCCAGGCGTCCACCGGGCATTCATCTCCGCCGATATGGATATATTGAAAGGGGAATAGTTCGGCGAGGGCGTCGATTACGTCTTTGGCAAACGTGATGACTTCCGGTTTGCTGATATCGAGCACGTCGGAAGATATGCCTCCGGTATTCCATATATTGTGAGTGAAATGGCTCTCGACGTTATCGGGATCAGGGGCAGCTTGCAATGCGATCCCTGCGGCTATGGCCCGTCTGCTTTCGGGGTCGGTCGAGAATTGCGGATAGGTGTGAATCGCGGCGACCATGTGTCCCGGCATATCCACTTCGGGGATAATCTCGATATGCCGTTCGCGGGCGTAATCCACGATGTCACGAATCTCTTCTTTCGTATAGGCGAATGGGCCGTAAGAGGTGTTTTCTCCTGCCCGTGTCTGCTTCTGCGCTTCGAAATCGCTGAGAAGAATGTTGTGGTTTATTGCTCCTTTTTCAGTAAGTTCCGGATATTTGTCGACGGGAAGACGCCAGCCCTGATCATCGGTGAGGTGCCAGTGGAAACGGTTGAGTTTATATACTGCCATCAGGTCGAGCATCTTCTTTATCTGCGAGGCATCGAAGAAATGGCGGCTGACGTCAAGCATGAATCCGCGGTAGCTGAACCGCGGTTCGTCTTCAATCTCCACGGAAGGGAGCGAAATCGGAAAACTGATATCGCTTTTTGACATTTTCCCGGCGGTGATCTGAGCGGGCAACATCTTTTTGAGAGTCTGAAAGGCGTAGAACAGGCCGGTGGAGGTCGAGGCTTCGATCTTTATTTTATCGGGCGTTACGGCAAGACGATATCCTTCTTGCGGAAGGGAAGAATCTTTTGAAACGGTTATGTCGCCGGTGCCTTTTACTTTTTGTGCGTTTATGGAGGCGTTACGGCTGAGAAATACCATAAATTTCGATATTTCTTTTTCCATGCCTTCTGGAAGACTATCGGCAGCGATCGAAATATTCCGGTTCAGAAGATATGAACCTTCACTGCATTTCATGCTTCGGGGCAACGGTATGATTGCAGGCCCGACAGAATATGCCGGCCAGACGCATAGGAGCGATAATATTGTCAGAATATACCTCAGGGGATTCATACTTGTTCGATTTTATTTTTGTCGCAAATTTAATAAATATCAAATGAATATACCTATTATCGAGGTTTGAGATTATAGAAAATTTGATGAAAGATGTCACTTTTTTGTGCGCAACTCTGTCTTGTGAATAAACATTAGCTCGTACGGCTCCATAAATATTTGTATGGGCATGAAAACGAAGCGTACAACAACATGAAGAACGTTTGAATGTGTAAACCTTTGATAATTCGGTAAGTAGGTGGATGTAGTAGGGCGGAGGGCTGGAAAACGAAACGCACAAAAGGTTTAAGTTGGTTTAGTTTTGCTTTAAGAACGAGGGCAAAGTGTTTAAGCAGGTGTTTAATGCGGCTTTGCATCAGGTTTAATTTGCTTTAATCGCATGAGCGGTCAGATGGCTTTTGGGGGGCTTTCTGGCCGCTTTCTTTTGTCTGGTGAGAACACCACTGCAAACGAGCAATAACGGCGTAAAATGGGGCTTTTGGCC